>NZ_JAKZBW010000005.1:0-155967 GCF_022539275.1 Pseudoxanthomonas sp. LH2527 | reverse complement strand
TTCCGGCGTGGCGAGCTTGCTCTCCCGCGGTCGTAGCACCCAAGGTGTGACGCTCGACCACGCCGGCTCTCGGCATCTAATCTGGCAGATCGCCAAGAGATAAGGGTGCCGAAGGCGGGTGAGGGGCGAACGGAGGCATGATCCGGGATCTGCGCACTTGGATTGCCGAGTTCGATGATGGCGGAGAGACATCGTGCGGAACATCATCGCGCTCGCCCCTCATCCGCCCTTCCGGGCACCTTCTCCCCGCAGGCGGGGAGAAGGAACAAAAAACGGCGCCTCTCGGCGCCGTTTTCATGTCGCATCGGAACGTGAGGCTTACTTCTTCGCCGGTTCCGCCTTCATCATCTGGTCGCGCGCAGCCTTGAACGGGTTGCCGTCGTACCAGTTCGGCCACGCGCCTTCGACGGCCAGGTCCTTGCCCACGCCGTACAGTGCCTGCAGGTCCTGCACCACGCCGTCCAGCTTCCAGCCGTCGTGCACTTCGTCGCTGGCCTGGTGGTAGCGCTTGGCGTACTCCTCGCTCGCTGCCTTGCCGGCGTCCACGCCGCCGTCCAGCAGGTCGTTGCCGCCCTTGGCGTACAGCGCCGGCACGCCGGCCTTGGCGAAGTTGAAGTGGTCGCTGCGGAAGTAGTAGCCGCCGGCCGGGTTGCCTTCCTCGGCGAGCACGCGGCCCTGCTGGTCGGCGTAGACCTTCAGCATGTCTTCCAGCTGCGAGTTGCCCTTGCCAGTGACCACGAAGTCGCGCGACTTGCCGCCCACGCTCATCGCGTCGAGGTTGATCACGCCGGCGATCTTGTCCAGCGGGAAGGTCGGGTGCGCGACGTAGTACTTGGAACCCAGCAGGCCGGACTCCTCCAGCGTCACCGCCACGAACACCACCGAGCGCGCGGGCTTGGGATCCTGGTGGACGAAGGCTTCGGCGATCTCGAGGATGCCAGCCACGCCGGTCGCGTTATCGACGGCGCCGTTGTAGATGTTGTCGCCCTCTTCGCCCTCATGCTTGCCCAGGTGGTCCCAGTGCGCCATGTACAGCACGGCTTCGTCGGGCTTGCTGGCGCCCGGCAGCACGCCGATGACATTGCGCGAGGTCTTCTCGGTGATGGTGCTCTTCACCGCGGCGGACAGCTGCGCCTTCAGCGGCACCGGCTTGAAGCCGCGCTTGCCGGCGTTGGCGTAGGCGGCGTCCAGGTCCAGGCCCGCATCGGCGAACAGCTGCTTGGCAGCCTCGGCGCTCAACCAGCCCTGCAGCGGGATGCGCTTCTCCGGGTCGTCCTTGGCGGGCAGGTCGTACTGCGCGCCGGACCAGGAATTCTTCACCACGTCCCAGCCGTAGCTGGCGCCAGCGGTGTCGTGCACGATCAGCGCAGCGGCGGCGCCCTTGCGCGCGGCTTCCTCGAACTTGTACGTCCAGCGGCCGTAGTAGGTCATGCGGTTGCCGCCGAACAGCGCCTCGTCCTTGTTGTGGAAGCCCGGGTCGTTGACGAACATCACCACGGTCTTGCCGGTCCAGTCCTGACCGGCGTAGTCGTTCCACTGCTGCTCCGGCGCATCGACGCCGTAGCCGACGAACACCAGGTCGCTGGCGTCAAGCTTGACCTCGGTCTGGCCGGTGCGGGTGCCGATGACGTAGTCGGTGCCGAACTTCAGGTCGCGCTTGCCGGTGGAGGTGGTCAGCGACAGCGTGGTCGCGGCCTCGTCGGCGGTGGTTTCCACCATCGGCACGTCCTGGAAGTAGCTGCCGTTGTTGCCCGGCTGCAGGCCGATGCGCTTCATCTGCGCTTCGAGATAGGCGGCGGTCTTCTCTTCGCCGACCGAGCCAGGCGCGCGGCCTTCAAACTCGTCCGAGGCCAGCGTGTTCACCATGTCGGCGAAGTCGCCCTCGGTGATGTCGGCGGTGAAGGTGTGCGCCGCGGCGGGTGGGGTGGCGGCTTCCGGCGCGGCGGCGGGCGCCTCGGGTTCGCGCTTGCACGCGGCCAGGGCGGCGGCGGTGGCAAGCACCAGCATCAACTTGCGGGACATCGGGATTCCTCAGCGAACGGAACCCCGATTCTAGCGGTAACGGGCGGGTCCGGCTTTGCGCGAACAGCGCCCCCACCGCAACCCTCCCCCGCGAGCGGGGGAGGGGGCAGCGAGGCTTACTCGGCCGGTGCGGTGTCGGTGCTGAACGGCTTGGCGGTGGCACCGGTGATCGTGCCGACCTTGGCGCTGGTGTGCACGTACAGGGTGACCGCACGCTCGAACACCAGCGGGCCTTCGACCACGGCGTTCGGCCCGATGATGATGCGCGGGTCGCGCTTGGGCTTGATGCTCCAGCCCTGCGGCTTCTCGACCTTGATGCCGCCCTTCACCTGAGAGCCGATGCCGACGGTGATGTCGCCGTTGACCGTTTCGATGCCGCCGGCCAGCTGGGTGGCGACCAGGCCGATGGCGCCGTTGACGGTCTCGATGCCGCCGCCGACGGTGGTACCGCGGTCGGTGAAGATGCTGCCGTTGACGGTCTCCACGTCCTTGCGGACCTGCACGTCCTTGCCGACGCGGATCGAACCGTTGACGGTTTCCAGCGAATCGACGCGTGCCTTGTCGCCGACGTTGATGCTGCCGTTGACGGTGCTGGCGTCTTCGGCGGTGGCGCCCTCGGCGATGCGGATGCTGCCGTTGACGGTGTCCAGGTCGCCATAGGCCTGGCCGGCGTCGGCGGTGATGCTGCCGTTGACCTTGGAGATTTCCTGCTGGGCCAGGGCAGGCGTGGTGGCCAGGGCCAGGGTCAGCAGCAGCGCGGTACGGGGACGGATCATGGGATTGCCTCTCGGGTGGTCTCGTATCGGTCTGATGCGCCAGCGTGGACGAGGGTTTAAACGCTGGCGTGCGGACAAGGATGGCACCATGCTTGGCTACAATCGTCACCTGCCTGAAGTCACTGGAATCCTGCCGTGTCCGCATCCCCTGCGTCCGTGAAGCGTCCCAAGCCCGTCGTGTTGCTGATCCTGGATGGCTGGGGCCATCGTGAAGACCCCACCGACAATGCGCTGGCGCAGGCCGACCTGCCGAACTGGCGCCGCCTGCTGGCCACCGCGCCGCACACGCTGATACACACCGAGGGGCGCCACGTGGGCCTGCCCGACGGGCAGATGGGCAACTCCGAAGTCGGCCACATGAACCTCGGCGCGGGCCGCATCGTCTACCAGGACCTGACCCGCATCGACGCCGCCATCGAAGACGGCAGCTTCTACACCAACGCCGAGCTCGTCGCCGCCTGCGACGCCGCCAAGGCCGACGGCAAGACGCTGCACGTGTTCGGCCTGCTGTCGCCGGGCGGCGTGCACAGCCACGAACTGCACATCTTCGCGATGCTCGAACTGGCCAAGCGCCAGGGCGTGCCGCGGGTGGCGGTGCATGCCTTCCTCGACGGCCGCGACACGCCGCCGAAGTCGGCCGAACCCAGCCTGCGCGCGCTGCAGGACCTGTGCGCGAAACTCGGCAACGCGCACATCGCCTCGGTCAGCGGCCGCTACTACGCGATGGACCGCGACAAGCGCTGGGACCGCGTGCGGCTGGCGTGGGATGCGATGGTCGAAGCCAGTAGCGACCACCATGCCGCCAGTGGCATCGCTGCGCTCGAGGCCGCGTATGCGCGCGGCGAGAACGACGAATTCGTGCTGCCCACCGTCATCGACGGCGCGCGGCCGATGGCCGATGGCGATGCGGTGGTGTTCATGAACTTCCGCGCCGACCGCGCGCGCCAGTTGAGCGCGGCGTTCGTGTCGCCGGCGTTCGACGGATTCGAGGCCCGCGTGCCCACGCTCGCCCGCTATGTTTGCCTGACCGAATACGACGCCAAGCTGCCGGCGCCGGTGGCGTTCGGACCGGATGATCTGCGCGAAACCTTCGGCGAGCTGCTGGCCGAGCACGGCCTGACCCAGCTGCGCATCGCCGAGACGGAGAAGTACGCGCACGTGACGTTCTTCTTCAGTGGCGGCCGCGAGGACGTGTTCGCCGGGGAGGAGCGGATCCTGATCCCCAGCCCCAAGGTCGCCACCTACGACTTGCAGCCGGAGATGAGCTGCCCGGAGCTGACCGAGAAGCTGGTCGATGCGATCGGCTCGGGCCGCTTCGACGCGATCGTCTGCAACATCGCCAATCCCGACATGGTCGGCCACAGCGGCGACCTGCAGGCGGCGATCCTGGCCGCGCAGGCGGTGGACAAGGCGGTCGGCGCGATCGATGCCGCCGTGCGTCAGGCGGGCGGCGCGATGATCATCACCGCCGACCACGGCAATCTGGAAATGATGCGCGACCCCGCCACCGGCCAGCCGCATACCGCGCATACGGTCGGCCCGGTGCCGCTGGTGCTGGTGCAGCCGGCAGGCGCACCGGTCGCCACGCTGCGCAGCGGCGGCGCGCTGCGCGATGTCGCGCCGACGCTGCTGAAGCTGTTGGGCCTGCCGCAACCGGCCGACATGAGCGGCCGCAGCCTGATCGACGCCTGATGCCGCATCGCGTCCGGCTCGCATGCGGCGTGCTCCTGCTCGCGGGGTTGTCGCTGGTGGCGCCCGCCCCGGCGCAGTCCTCGCGCGAGGCCGAGCAGAAGCTGCAGCGCGTGCGCAGCGAGCTGAAGTCGATCGCGCAGGAACGCCGCAAGCTGGAAGGCGAGCGCGGTGCCGCGTCGCGCCAGCTGCGTGACGCGGACGAACAGGTCGGGCGCACCACACGCTCGCTGGCCGAGACCGAAGCGGCGCTGCGCCGCGAAGCCGCCGCACTGCAAGACCTGCAGCGCCAGCGCGATGCGATGCGCGCACAGCAGGCGGCCCAGCGCGCGCAACTGGCGGGATTGGTGCGCGCGGCGTACCAACGCGGCGACGATGCGCCACTGAAGGTGCTGCTGTCGCAGGAGCGTGTGGCCGACGCCAACCGCCTGCTCGCCTACCACCGCTATGTGCAGCGCGACCAGGCGCGCCGCATCGCTTCCCTCAACACCGAACTGGCGGCGCTGGACCAGGTGGAGCAGGACATCGCCGCCCGCCGCGTCGAACTGGACGCGGCGCGGGCGCGGCAACGCGACCAGGTCGCGCAGCTGGAAAAGGATCGCAGGTCGCGCGCCAGCCTGGTGGCCGATCTGGACGAGCGTTACCAGGATCGTGCGAGCAAGGAAAAGGCGCTGGGACAGGATGCGCGTTCGCTGGAGCGCCTGCTGGCGAACCTGCGCGCCGCCGCCGCCCGCGCCGAAGCGGAGCGACGCGCTGCTGCCCGTCGTGCCGCCGCCGAGGCGGCCGCCGCGAAGAAGCGCGACACCGCCGGCACCAGCCAGCGGCCCGCGCGCGACAGCGCACCGCCGCGTCCGGCCGTGGCGTCGGCGCCGCCGCTGAAAGTGGGCGGACTGGGCTGGCCGGTCTCGGGCAACCTGCTGGCGCGCTATGGCGGTCGCCTGCCGGATGGCCGCGCCAGCACCGGCGTGCTGATCGGTGCGCCGTCCGGCACCCCGGTCACGGCGGTGGCCGACGGCACCGTGGTGTTCTCGGAATGGATGACCGGCTACGGCCTGATCCTGATCCTCGACCACGGCAACGGCTATATGAGCCTGTATGCGCACAACGACAGTCTGCTGAAGGACAGTGGCGACCGGGTGAAGCGTGGCGAGGCGGTCGCGCGCGTCGGCACCTCGGGCGGGCAGGGCCAGGCCGCGCTGTACTTCGAACTTCGCCGCAACGGCCAGCCGGTCGATCCGTCCTCGTGGCTGCAGCGGCGATGAACGGCGCCGCCGGCCATAACCCGGCTTGAACATCCGGTCCGCACGGCTTCACGCATAATCCGGATGAACTCCGCGGGCGTTCGCGGTGTCCATCGTCCGCCCTTTACGGAGCTCCGCGCATGCTGCAGCGTCTTCCCCTGGCTCTCCTGACCGTCGCCCTGTTGGCCGCGTTGCCGGCCTGGGCGCAGCAGCAGGCCCCGCTGCCGGAAGCGCCTCCGGTGGTCGCGCCCAGCGACGATCCCGACGCCGCGGAGAACGCGCCGAAGGTGCCGCTGGAGGAAATCCGCCGCTACGTGGCGGTGTTCAACGCGGTGAAGGAGGCCTACGTCGAGCCGGTCGAAGACAAGAAGCTGATGCAGTCCGCCATCCGCGGCCTGCTGCTCGACCTGGATCCGCACAGCACCTATTTCGACAAGGCCGATTCCGAAGCCTTCGACGAGCAGGCCAACGGTGCCTACGAAGGCATCGGCGTGGAACTGATGCAGCAACCCGACCGCACGTTGCTGGTGGTCTCGCCCATCGACGATACGCCCGCGGCCAAGGCCGGCATCAAGTCCGGCGACCTGATCACCGCCATCGACGGCAAGCCGATCAGTGCCGAAGACGGCATGGAGCCGCTGCGTGGCGCGCCCGGTAGCAGGATCGTGCTGACCATCGTGCGCGAGGGCACGCCCAAGCCGTTCGACGTTAGCCTGGTGCGCGACACCATCCGCGTGGCCAGCGTGCGCAGCCGCGTGCTCGAACCGGGCTACGGCTACGTGCGCATCAGCGCCTTCCAGACCGACACCGCTGCCGACTTCCAGAAGCAGGTCGACAAACTGCAGGAGAACGGCAAGCTGCGCGGCCTGGTGCTGGACCTGCGCAGCAACCCCGGTGGCCTGCTGCTGGCGGCCGTGCAGATCGCCGACGACCTGCTGGACTCGGGCAACATCGTCAGCACGCGCGGACGCCTGTCGATCAG
Source organism: Pseudoxanthomonas sp. LH2527 (assembly GCF_022539275.1). Taxonomy (NCBI): domain Bacteria; kingdom Pseudomonadati; phylum Pseudomonadota; class Gammaproteobacteria; order Lysobacterales; family Lysobacteraceae; genus Pseudoxanthomonas; species Pseudoxanthomonas sp. LH2527. The sequence goes on along the minus strand of NZ_JAKZBW010000005.1, from coordinate 149,257 downwards.
CGATTCCAAGTTCGACGCCACGCCCGGCGACCGCCTGGACGGCGCGCCGGTGGTGGTGCTGGTCGATGCCGGTTCGGCCAGCGCATCGGAAGTGCTGGCCGGCGCGCTGCGCGACAACCAGCGTGCGCGCGTGGTCGGCAGTCGCACGTTCGGCAAGGGCTCGGTGCAGACCGTACTGCCGCTGGACAACGGTGACTCGGTCAAGCTGACCACCGCGCGTTATTACACGCCCAGCGGCAAGTCGATCCAGGCCAGCGGCATCGTGCCGGACGTGGTGGTGAAGCCGGAGACGGGCGGCAAGCCGGGTTCCGTGGTGGAGCAGGACGGCCAGCTCTTCATCACCGAGGCCACGCTGCCCGGCCATCTGCGCGGCGACGAGGAAGGCGCTGCCGGCTACGTGCCCGGCGACGTGCTGGATGGCGAGGCGCCGATCACCGCCGCATTGGCGGAACTGAAGAAGGTCGCCGCGACGGCGCGGACAACGTCGGATCGGCAGCGGCGCTGAGCACGACGGTGTGGGAGCGACGTCAGTCGCGAACCCGGTGTCGGCAATTCGCGACTGACGTCGCTCCCTCAGGATGATCGACTTTCCCGCCTACCGCGGCTTGGCCGGCATCGGGAACGGCGTGACCACTTTCTCGCCGGTGGCCGCATCGCGGATCGCCGACTGGCCTTTCCGCTCGACCTCTTCGACCCGGATGATGCTCTGCATCGGCAGGTGCAGCACCCGGGTGTTGCCGAACTCGTCGCGCAGCCGCTCTTCGGTGGGATCCACCACCAGTCCCTCGTGCACGTCGAAGACCAGGTCGGCGACTTCGGTGAAGCCCCACAGTCCACTGGCCGCTACCTTGTGTGCGTACAGCTCGTAGACCTTGGTGTGGTTGTGGAAGGTGATCTTGTAGAGCGTCTTCTTCATGCGGCGATTATAGGAGTGAGGGGAGAGGAGTGAGGAGTGAGCGAAAGCACGGCCGCCTTTTCTCACTCCTCACTTCTCTCCCCTCACTCCTGCCTTCAATACCCTTGCCGCTGGCGCATCCGCCGCGCGATGGCGGCGCGCACGAACAGCGCGAACACCACGCCGAACAGGAAGCCGGCGATGTGCGCCCACCACGCCACGGCGCCGAAGGCCGGGCCGGTGTAGGCGAACACGACCTGCAGCAGCGCCCAGATGCCGATCAGCAGCGAGGCGGGCGCCTTGACGAATTCCAGGAACAGGCCCAGCGGCAGCACCACGCCGAGCTTGGCGGTGGGGAACAGCGCCAGGTAGGCGCCGATGACCGCCGAGATCGCGCCGCTGGCGCCGATGATGACGCGGTCCGGTGTGCCGATGCTCAGCACGGCGGCCACGTTGGCCACGGCGCCACCCACCAGGAACAGCAGCAGGAACCGCCACGGCCCCATCGCCCGCTCGGACGGCAGGCCGAAGATCAGCAGGAACACCAGGTTGCCCAGCAGGTGCGCCCAGTCCGCGTGCAGGAACAGCGCCGTGAACAGCCGCAGCACCGTGCCGCTCTGCAGCGAGGCCAGCCACACCTCCGGCGCCACCATGCCCCCGGTCAACGCACCCCACCGGGTCAGCAGGTGGCCCTGCGCCGCGTCGCCGAGCGTGAGCGCCCAGCAGAAGGTGGCGGACAACAGGACCAGCAGGGCGGGCGTGGCCCAGCGGACGGGGGGTTTCCGGCGGGAAGGCAGCGAGACGAACATGCGCGCGCACTGTAGCCGGTCCCTGCCGCACTGCCCATGGTGCGACGCAACGAAACTGAATAGGGGCAATGACTTACAGCGGATTGTTAGAGTTTAGTTAGCGGGTATACTGCATACGGCGTCGTATGTCGGGAGGGGCTTCCGGCAGGTCGAACGGGTGGAATACAACACCCGCGACCGGATCGGCGCAGGTACTCATTACCCACGTCTCCGGAGACACTCCATGGAATTTGCTAAGCACCTCACCCGCGTCTCGGCGCTGGCTCTCGGCATCGCCGGCGTCCTCGCCTACGGCGACGTCCACGCCGCCGCCTTCCAGCTGAAGGAAAACAGCGTCAAGGCCCAGGGCCGCGCGATGGCCGGTTCGGCCTCCGCCAAGGGCGACGCCTCGGTGGTGGTCAACAACCCCGCCGTCATGTCCACCTTCACCGAGCGCACCCTGCAGGCCGACGTCACCGCGATCGACCTGTCCTACGAATTCACCGGCAGCGGCACCGCCGCCACCGGCACCCCGTTCCAGCAGCCGCTGACCGGCGGCAACGGCGGCGACGCCGGTGACGTGGCCGCCGTGCCGGCCGCCTCCTTCATCCTGCCGCTGAGCGGCGATTTCGAGTACCTGACGCTGGGCATGATGATCAGCGCGCCGTTCGGCCTGAAGACCGAATACGACGACGGCTGGAAGGGCCGTTACCACGCGCTGGAATCGGACGTGAAGATCGTCGACCTGACCCTGGCCGCCTCGCTCGAGCTGAGCGACAGCTTCTCGGTCGGCGCCGGTCTGATCTACGAACACGCCGACGTCACCCTGTCCAACGCGGTCGACTTCGGCACCATCATCTGCGGCCGCAGTCCGGCCGCGTGCGTGGGCCCGACCGCGCAGTTCGGTCCGCAGCGCAACGACGGCTTCGCCAGCATCAACGGCACCCACAACGGCCTGGGCTGGATCGTCGGCGTCAACTGGCGCCCGACCGACAAGCTGTCGCTGGGTTATTCGCACCGCTCCGAGATCGACCATGAGCTGGAAGGCGACTCGGTGTTCGAAGTGCCGGCCAACGTCCGCGCCGCGCTGGGCAACAGCGTCTTCATCAATGGCGGCGGCGGTGCCGACCTGACCACGCCGGCCGTCGATGCGTTCAGCGCCACCTACTACGCCACCGACCGCTTCACCGTGATGGCCGAAGCCACCCGCACCGAATGGTCGTCGCTGCAGGAAATCCGCATCGAGTTCGACAACCCCGCGCAGCCCGACTCGGTCGAGGACTACAGCTGGGACGAGAACTGGTTCTATTCGATCGGTGGCGAGTACAAGTTCAGCGACAAGTTCACCTTCCGCGCCGGCGTGGCCCGCGACGACTCCCCGGTCAGCCGTCCGTACCGCACCCCGCGCCTGCCCGACCAGGACCGCATGTGGTACTCGCTGGGCATGACCTGGAACGTGTCCGAGCACTTCGAGCTGAGCGCCAGCTACGTGAAGATTGACATCGTCGACACCCCCGAAGTGGACCTGACCACCAGCACGCGCGCGCGCCTGGTCGGCGACTTCGAAGGCGGCGCCGACCTGTTCGGCGTGGCGATGCAGTACAAGTTCTGATCGCGGCACGGATCCGGACCACGAAAAACCCCGCTTCGGCGGGGTTTTTTTGTTGCATGTGCAAGCGTGGGCGCGATCCACGTAGCGTGCGCCGCGCGCACGACGCGCGGTGACGGGTTCATGCGTCGTGCGCATGGCGCACGCTACGTCCGCGTCGCGCTTGAAGCCCCTCTCCCACCGGGAGAGGGGTTGGGGTGAGGGTCGGCGAAGTGGGGTGGGTTCAGCGGCACGCACACCCTCATCCGGCGCTGCGCGCCACCCCGTATCGCGTACGGGGCAGGCTCTTCTCCCGGGGGGAGAAGGATTCAGCGCACGCGCGGTGGTGACACGTCCATGCGTCGTGCGCATAGCGCACCCTACGAGCTCAGTACGGCAGCCCCGCCACGTCCAGGTCGATCGACCACAGGCTGGCCGCGCCGGTGAGGAACAGGGTGCTGCGGTCCTGGCCGCCGAACGCGGCGTTGGTGATGTTGGCGTCCACGCGGATAGTCGCCAGCACCTCGCCGGCGGACGAGAACACGCGCACCCGCCGCTCGCCATGTTCGGTGACGTACACGTTGCCCAGGCAATCCACGGCCAGGCCGTCGCCGCCGTTGATGCGGGCGAGGTCGCGGCCGGGTCCAGGTACGCCTTCGCGCAGCGCGTACGCGCGCAGCACGTCGCCATCGTCGGTGCCGCCCGCGACGTACAACGTGCCGCCATCCGGCGACAATGCGATGCCGTTGGGATTGCGCAGCGTGTCGTCCACCACCGTCGTCTTGCCGTCGTGATGACGGTACACGCGCGTGAGCGGTTGTCCGCCGGGCGCGGCCTTGCGCTGGTAATCCGGGTCGGTGAAGTAGAGCGTGCCGTCGGCCGCCATCACCAGGTCGTTCGGCGAATTGAACGGCGCGTCGTCGAAGCTCGACACCAGCGCCGTGCGCGAACCGTCGGCCAGGTCCACGCGCGCCACCTGCTTGCGGTCGTGCGTGGCGGCAAGCAGGCGGCCGTCAGTGTCCAGCGCCAGGCCGTTGCTGCCGCTGTCCTCGAGCACGGTTTCCCAGCGGTCTGGCGGCGTGAAGCGGCGGATGCGAGAAGGAAAGCGTCCGCTGTGCACGAAGTCCGACAGGTACAGCGCGCCGTCCTTCCACACCGGACCCTCGTACAGCCGGTCCTGGTCGTCGTCGACCTTGGCCGCCGCGACGCGGGTGGCGGTCAGTTCCCCGGTGGGCGCGTGGCCTGGATCGGCGGGGCAGACCGAGCGATAGGCCGAGGCGTGCGCGAGCGGTGCGGCACCACACAGGAACAGGGCGAGGGCAAGGCGATGGCAACGCGGCATGGGGGGTCTCGGGGTCAGGCGGGGTGCCAGCGTACCTCGATCCGGTTGCGACCCTTGTGCTTGGCCGCGTACAGCGCCTCGTCGGCCAGCCGGATCAGGACGTCGTAGGGCGCATGGCGATCGGCGGTGAAGGAAATGCCCAGACTGACGGTGACGCGGATGGCGCGGCCGGCGGGTGCGAATTCCAGCGCCATCACCTGCTGGCGGATGCGCTCGGCCAGCGCCTGCGCGGTATCGGCCTGGGTGTCGCGCAGCACCAGCATGAACTCCTCGCCGCCCAGGCGGGCGAACACGTCCTCGCTGCGGATGCAGCCGCGCACCACGTCGGAGAACCGCTGCAGCACGCGGTCGCCGGTCTCGTGGCCATGGTCGTCGTTGACGGCCTTGAAGTGGTCCAGGTCCAGCACGATCACGGCCAGCCCGTGCTCTGTCGCGGGCCGCGCGCTGTGCGACTCCAGTTCGTTATCCAGGCCGCGACGGTTCAATGCGCCGGTCAGCGGATCGAACAGTGCGCTGCGCCGCAACGGTTCCGCCGCACGGAAGCTGGCCAGCATCAGCATGCAGAAATTGAGCATGAACCAGATCGACAGGTCCAGGTTCACCCACATGGGGTTGGGGCCGTAGCGCCCTGTCAGCGCGGCCAGCAGGTCGCCGCCGTACAGCCACAGCAGCACCAGGCAGCCGACCATCATCAACCGCGCCGGCACGTGGTCCGGCGCGCTGCGCAGCGCGAACAGGTGCCGCAGCATCACCAGCAGCACGATCACTTCGGTGGCGCTCATCGCGGCGCCCTGCGCATCCACGCCGCCGCCCATGAGCATGCCGATCAGCGAAAAGCCCAGGCACAGCGGCAGCAGTGCGCGTTCCCACCGCAGCAGCGCGCGCTGCTGCACGAACTGGATGATCGACCACGCCAGTCCCACCAGGCCCGCGCACGCCAGCAGGCCGCCGACACCGGCGATGCCGTCCGCGAGCGATTCATTGCCCGCGCGTTCCAGCGTCTGCGCGGTGCCGTCCAGCATCGCCGCGCCCAGCGAGTAGAGGAAGTGGGCCACGCCCCAGGTCGCAATGCCGCGCACGCCGCGCGAGATCCTGCCCACGTAGAAGAACAGCGCCAGCAAGATGGCCGCGAGGGCGCAATCGCTGAGCAGCAGGTTGTAGAAATCGGTCGTCATGCGTGGTGGAGCCCTGCTGGACGTGGAACGGCCAGTCGATGCCAGAACGCAGGATACGGCGCAATCCGGCAGTGACGTGCGGACGCTGCGTGCGCACGCGTTGCGGATCTCCCGCGACGGCGGCCGCGCTGTCCGCAGCATCGCCGCGTGTCGCCGGCCGCGTCAGTGCCGTGGGTCACGGACAAAAAAAGCCCCGCCGGAGCGGGGCCTGGTGAAGCAGCGTCGCGCGAACGCCGTGCGACGCGTTACTCGCCCAGCGTCAGCAGCGACGCGTTGCCGCCGGCCGCGGTGGTGTTGACGGTGACGGTCTTCTCGGTGGCGAAGCGCGGCAGGTAGTGCGGGCCGCCGGCCTTGGGGCCGGTGCCCGACAGGCCCTGGCCGCCGAACGGCTGCACGCCGACCACGGCGCCGATCTGGTTGCGGTTGACGTAGACGTTGCCGACCTTCACCCGCGCGGCGATGCGGTCGATAGTCTCGTCGATGCGCGAATGCACGCCGAGCGTCAGGCCGTAGCCGGTGGCGTTGATCGCATCGATCACCTTGTCCAGATCGTCGGCCTTCCAGCGCACCACATGCAGCGCCGGTCCGAAGATTTCCTTGTGCAACTGGTCCAGCGACGTCAGTTCCCACGCGCGCGGCGCGAAGAACGTGCCGTGGGCGGTGTCCTCGCCGGCGCTGGCCTGCTTGATCAGACGCGCTTCCTTGGCCATGCGCACCGCGTGGTCGTCGAGGATCTTCAGCGCGTCGGCATCGATCACCGGGCCGACATCGGTCGACAGCAGGCCGGGGTCGCCGACCTTCAGTTCGTCCATCGCGCCGGCGAGCATCGTCATCACCTTGTCGGCGATGTCGTCCTGCACGAACAGCACGCGCGCGGCCGAGCAGCGCTGGCCGGCGGAGGTGAATGCGGAACCCATCGCATCCTTCACCAGCTGCTCGGGCAGCGCCGAGGAATCCGCGATGAAGGCGTTCTGGCCACCCGTTTCGGCGATCAGGGTGGCGATCGGACCGGCGTCGCGGCTGGCGAGCGCGCGGTTGATCGCACGCGCGGTCTCGGTGGAGCCGGTGAACGCCACGCCGGCCACGCGCGGGTCCTTGGTCAGCGCGGCGCCGACGGTGGCGCCGTCGCCGGGCAGGAACTGCAGCACGGCATCGGGAATGCCGGCTTCGTGCAGCAGCTTCACCGCCGCATGGCCGATCAGGTTGGTCTGCTCGGCCGGCTTGGCGATCACGCTGTTGCCGGCGGCGAGGGCGGCGCTGACCTGGCCCAGGAAGATCGCCAGCGGGAAGTTCCACGGGCTGATGCAGACGAACACGCCGCGACCCTGCAGCTGCAGCTGGTTGGATTCGCCGGTGGGGCCGGGCAGGTGCTCGGGCGCGCCGAACTGCGCGCGTGCCTGCGCGGCGTAGTAGCGCAGGAAGTCCACGGCTTCACGCACCTCGGCGACGCTGTCCGGGATGGTCTTGCCGGCTTCCTTCACGCACAGCGCGATGTAGTCGGGCAGACGCTGCTCCAGCAGGTTCGCGGCGTGTTCGAGGATCGCGGCGCGGCTGGCGGCCGGCGTGCGGTCCCAGGCCGGTTGCGCGGCCACCGCGTTCGCCAGCGCCTTCTCCACGGTACCGCTGTCGGCCGGCTGCCATTCGCCCACGGTCTGGCGGCGGTCGGCCGGGTTGGTCACCGGCAACGCCGCGCTCGACACGACGGCGCCCGGCACCAGCGGTGCGGCGCGCCACGGTTTGACGGAGGCATTGATGCGCTCGGCCAGTGCGCGCAGGTCGTTGTCGTTGGCGAGGTTGGCGCCCATGGAGTTGTCCCTGTCTGAATGCTGGATGGGAGCCGGCTGGCTCCGGAAAAGGTCGACCGGCAGCGGGATGCGCGGGTGCGGGATGCTGTCGAATTCCGAGACCGTCTGCACCGGGTCGCGCACCAGGTCCTCGATGGCCACGTTCTCGTCGGTGATGCGGTTGACGAAGCTGCTGTTGGCGCCGTTCTCGAGCAGGCGGCGCACCAGGTACGGCAGCAGGTCCTCATGCGAGCCGACCGGCGCGTACACGCGGCATGGCGTGTCGAGACGGTGCTTGGGCACCACTTCGGCGTACAGGTCGTCGCCCATGCCGTGCAGTTTCTGGAATTCAAAGCCCCTCTCCCCTTGGGAGAGGGGTTGGGGAGAGGGTACGGCGCGAGCGCCGGCACCCGGATGCCCCGCACCCTCATCCGCCCCCCGGGCACCTTCTCCCGGAGGGAGAAGGGAAAGCGTGTGGATCGCGGCAATCGTCTGCGCGTTGTGGGTGGCGAACATCGGATACAGCGCGTCGCCGTGGTCGAACATGCGGCGTGCGTTGGCGAGGTACGACACGTCGGTGTTCGGCTTGCGGGTGAACACCGGATAGCCCGGGTGGCCGTCGATCTGCGCGCGCTTGATCTCGGCGTCCCAGTACGCGCCCTTCACCAGGCGCACCGGCATGCGCCGGCCGACGCGGCGGGCCAGGTCGGCGAGGAAGTCGATCACGTACGGCGTGCGCTTCTGGTAGGCCTGCACGGCCAGGCCGTAGCCTTCCCAGCCGTCGAGCGAGGGGTCGGAGAAGGTCGCCTCGATCAGGTCCAGCGACAGCTCCAGGCGGTCGGCTTCTTCGGCGTCGATGGTGAAGCCGATGCCGTACGACTTGGCCAACTGCGCCAGTTCCAGGATGGCCGGGGCCAGGTCCTTCATCACGCGGGCGCGCTTGGCGTGCTCGTAGCGCGGGTGCAGCGCCGACAGCTTGATCGAGATGCTGGGCGCGGCGAACACATCCGCGAACGGACCGGTGCGGCCGATCGCATGGATGGCCTGGCGATAGGCTTCCAGATAGCGCGCGGCATCCTTCGTGGTCAGTGCGCCTTCGCCCAGCATGTCGAACGAATAGCGGTAGTCGGCGTTCTCGCCCTTGCGGCTGCGCGCCAGCGCCTCGTCGATGGTGCGGCCCATGACGAACTGGTGGCCCATGATGCGCATGGCCTGGCGCACGGCCAGGCGGATGACGGGTTCGCCCACGCGGCCGACCAGACGCTTGAAGGCGCCGGGCACGTCGGCGCGGGTCAGGTCGTTCAGGTTGACCAGCTTGCCGGTCAACATCAGCCCCCAGGTGGAGGCGTTGACCAGCACCGAGTCGCTCTGGCCCAGGTGCTTCTGCCAGTCGGCGTCGCCCAGCTTGTCGCGGATCAGCTTGTCGGCGGTTTCCTGGTCCGGGATGCGCAGCAGCGCTTCGGCCACGCACATCAGCAGCACGCCTTCCTCGCTGCCCAGGTCGTACTGGCGCATGAAGGCCTCGATGGCGCCCTGGTCCTGGGCGCGGGCGCGCACGCGCTTGACCAGGTCCACGGCCAGCCGCTGGGCCTGGATCTGCTCCTCGGCGGGCAGGCGGGCCTGTTCCAGCAGCTCGCGGACATGCGCGGTCTCGTCGCGCAGCCAGGCGGCCGTGATGGCGGCCCGCAGGGCGGACGGCGGCGCGGGAAGCTCGGGGGAGACGATGGCGCCGGCCACGGGTGCGGCGGGCGACGGGGCGGGCGAAGGGGTCGACATGACGGCGGGGCAGTCCAAAGGCAGTCCATTAGTTTAGGGCCGCGCGGGCAGCCCGGATATGCCCGCCGTGCCGTCTCGACGGGCCTGCGGAGCCCGCATCCACCGGGCGGTGACGGCAGTCGCGGAATCCCCGCGTGAAGGCGATCTCCGGCCCGCGCCAGCGGCATGCGCGCCTTGTGCCGGATCAATGCAACTTGCCGCGCCATGTGCCCGGGGGCTACCATTTAACGGTTTTCCGCAGCCCGGAGCGCGTGGCGGGCGACATGATCGAAGTGGTGCCGTCATCGTGGGACGGACACGGCGCGCAGCTCAGGCTGCGGCCGCCGCGGGCGCTGACGCGCCGCCAGTTCGTGATGTTGTTCGGGGCGCTGTCGGGTGCGATGTGGATCGTCGCCATGCTGGGCTGGTGGGGAGGCAATGCCTTCGCGCCGGCTTTTGCATTGCTCCATTCGGCCATCGTGGCCACGGCGCTGCGCGTGCTGTGGCGCAGCGGCGAGCGGGGCGAGGAGATCCGCATCGGTCCCGACGCGGTGGAGGTGACCACCTCCGGCGCCGGGGTCGTGTTCCGGGCGCACCCGTACTGGGTCCGCCTGGGCATCGAGCGGGGAGGCGAAAGGATTTCGCTGGCATCCAGCGGCAGGCAGGTCCGGGTGGGCGACTTCCTTGGACCGGCCGAGCGCCGGGAGCTGGCGGACACGTTGCAGGATTTACTGGCGGCCGCGAGTGGCCGCAACCGATGACGCATTGGGGTCTAGGCAATGACGCAAGTGAATGGGATGTGGAAGCGGTTGGTGACGGCGTGCACGCTGCTGGCGATGCCGGCGCTGGCCTGGGCGCAGTCGGCGGATCCGAAGCCGTGGCAGCTGAACATGGGCAAGGGCGTCACCGCGTCCTCGCAGCATGCCTACGACGCGCACATGATCGCGCTGTGGGTCTGCATCGTGATCGGCCTGATCGTGTTCGGCGCGATGGGCTACGCGATGTTCAAGTTCCGCCACTCCAAGGGTGCGGTGGCCGCGCAGTTCAGCCACAACACCACCGCCGAGATCATCTGGACCGTCATCCCGGTGCTGATCCTGGTGGTCATGGCCTGGCCGGCGACCGCCAAGCTGATCGCCATGTACGACACCCGCGATGCCGAGATGACCGTCAAGGTCACCGGCTACCAGTGGATGTGGAAGTACGAGTACCTGGGTGAGGACGTGTCCTTCACCAGCCGCCTGGACCGCGAGTCCGACCGCCTGCGCCAGAACAAGAAGGCCACGCAGGAAGAGATCAAGGCGCACCCGCACTACCTGCTGGACGTCGACAACCAGCTGGTGCTGCCGACCGACACCAAGATCCGCTTCGTGATCACCGCCGACGACGTCATCCATGCGTGGTGGGTGCCGGCGCTGGGCTGGAAGCAGGACGCCATCCCGGGCATCGTCAACGAGGCCTGGACCGACATCAAGGAGCCGGGCATCTACCGCGGCCAGTGCGCCGAGCTGTGCGGCAAGGACCACGGCTTCATGCCGATCGTGGTGAAGGCGGTGCCGAAGGCCGAGTTCGACCAGTGGCTGGCCTCGAAGAAGCCCGCCCCGGCCGCCGAACCCGCGCCGGCCGCGCCCGCTGCGGAAGCCGCTCCGGCCGACGCCGCCGCGACGCCGGCGGTCGACGCCGCCCCCACCGCCGAGACCCCCGCGCCGTCGGCGCAGGGCTGATCGATCGTCCGCTTTAGCTGCAAGAGAGCAAGCACATGGCCAACTCCACCGTCGCCCACGATTCCCATCATGACGGGCACGACGATCATCACGGTCACCAGCAGGGCTTCATCGACCGGTGGTTCTTCTCCACGAACCACAAGGACATCGGTACCCTCTACCTGATCTTCAGCTTCATCATGTTCATCATCGGCGCGGGCATGTCGGTGATCATCCGTGCCGAGCTGATGGTGCCGGGCCTGCAGCTGGTCAGCCCCGAGTTCTTCAACCAGATGACCACGGTGCACGCGCTGGTCATGATCTTCGGCGGCGTGATGCCGGCGTTCGTCGGCCTGGCCAACTGGATGATCCCGCTGCAGGTCGGCGCGCCGGACATGGCGCTGCCGCGCATGAACAACTGGTCCTTCTGGATCATGCCGTTCGCGTTCACCCTGCTGCTGATGTCGCTGTTCCTGCCGGGCGGCGCGCCCGCCGGTGGCTGGACGCTGTACCCGCCGCTGTCGCTGCAGGGCGGCTACAACGTCGCGTTCACCATCTTCGCGATCCACATGATGGGCATCAGCTCGATCATGGGCGCCATCAACATCATCGCCACCGTGCTGAACATGCGCGCGCCGGGCATCGACCTGCTGAAGATGCCGATCTTCTGCTGGACCTGGCTGATCACCGCGTTCCTGCTGATCGCGGTGATGCCGGTGCTGGCGGGCGCGGTGACCATGCTGCTGACCGACAAGTTCTTCGGCACCAGCTTCTTCAACGCGGCCGGCGGCGGCGACCCGGTGATGTACCAGCACATCTTCTGGTTCTTCGGTCACCCCGAGGTCTACATCATGATCCTGCCGGCGTTCGGCGTGGTGTCGGAAATCATCCCGACCTTCAGTCGCAAGCCGCTGTTCGGCTACCAGGCCATGGTGTACGCGACCGCCTCGATCGCCTTCCTGTCGTTCATCGTGTGGGCGCACCACATGTTCACGGTGGGCATGCCGCTGGGTGGCGAGATCTACTTCATGTTCGCCACCATGCTGATCGCCATCCCGACCGGCGTGAAGGTGTTCAACTGGGTCAGCACCATGTGGCGCGGCTCGCTGTCCTTCGAGACGCCGATGCTGTGGGCGGTGGGCTTCGTCATCCTGTTCACCATCGGCGGTTTCTCCGGCCTGATGCTGGCCATCGTGCCGGCGGACTTCCAGTACCACGACACCTACTTCGTGGTGGCGCACTTCCACTACGTGCTGGTGACCGGCGCGCTGTTCTCCATCATCGCCGCCACCTACTACTGGTGGCCGAAGTGGACCGGCCGCATGTACAACGAGTTCTGGGGCAAGTTCCACTTCTGGTGGACCATCGTGTTCGTCAACCTGCTGTTCTTCCCGCAGCACTTCCTGGGCCTGGCCGGCATGCCGCGCCGCATCCCGGACTACAACCCGGTGTTCGCGGACTGGAACCTGATCAGCTCGATCGGCGCGTTCGGCATGTTCGTCACGCCCTTCATGATGGCGGCGATCCTGTGGGCCTCGCTGCGCAACGGCAAGAAGGCCGAAGCGCGCGCCTGGGAAAACGCCCGCGGCCTGGAGTGGACCGTGCCGTCGCCGGCGCCGCACCACACGTTCACCACGCCGCCGGTCATCAAGGACGGCGACCTGGCGCACGGCGACGTGACGCACTGAGACGCCTGAGCGCCTTCGCATGAACGTGCCCGCCTTCACCCCGGAAGAACTCGCGCGCCGCCGCAGGGCGGTGTTGCGGACGGCGTGGGTGATCGGCGGCATCGCCTTCGCGATCTTCGCGGCCTTCATCGGCCGTGCGGTGCTGAGCGCATGACGGCTGCCAAGTCCAACTCGGCGGGTCTGTTCAAGCTGGTCGGCGTGGCGATGGCGGTGTTCGTGCTGACGTTCTCGCTGGTGCCGCTGTACCGCATCGCCTGCGAGAAGGTGTTCGGCATCCGCCTGGAGCAGGGTCCCGGCCAGGCCGCCGCCATAGCCGCCGCCAAGGCCGAGCGCACGGTCACCGTGCAGTTCGACGGCGGCGTGAACTCCAAGCTGCCGTGGGCGTTCAAGCCGGAGCAGCTGACCATGCAGGTGGTGCCCGGCGAGCTGTACGAAGCCAAGTATTTCGCCCGCAACGACAGCGACAAGGCCGTCGTCGGCAGCGCGGTGCCGTCGGTCGCGCCGGCGCGCGCGTCGGGCTACTTCACCAAGACCGAGTGTTTCTGCTTCACCGCCCAGACCCTGCAGCCCGGCGAAAGCCGCGACATGCCGGTCCGTTTCATCGTGGACCAGGACCTGCCGGCGGAAGTGAAGACCATCACCCTGTCGTATACCTTCTTCAAGAACGACGCCCTGACCGCGCGGATCGGCACCGGCACGACGTCGCCTTCGCCGCTCGCGGCACCCTGACTTCGCCTTAGCAACCGGAAGCATCGCCATGGCAAACGCCCCATCGCCAGACGCCAACGTCTACTTCGTGCCGCACAGTTCCAAGTGGCCGTTCGTGGGCTCCATCGCCATGTTCATCACGATGATCGGCGTGGCCAGCTGGCTCAACGACATCTCGTGGGGCATGTGGACCTTCTACGCCGGCGTCGCCGCCCTGTGCGCCACGCTGTTCATGTGGTTCGGCGACGTGATCCGCGAGTCGGTGAGCGGCCAGTACAACCGCCAGGTGGACGTGTCGTTCCGCATGGGCATGGTGTGGTTCATCTTCTCGGAAGTGATGTTCTTCGCCGCGTTCTTCGGTGCGCTGTTCTACGCCCGCACGCTGGCGTTGCCGTGGCTGGGTGGCGAAGGCGATGGCGTGATGACCAACAGCCTGCTGTGGGAAGGCTTCTCGGCGGCATGGCCGAGTGCCGGTCCGGGCCAGGTGGGCGGCCAGTTCCAGACCATCCCGGCGTGGGGCCTGCCGCTGCTCAACACGCTGATCCTGCTGACCTCGGGCGTGACCATCACTATCGCGCACCACGCGCTGAAGGCCGGCAACCGCAGCCAGCTGCTGATCTGGCTGGGCGCCACCGTGCTGCTGGGTTGCGTGTTCCTGTTCTTCCAGGTCGAGGAATACATCCACGCCTACAAGGAACTGAACCTGACCCTCGGCTCCGGCATCTACGGCTCCACGTTCTTCATGCTGACCGGCTTCCACGGCCTGCACGTGACGCTGGGTACGATCATGCTGGCGATCATCTGGTTCCGCTGCGCCAAGGGCCACTTCACCAAGAACGACCACTTCGGCTTCGAGGCCGTGGCGTGGTACTGGCACTTCGTCGACGTGGTGTGGCTGGGCCTGTTCCTGTTCGTCTACGTGGTGTAAGGCCGGGAGTGGGGATTCGGGATTGGTGATTCGCAAGTGCGAATCCCGGCTGCAGAAAGAAAGAGCGACGGTCGCCCGTCGCTCTTTGCTTTTTACGAATGCCGAATCCCGAATTGCCAATCCCGCCCGGCGTCAGCCGGGATTGACCCCATGCGGCTGGATCCAGCCCATCTTGATGGCCAGCACCACCAGCAGGATCAGGCCCACCGACAGCGCGATGCGGCGGGTCAGGGCATTGACCGTACGCTTGCTCTCGCCCTTGTCCACCAGCATGTAGTACAGGCCCGCGCCCAGGTTCCAGAGGATGAGGATGAGGAAGGCGATGATCAGCAGGGTTTTCAGCGAATCGTTCATGGTGTCCTCGACGGGGCCGGGGCGGTGAGGCGGGCATTATCGCGCCATCGGCGTGAGCCGATGCCGGGTGCGACATTCGGACGCAGCCCGTGAGCCGGCGCATGCCGCTGCCGATCGGTTGGACCCTGGCCGTGCTGGCCATGTCGCTGTTCGGCAGCCTGGGCGCGTGGCAGTGGGGCCGGGCGGAACAGAAAGAAGCGATGCTGGCCGAAACCACGCGCGTGCTGGCCGAACGCCGGCCGCAGCCGCTGGCGCTGGCCGCCGATGCGGCACGCGCGCTGACCTACGACTGGGCCACGGGCGACGGCGAATTCTTGCCCGGACCGGCGATCCTGCTGGACAACCAGACGCGCGACCGCCAGCCGGGCGTGCGCGTCTACCGCGCGTTCCAGCCTGCGGGGGGCGGCGCCCCGCTGCTGGTGGAACTGGGGTGGCTGCCGCTGCCGGGCGACCGCACGATGCCGGCGATGGCGCCGCTGCCGGGCCGGCAGCACGTGGCGGGGCTGCTGGTGCCGCCGCCGTCCGAGGGCATCGCGCAGGCGCCGCCGGCCGCGCAGGCGGATGGCAGCCTGCTGGTGATCGCGCTGCAGCGTGAGGCGATCGCACAGGCGCTCGGCGTGCCGGCCCTGGCCCCGCGCGTGCTGAAGCTCGACCCCGACCTGCCGCTGGGCCATGCCCGCGACCTGGACATCCTGCCCAACACGCTGCCGCCGGAGCGCCACATCGGCTACGCCGTGCAGTGGTTCGGACTGGCCGCGGCGGTGCTGGTCACCGCGCTGCTGCTGACCTGGCGCAGTCGGCGGGGTACGCGGAAGGGGCGCTGAGCGGCCACGGGACAGGCACTAAGTCCCGTAACTCCGTTCGTGGTGAGCCTGTCGAACCACGCGCTTTGCGCTGGATCGACCTGTCACGATGACCTTGCCTTGCCATCGAAATGCGTGGTTCGACAGGCTCACCACGAACGAAACCCCACCGTCATGCCCGCCGGTGGGAGTCCGGTCGGGTCGCCATAGCGGCAATGATCGTCCGGGCGTGAGAAAATGCGCGAATGGACCCCAAACCATTCGATCCCGCCCAGCGGCGTCGCGGGCGGTGGATGCTCGTCGGCCTGTTCGCGCTGTTCTTCGGCACCGTGTTCGGCGCCGGCATCCTGCGTTTCTCGGGCTGGCAGCCGGCCACGCACAAGAACCATGGCGTGATGCTGCAACCGCCGGTGGACGCACGCGACCTCTCGCTGTCGCTCGCCGAGGGCGGCCGTTACGACTGGACGCCGGCCGATCGCCGCTGGCGCATCGTCGCCGCGCCGTCGCCGGGATGCGCGCAGGCCTGCACCGCACTCGCGCAGGACTTGGACAAGGTCTGGCAGCTGTTCGGCCACAACGCCGACGAAGTCGACATCCTCTGGATCGGCGACTACCCGGCCGACGCGCCACGCCACGCGGCGCTGCGCCAGGTGCGTGCCGACGATCCGCTGCGCGCACGCCTGCCGCAGGTGGACGACGCGGCGGGCACACCGGTCTACGTGATCGATCCCCACGGCTTCATCATCCTCCGCTACGCCCCGGGCTTCGACCCCGGTGGCCTGCGCACCGATGTGTCCAAGCTTATCAAGCTCATCTGAGCCCTTGCCCGACCTGCAGACGATGATGAACTCCGTAGCGCGTCCTGTCATTTACCGGCATTTCCACCGCATCGCCTGGCTGGCGGTCGCACTGACGCTGTGCGTCGTGGTGTTCGGCGCGTTCGTGCGCCTGTCCGACGCCGGCCTCAGCTGCCCCGACTGGCCGACCTGCTACGGTCGCGCCGCGTGGCCGAAGGCGATGGATGAGGCCGCGTCCCACGTCGCCAGTGAGATCCGTCCGTTCGAGACGCACAAGGCGTGGCGCGAACAGGTGCACCGCCACATCGCCGCCGCGCTCGGCGTGCTGGTGCTGGTGCTGGCACTACTGGCCGCGCGTCGCCGCCGCTGGGGCATCGCGCAGATCCTCGTCGCCGCCGGTCTGGTTGGCGCGGCGATTCCGCTGTACATGCACGGCGAGCACGTGCAGGCGTCGGTGCTGGCGATCATCGGCGAAGCGATCCTGCTGTTCGCCGCGCTGCGCTGGACGAACATCGACCTGGCGCGCGCGGGCGCGCTGACGCTGGCGGTGATCATCTTCCAGGCGCTGCTGGGCATGTGGACGGTGACCTGGTTGCTGAAGCCGATCGTGGTGATGGGCCACCTGCTCGGCGGTCTGACCACGTTCTCGCTGCTGGTGTGGATGGCGTGGCGCGCGACCGACCGGCCCATCACGCTGGCTGACGCCACCGTGCTGCGGCGCTGGCTGGTGAGCGGGCTGGTGCTGCTCGGCATCCAGATCGCGCTGGGCGGCTGGGTCAGCGCGAACTACGCGGCGCTGGCATGCGGCCTGGATTTCCCGAAGTGCGTGGGCCAGTGGGCGCCGCCGGCGGACTTCCGCGAGGGCTTCGTGCTGTGGCGCGGGATCGGCGTGGACTACGAAGGTGGCGTGCTCGATGGCGCGGCCCGCATCGCGATCCAGCTGAGCCATCGCATCATGGCGGTGGTGGTGGCGCTGTACGTGCTGGCGCTGGCGCTGCGCCTGTTCCGCACGCCGGGCATGCGCAGCTGGTCGCTGACGCTGGTCATGCTGATCGTCGCGCAGGTCACGCTGGGCATCCTCAACGTCAAGCTCAACCTGCCGCTGCCGGTGGCGGTGGCGCACAACGGCGGCGCCGTGCTGCTGCTGTTCACGCTGGTGTCGCTGACCGCGCGCCTGCGCAGGCCCGATTGATGGCCTCGACGTTCCGCCAGTACTGGGACCTGACCAAGCCGCGGGTGGTGGCGCTGATCGTGTTCACCGCGATCGTCGGCATGTTCCTCGCCATCGACGGCCTGCCCGATGGCGCCGAGTTGCTGCGCGGTGCGCTCGGCTTCCTCGGCATCTGGCTGGCGGCGTCCAGTGCCGCCGCGATCAACCAGCTGCTCGACGCACGCATCGACGCCAAGATGGCGCGCACGTCGTGGCGTCCGCTGGTGCAGGGCCAGCTCAAGCCCTGGCAGGCGCTGGCGTTCGCGCTGGTACTGGCGGCGCTGTCGATGACGGTGCTGGTGATGTGGGTCAACACGATCACCGCCATCCTGACCTTCGCCTCGCTGATCGGCTATGCGGTGATCTACACCGTATTCCTCAAGCGCGCCACGCCGCAGAACATCGTCATCGGCGGCATCGCCGGCGCGGCGCCGCCGCTGCTGGGCTGGGCCACGATGACCGGCATGACCGGCGAGTGGGACTGGCCGCACGCGCTGCTGCTGGTGCTGATCATCTTCGTGTGGACGCCGCCGCACTTCTGGGCGCTGGCGATCTTCCGCCGCGAAGACTACGCCCGCGCGCTGGTGCCGATGCTGCCGGTGACGCATGGCGTGACCTACACGCGCTGGCAGATCCTGTTCTACACCGTGCTGCTGGTCGAAGTGACCGTGCTGCCGGTGGTGTTCGGCATGAGCGGCTTCTTCTACCTGGGCGGCGCGCTGGTGCTCGGCGCGGTGTTCCTCTGGTACGCATGGCGCCTGCTGGATCCGCCGGACGAGTTCTTCCCGATGCGCGTGTTCAACTACTCCATCGTCTACCTGATGGCGCTGTTCGCGTTCCTGCTGGTCGACCACTGGGTGATGCCGCTGCTGCGACCGGCGGCTGCTGCGGCTGGCATCGAGTTCGTGCCGGCAGGATGACGCTGCTGTTGTAGGAGCGACGTCAGTCGCGACCGCATCCCCTCAGCGTTCTCCGTATTCGGCTCGCGCGACACCAGTCGCTGCGCGCCCCAGCGCGTACGACATTCAAACGTGGCGTCGTTCGTGCGGTCGCGACTGACGTCGCTCCTACAGTGGCTGTGCCGCGCCGGATTCGGCCAACCGCTCCACCACCACCGGCTCCAGCGACGTCAGTCCCGCCGCGCGACCCAGCGTCAGCGCATCTTCCTGCGAGGTGCCGTCCAGCGCCGCGCCCAGCGCGAGCAGCGCGCCGACGCGATTGCCCGAGGCGCAGTGCAGCAGCACGTCGCCCTGCTGCGCTTTCAGCAGATCCTGCAGCGCCCTGGCGTTGGCCGGGGTGATGTCGTCCTTGCCGGTGATCGGCAGCGCCACGTAGGCCATGCCGAGGCGGCGTGCTTCGGCGGCTGCGTCGTAGCCCCGGTCTTCCTGCGCGCCGCGCAAATCAATCACGGTACGAACGCCTTCTGATTCCAGTCGCGCGAGGTCTTCCTGCGACGGCTGGCCGCCGGTGTGCAGGCCGGCCTTGGGTCGGATGAAGTCGGTGGCGTGCGCCGCGAGCGAAAGGCCGCCGGCCAGCAACGTGGAAAACAGAAGCGCGAAACGTGTCATCACGGACTCCTCAGTGGCGGCCGATACGGGCCTGCAGCAGGGTGCGCAGTTCGTACTTGTCGGTTTCGTCCAGGCCCATGCTGCGCTGCTTGGCCTGCAGTTCGTCGAGACGTTGTTGCAACATCTGCTTCTCCAGCTGCACGGCGGCGTCCAGCACCTCCATGCGCCAGCTGTCCTCATCGCCGGGAAGGGCCTGCATCGCCAGCTTCTGCAGCGCGGTGGCTTCCTCGCGCTCGGCGAAGTGCTCCAGCAGCACGCCAGTGGTGATGTCGGGGCGCGCATGCACCAGCGTGATCAGTTCCAGCAGCAGGTCCATGCCGGCCAGCCGCAATGCGGAAAAGCCGTGCGTGGACTCGATGGACAAGGCCAATGCCGGTTTGTGCAGCAGCCGCACGATGAGGCTGCGGACGAGGCTGGGCTTCTGCCCTGCCTGCGACGGCGCCGCACGCCGCGCCGGCGTTGGCGCAGTCGGCGTGGCGTTGGCATTGCTGGCGCCAACGCCGGTGATCTCGGTCAGGCGCTGGCGCATCAGGTCGCCGAACGCACCATCCGGGATCTGCGCCAGCAGTGGGCGCGCGCGCTCGGCCAGTCGCGCCTTGCCGTCGAGTGTGGACAGCTTGATGTCCTTGGCCAGTTCGTCGAAGAAGAACTGCGACAGCGGCGTCGCCTGTTGCAGGCGCGCATCGAATCCTTCCGCGCCCTCCTGTCGCACGATGGTGTCAGGGTCCTCGCCATCGGGCAGGAACAGGAAGAACGCCTGCCGCCCGTCCTTCATGCGCGGCAGCACCGACTCCAGCGCACGCCACGCCGCGCGCTGGCCGGCGGCATCGCCATCGAAACAGAAGTACACATCCGGCGCATTGCGGAACAGCAGTTCGGCGTGTTCCGGCGTGGTCGCCGTGCCCAGCGTGGCGACGGCTTCCTTCACGCCGAACTGGAACAGCGAGACCACGTCCATGTAGCCCTCCACCACCACCAGCCGCGCGATCTTCTGGTTGGCCTGCTTCACCTGCCACAGGCCGTACAGCTCGCGGCCCTTGTGGAACAGCGCGGTCTCGGGCGAGTTGAGGTACTTCGGGCCGTCGTCCTTCTGCAGCACGCGGCCGCCGAAGGCGATCACCCGGCCGCGACGGTCGTGGATGGGGAACATCACCCGGTCGCGGAACTTGTCGTAGACGTGGCCGCGATCGTTCTTCGAGAACAGGCCGGCGCGGTCCAGCAGCTTCATCCGCCGCTCGTCGGTGCCCAAGGCATCCTTCAGCGCGGAATAGCCGTCCGGCGCGTAGCCGATCATGAACTGCGTGCGGATCGCCGCGTCCACGCCGCGCCCATCCAGATAGGCCTTCGCCTTGTCGCTGCCGTCCAGGTTGCGCTGGAAGAAACGGGCCGCCGCTTCCAGTGCGTTGAACAGGTCGCGGGTATCGTTGTTCTCGTTGCGCTGCTGTGTCTCGCGCGGCACCTCCATGCCGGTGCGCCGCGCCAGCTCTTCCACCGCGTCGAGGAACTCGAGGCGGTCGTAGTTCATCAGGAACGACAGCGCCGTGCCGTGCGCGCCGCAGCCGAAGCAGTGGTAGAACTGTTTGGTCGGCGACACCGTGAACGACGGCGAGCGCTCGTCGTGGAACGGACAGCAGGCCGAATATTCCTTGCCCTGCCGCTTCAGCGGCACGCGCCCGCCCACCACCTCGACGATGTCCGTCCGGGCGAGCAGTTCGTCGATGAAGGCGTCGGGGATGCGGGCCATGGAACGCATAGGATGCCATGCGGACGCCATGCGCGCCGTTGGTGCCAGGCTTTGCCTGCAGGAGTGGTCCGCTGCGATGGCAGCCCGGTCCAGTGCTGTCGGTTGCTGCAGTCCCGCCGGCGGGGTGCCCGGGTACTGCGACCGCAACAGTGGATTACAGGCAGGCGTATCCGCTTTCGAAGTTGATGGACGCGCGGCGCTGGATCAGGAGCGGCGCTCCCAAGATGGCGTCCACATTGGTGCGTTCCCCCTGGACAACGCTGGCCTGTATGGACCGGGCCGAGAACGAGCCGCTCGTGAGCGAGACCGACGCACTGCCGACCTCGACGCGTGCGGGCATGCCACCGACCGTTGCGCTGAAAGCACGGCGCGGATTGTCAGCGAACTGACGCGCCGCATGGCCAACGACTGTCAGCGTTGGACCGGCGCCCGTATCCAGGGCGAGTCGTGCGCTCTGTCCGTTGATGGTTGCCGGTATCGTGAATTTCCCGTGGAACTGGTTGCCCGGCAGGAACCGGAGGGGTACGTCGGCAGTGCAACGGAGCGGTGCATGTCCCGGCTGCTTCAGCTCAAGGAATCCGTCACCAAAGGTCACTTCACCGAACAAGGACAGCAGCTCGTTGCCGATCACCACGCGTGCGAGCGGACGATCGGTGACGAGCACAAGCACATCCTTGCCGATCAGGTTGCCGATCGTGAAATCGGCCAGTGCGTAACCATCCCAGCCCTTCGTCTCGTTGCTGCGATCAATCGAGGGTAGGGCGTGCTGAAGGACGGTGAGGCCCTTGGCGATCTGCTTCATGGAAAAGTCCGACACCATCGTACGAGGCACAATCAGCGTAGCGCTGGCGCCAGTATCGACGAGGGCACGCACCTGCTTTCCGCCGATCGTGACCATGACCTGCGGCGTGGCGTCATGCAGCTCGGCGGGCAGCAGATCCAATCGGCCAGCAGGTGACGCGAACCGGAATCGGGACGTCGGCGCGCTGGCTTTGATGGACGCGAAATCGATCTCGTCGAACCCCTTGCCCAAAGATCCCTTGCCGGTACCGTTGGTCAGCAGGTGAACGCCGGACGTGCGGAGCCAATGCCAGGCGTTCGCCCATGACGGCGCGTCGCCCTTGGCGGCGTTGAGTCCCGCGAGCTGGAGTGCGCATGCAATGGCGTCGTTCGCATCACGGGCCGTTTCGCCGGATGCGCGGCACGCGACCAACGCGTCCTCCATTGCCGCGCGGTCCGGTCGCGAGGACGCGTCGACGAACTTCACGACCTCGGTGCCAAGGCGCCCCTGCTGCCGCATCTCCGCGATCGCACGATCATTACCAATGTTCAACGGCCCGGTGACGTCTCGGGCACCTTCGTGCGGGCCCTGCGCGAACGAGGGAAAAGACGTGGACAGCCATGCGGCTACGAGCACTTGCTTGATCATGGTCCCGACCTCCCTGTGATTACCGCGTCCCAAAGCAAGATGATGGGTCGGCTCCGTCCCGGTGTCGGCCACCGACCGCGTGGGCATTGCCCGCACAAGAGCGTGACCCGACATGTTGTACCGCGCAAGGGGCTGGTCGATGATGAGCCACGTGCGAGACCAGAATCCTGAAACCGACATGACGCCTGATGCCAAGCTGCTGGCGCAGCTGCGCGACGCCGTGGGCCGCGCGCATGTGCTGACCGGCGACCGCGCCACGCGCCGCTATCGCAAGGGCTACCGGTTCGGCGACGGACCGGTGTTTGCGGTCGTGTGCCCGGGCACGTTGCTGGAGCTGTGGCGGGTGCTGCAGGCCACGGTGGCGGCGGGGCGGATCGTGCTGATGCAGGCGGCCAACACCGGCCTGACCGGCGGTTCCACGCCGGACGGCGACGGCTACGACCGCGGCATCGTGCTAATCAGCACGCGGCGGCTGACCGGCGTGCACGTGCTCGACGGCGGGCGCCAGGTCGTCTGCTTGCCGGGGGCGACCTTGGACGTGCTGGAACAGCGATTGGCGCCGCTGGGCCGCGAGCCGCATTCGGTCATCGGCTCATCGTGTATCGGCGCGTCCGTGCTGGGGGGCGTGTGCAACAACTCCGGCGGTGCGCTGGTGCGGCGCGGGCCTGCGTATACCGAGTTGTCGCTGTACGCGCAGCTGGACGAAGACGGCGTGCTGCGGCTGGTGAACCATCTCGACATCGCGCTGGGCGATACCCCGGAAGAAATCCTGTCGCGGCTGCAGGTCGGCGACTACGGCGCGGACGCCATCGTTCACGATCCGGCGCAGGCGGCATCGGATCCCTACTACGCCGAACACGTGCGTCACGTCGATGCGCCCACGCCGGCCCGCTACAACGCCGATCCCTCGCGCCTGCACGAAGCCTCGGGCTGCGCGGGCCGGTTGGCGGTGTTCGCAGTGCGCCTGGATACGTTCGAGAAGGAGGCGTCGTCGGTCTTCTATATCGGCAGCAACGATCCGGACGATCTCACTGCCGTGCGCCGCCATCTGCTGACCGCGTTCGAGCGCCTGCCGATCGCGGGCGAGTACCTGCATCGCGACGCCTTCGACATCGGCGACCGCTACGGCAAGGATACCTTCCTGCTGATCGACCGCTTCGGCACCGGCAGGGTGCCCGCGGCGTTCGCGTTGAAGAGCCGCCTGGACGGCTGGTGCGAACGGTTCGGCCTGCCCGGACTGGCCGACCGCATGCTGCAATCGCTGACCGCGATGCTGCCGGACCACCTGCCGCCGCGGCTGCGCGCGTATCGCGACCGCTACGAGCACCATCTGCTGTTGAAGATGTCGGCCGTCGATGCGGAGGCCACGCGCGCCTTCCTCGACACCTATTTCGGCGGCCGCGAGGGCGACTTCTTCGCCTGCGATGACGACGAAGGCCGCAAGGCCTTCCTGCTGCGATTCGCCGTGGCCGGGGCGGCGGTCCGCTACCGCGCCGTGCACGCCGGCGAGGTGGAGGACATCGTCGCGCTGGACGTGGCGCTGCGGCGCGATGATCGTGCCTGGGTGGAACAGCTGCCGGCCGACGTGGCCGCCACGATGGTCGCGCGGCTCTACTACGGCCACTTCTTCTGCCATGTGTTCCACCAGGACTACATCGTGAAGAAGGGCGAAGATCCGCTGGCGGTGGAGCATCGCCTGTGGGACCTGCTCGATGCCCGTGGCGCCGAGTATCCGGCCGAGCACAACGTCGGCCATCTGTATCGTGCCAAGCCGGCGCTGGCCGCGTTCTATCGTGCACTGGATCCGACCAATACGTTCAATCCGGGGATCGGCCAGACCAGCAAGCGGGCGGATTGGAAGGAGTGAGGGGAGAGGAGTGAGGAGTGAGCGAAGGCCCGCTTTTCCTCACTCCTCACTCCTCACTCCTCACTCCTCTCCGCTCACTCCTCGAACCCCGCGCTCATCGATCACCGCGGTGATCAGCGCACCGACGAAGAACACCACGCTGGCGTAATAGATCCACACCAGCAGCAGGACCAGTGCGCCCATCGAGCCATACGCACTGCCGGGTGCGGCTTCGGACAAGTAAAGGCCGATCAGGTAGCGGCCGGCGGCGAACAGCAGTGCGGTGATCGCGCCGCCCAGGAACGCCTGCTTCCACGCCACCCGCCGGTCCGGCAGGTAGTGGTAGAAGAACGCGAACGCCAGGGCGTACAGCAGCAGCGTGGTGGCATAGCCCAGCGCCGGCAGCAGCGAGGGCAGTCGCGCGAACACCACCTGCAGCGCGGTGGTGGCGACCATCGAGACCACCAGCAGGAAGCCGATGGCCAGCACCACGCCGAGCGAGAACACGCGCTTCTTCAACCATGCGGCCAGGCCGTTGAGTCGCTGTGCATCGGTGCGGAAGATCAGGTTGAGCGCGCCCTGCAACTGGGCGAACACGACGGTGGCGCCGATGAACAGCAGCGCGGTGCTCCACCATCCGGCCAGCGATCCTACATCCGGCCGATCGCTGGCGTTGCGGATCACCGTTTCGGCCACGGTGCCGGCACTGGGGCCGGCGAGTTGCTGGATCTGGTCCAGCAAAGACTGCTGCGCCGGCGGATACAGCGAAGCGGTCAGCCACAGCAGCAGGATCAGCAGTGGCGCCAGCGACAGCAGCGCATAGAACGACAGCGATGCCGCCTGGGTCATCAGGTCGGTTTCGACGAAGCGTCGTACCAGGGCAGCGGGCAGGCTGCGGTTGACGCGGTCGCCGGCGATGCGTGCGCGGGCGCGCAGGAGCTGGAAGCGGCTTGGACGTTGCATGCGTCGAGCCTGCCGCGTGCGGCGTCAGCGGTTCGTTATGGCAACGTGGTCGTGATGTTCACGCGTCGCCGCGGGCCAGCGCCTGCAACGCATCGCCGGTGACGCGCTGCACGGTCCATTCGTCCAGGCCGACGGCGCCGAGACGGCGATAGAAGCGGATCGCGGGTTCGTTCCAGTCCAGCACCGACCACTCGAAGCGGCCATGACCACGCGACACCGCCAGCTGCGCGAGATGCACCATCAGCCGCTTGCCGAGACCGAGGCCGCGATGCTGCGGCAGCACGAACAGGTCTTCGAGGTACAGGCCCGGCTGGCCGAGGAAGGTCGAGAACGAGGTGAAGAACAGTGCGAAGCCGGCGGGCGTGCCATCGACGTCGGCAATGACGACCTCGGCGGCGGGGCGCGGACCGAACAGATGCTGTTCCAGCAGGGCAGGCGTGGCGACGGCTTCGTGGGCCAGTTTTTCGTACTCGGCCAGCCCGGCGATGAAATCAAGGATCTGCGGGATATCCGCAGGCGTCGCGGCTCGCAGGGTGATCTCAGGACGGTTCATGCCGCGATTGTACGGCGGGGCACTTGGAGCGGAGCTTGCTCCGCTGCTATCGACCGGCCATGAGGAGTGAGTGACCTGCAAAGCCGGGCAAGCCCGGCTCTACGGGGACGCCTCGCTCCGGTGCGTAGCGTGCGCCCCGCGCACGAACACGCGAGTCCTACTCAGCCCGCGAGCTTCTTCTTGATCAGCGCGGACACCTGGCCCATGTCGGCCTGGCCGGCGAGGCGCGGCTTCAGCACGCCCATCAGCTTGCCCATGTCGGCCGGACCGGTGG
This sequence comes from Pseudoxanthomonas sp. LH2527, assembly GCF_022539275.1. Lineage (NCBI taxonomy): Bacteria > Pseudomonadati > Pseudomonadota > Gammaproteobacteria > Lysobacterales > Lysobacteraceae > Pseudoxanthomonas > Pseudoxanthomonas sp. LH2527. Next base: position 123,362 of record NZ_JAKZBW010000005.1, on the reverse strand, counting down.
CGCCGGTTTCGGCAATCGCTGCGTCGATGGCGGCCAGGATCTCGGCTTCGCCCAGCTTGGCCGGCAGGTAGGTGTCGATCACCGCCAGCTCGGCGCGCTCGATGGCGGCCAGGTCCTCGCGGTTGGCGGCCTCGAACTGGGTCACCGAGTCCTTGCGCTGCTTGACCATCTTCTCCAGCACGGCCAGCACGGCCGCGTCGTCCAGCTCGATGCGCTCATCGACTTCGCGCTGCTTGATGGCGGCGTTGATCAGGCGGATGACCGCCAGGCGGTCCTTCTCGCCGGCCTTCATGGCGGCCTTCATGTCATCGGTGAGCTGCTGTTTCAGGGACATGGCGGTTCTCGGGACAGGTGATTCGGGATTCGGGATTCGGTCGCAGGAGGGCGGGCGCTGTCGCGAATCCCGAATCCCGCGCCAAAACAAAAAGCCGGCGACGCTCGCGCGTGCCGGCTTCTTGCGAAGCGACGCGGCTCAGTACAGGCGCTGGCGCTTGGTGACGTCGCGCGAGCTGCGACGCAGCTGACGCTTCACCGCAGCAGCGGCCTTGCGCTTGCGCTCCTGGGTCGGCTTCTCGTAGAACTCGCGCTTGCGGGTTTCGGCCAGGACGCCGGCCTTTTCGCAGGTGCGCTTGAAGCGACGCAGCGCAAACTCAAACGGCTCGTTTTCGCGGACTTTGACGCTGGGCATACGTAATCTCGGTGAAGTAAACGGCCCGGGCAGACCGGGTGAGCCGCGTATTATAGCGGCAGTCTCCGGCGCTGCAACCCACCCCCGGCGGGTCCCCGGCTTGTCCCCGCCCTCCAGGAACCCCAGATCCCCGTCATGAAAGTCCTCGGCATCGAAACCAGCTGCGACGAAACCGGCGTGGCCGTCTACGACACCGGTATCGCGGGTGCGGCCGGACTGCGCGCCCATGCGGTCTACAGCCAGATCGCCCTGCACGCCGAGTACGGTGGCGTGGTGCCCGAACTGGCCAGCCGCGACCACGTGCGCAAGCTGCTGCCGCTGATCCGCCAGACCCTGGCCGAGGCGGAGCTGACCACCGATGACCTGGACGGCGTGGCCTACACCGCCGGCCCGGGCCTGGTGGGGGCGCTGCTGGTGGGCGCCGGGGTGGCGCGCTCGCTGGCCTGGGCGCTGGACGTGCCCGCCGTGGCCGTCCACCACATGGAAGGCCATCTGCTGGCGCCGCTGATGGAGGACGATCCGCCCGAGGCGCCGTTCGTCGCCCTGCTGGTCTCCGGCGGGCACACCCAACTGGTCGCCGTGGACGCGATCGGCCGCTACCGACTGCTTGGCGAGACCCTGGACGATGCCGCCGGCGAAGCCTTCGACAAGACCGCCAAGATGATGGGGCTGCCGTATCCCGGCGGTCCGCAGCTGGCCGCGCTGGCGGAACAGGGCACGCCCGGCCGGTTCCGGTTCGCCCGGCCGATGACCGATCGCCCGGGGCTGGATTTCAGTTTCTCCGGCCTGAAGACGCAGGTGCTGCTGGCCTGGCGCGACAGCGACCAGTCCGGACAGACCCGCGCCGACATCGCACGCGGCTTCGAGGATGCGGTGGTCGACACGCTGGCCATCAAGTGCGAACGCGCGCTGGACGCCGCCGGCAGCGACGTCATCGTCATCGCCGGCGGCGTGGGCGCCAACAAGCGGCTGCGCGCCAGGCTGCAGGCGATGGCGGCCAAGCGCGGTGGCCGCGCCTGTTTCCCGCGTCCGTCGCTGTGCACCGACAACGGCGCCATGATCGCCTTCGCCGGCGCGCTGCGCCTGCAGGCCGGCCAGCACGAGACGGCCGAAGTGAAGGTCACCCCGCGCTGGGACATGGCCACCCTGCCGGCCGTCGCCACGGTCGACTGACAGCCGCGGCCGGCAAATTCCGTTCAGGTTCAAGGCGGTGCGGCTAGGCTCTCCGCTCCGCCAACCGACGCGCCCTTCTGTGCAATGCAGAGGCCAGGGCGCGCGTGAACCACCTCAAGGGGTAACGGAATGACCGAACACCTGGACGCCCTGCGCGCGAGCCTCGCGCCGTATCCGTGGGCCTATACCGTCGTCGTCGCCTGCGCGCTGGTCGTGCTGGCGTGGCTGGCGAACTGGATCACCCAGCGCGTGCTGCTGCGTGGCCTGCGCCGGCTGCTGGCGACGCTGCCGCTCGGCCAGGGCGACCAGCAGGTCCGCCTGCGGGTGATCCCGCGGCTGGCCAACGTGGTGCCCGCGGTGGTGCTGGCCGCCGGCGTCGCCCTGGTGCCGGAGCTGCCGGCGCTGCTGGTGACGGTGGTCCGCAACGTCTGCTTCGCCTTCATCATCCTCACGGTGGCGCTGGCCATCGCTGCGGCGCTGGACCTGGCCAACGAGGTCTACCAGCGGCGTCCCGATGCGGCCGACAAGCCGATCAAGGGCTATCTGCAGCTGCTGAAGATCATCGTGTTCGTCGTCGCGGCGGTGCTGATGGTCGCCGCGCTGATCGACCGGTCGCCGGTGATCCTGCTGTCCGGCCTGGGCGCGATGATGGCGGTGCTGATCCTGGTGTTCCAGGACACGCTGCTGTCGCTGGTGGCCAGCGTGACCATCAGCTCCAACGACATGGTGCGGGTGGGCGACTGGATCGAGATGCCCAGCCAGAACGCCGACGGCGATGTCATCGACATCGCGCTGCACACGGTGAAGGTGCAGAACTGGGACAAGACCATCACCACCATCCCCACCAAGAAGCTGATCAGCGATTCCTTCAAGAACTGGCGCGGCATGAGCGAATCCGGCGGCCGGCGCATCAAGCGCGCGCTGCACCTGGACCAGAACAGCGTGCGCTTCCTGGGCGGCGACGAGCAGGCGCGGCTGCGCCGGTTCCGCCTGCTCGGCGACTACCTGCAACGCAAGGACGGCGAACTGGATGCCTGGAACGCCCGCCTGGCCGACCACGGCCGCGAGCCGGTCAACCAGCGCCGCACCACCAACCTCGGGACCTTCCGTGCCTACGTCGAGGCCTACCTGCGCGCGCACGCCGACATCCACGACGGGATGACGCTGCTGGTGCGCCAGTTGCCCCCGGGACCGACCGGGCTGCCGCTGGAGATCTACTGCTTCACCCGCACCGTGGAATGGGGGCCGTACGAAGCCATCCAGTCCGACATCTTCGACCACCTGCTGGCGATCCTGCCGGAGTTCGGGCTGCAGGTGTTCCAGCAGCCGGGCGGTGCCGACGTGCGCCAGTTGCAGGGACAGGCGGCAACCAGGGTCGCGGCCGCCACGGGCTGAGTCTGTACATCGATTGCGCGTACCATTCCCGCACCCGGATTCAGAGCTCCCCATGGATATCGTTTTCATCGAAGACCTGCGCATCGAGACCGTCATCGGCATCTACGACTGGGAGCGCGGGATCCGCCAGACCGTGGCGCTGGACGTGGAGATGGCGTTCGACAACCGCGTGCCGGCAGCGAGCGACGACATCGCGCTGACGCTGGACTACAAGGCGGTATCGAAGCGGCTGATCTCGTTCGTCGAAGCGTCGAACTTCGGCCTGGTCGAGACGCTGGCCGAACAGTGCGCGGCGATCATCCGCGAGGAGTTCGGCGTGGCCTGGGTGCGGCTGAAGCTGAGCAAGCCCGGCGCGGTGACCGGCGCGCGCAATGTCGGCGTGCTGATCGAACGCGGCGTGCGCCCGGCCTGACGCCATGGGAACGGCCTATCTCAGCCTGGGCAGCAACGTCGAGCCCGAACGGCACCTGCGTGCCGCGGTCGCGGCGCTGCGCGAACGCTTCGACGACGTGCGCCTGTCGCCGGTCTACCGCACGCGCTCGGTCGGCTTCGACGGCACCGATTTCCTCAATGCGGCCGCGGTGATCGACAGCGACCTGGACCCGTTCGCGTTGAACGACTGGCTGCATGCGCTGGAAGACGCGCATGGCCGCGACCGCAGCGGGCCGCGCTTCTCCGACCGCACCCTCGACATCGACATCGTGCTGTACGACGACCTTGTGATGGAAGGGCCCGGCAATCTGCGCCTGCCGCGCGACGAGCTGAAGCACGCCTTCGTGCTGCTGCCGCTGGTGGACATCGCGCCGGACGCGATCGAACCGCGCAGCGGACGCACGCTGGCGGCGCTGTGGCGCGAGCATCCCGACCACGCCACGCCACCGCAGGCGATACCGTTCCCGTAGCGTGCGCTGCGCGCACGACCTCCGGGACCCGAATCATCGCGCCGCACCACCCACCGCATGGCCAGGCGGCATGGCGGTCGTGCGCATGGCGCACGCTACGTGGAGCCGGCTACCCTGCTGGTGGACATCGCGCCGGACGCGATCGAGCCGCGCAGTGGACGCACGCTGGCGGCGCTGTGGCGCGAGCACCCGGACCACGCCACCCCACCGCAGGCGATACCGTTCCCGTAGCGTGCGCTGCGCGCACGACCTCCGGGACCCGAATCATCGCGCCGTACCACCCATCGCATGGCCAGGCGGTACTGCGGTCGTGCGCATGGCGCACGCTACGTAGAGCTGGCTACCCTGCTGGTGGACATCGCGCCGGACGCGATCGAGCCGCGCAGCGGACGCACGCTGGCGGCGCTGTGGGGCGAGCACCCGGACCACGCCACCCCACCGCAGGCGGTGCCGTTCCCGTAGCGTGCGCTGCGCGCACGACCTCATGATCATCGCCGGCGCGACCGCTTGATCGCGATCCGGCGCGACGGGCAGTGCGCATGAGTCGGCAATCTTGCGGTCGTGCGCATGGCGCACGCTACGTGGGGCTTTACGTGATGTGCCGGCCGCCGTCCACGTGGATCACTTGCCCGGTGACATAGTCGGCGGTGTCGCCGAGCAGCCAGGCCACGGTACCGGCGATGTCGGCGGGTTCGCCGACGCGGCCCAGCGGGGTCTGCGCCAGCAGGCGCGACTGCACCTCGGGATCGATCCCGCCATCCGGCCACAGGATGGCGCCGGGCGACACCGCGTTCACCCGCACGTCCGGTGCCAGCGACACCGCTAGTCCGCGCGAGACCGCGAGCAGTGCGTCCTTGGATGCGGCGTAGACCGCCAGGTCCGCGCGCGGCTTCTCGGCATAGATGTCGGCAATGTTGACGATGGCGCCACGGGCGGCGCGCAGGTGCGGTGACGCCGCCTGCGCCAGGAAGAAAGGGGCGCGCGCATTGACCGCGAACAGTTCTTCCCACTGCGCCGGCGTGGTGGTGCCGGCAGGCGTGGGATAGAACGCGGAGGCATTGTTGACCAGCGCATCCAGGCGGCCGAAATGCCCGACGGTCTTCGCCACCAGTTCCGGCAGCCGGTCGAACACCGCCAGGTCGGCCTGCAGCATCAGCGTGCTGTCGCGACGCACCGCGTCCAGTTCGCCGGCCAGCACACGCATGTCGGCGGACGAACCACGGTAGTGCAGCGCGAGGTCGTAGCCGTCTGCATGCAGGCGACGCGCGATCGCCGCGCCGATGCGGCGTGCGGCGCCGGTGATCAGAACGACACGACGCGGCGTGGACATGGCGGGCTCCGGGATACGAGTCCGCATTGTCCACGCTTTGCACCGAAATGGCGCATGCGGCCGGTAAAAATGTGAGGCGAACGTCGTGTCGCGCCGATGCTTGACGGCGTGCGCATCGACCATGCATGTTGCAACGCATTACCCCGCGCCGGATGTGCCGGCCGGGGACAGCAGGATGGCGAATGGACTGGGCGAAGTACCGCACCACGACCTTTGACGAACTGATCCAGGCCGATGGCCGGCCGCGTCCGGCCGCACGGCGGCTGGTCGAATACCTGGCCGGACTGTCCGGCCGCGAACTCGCCGAACGCCAGCTCGCCGCCGACGTGGTGGCGCGCGTGCAGGGCATCACCTTCACGGTGTATTCCGACGGCCGCAACGTCGACCGCACGCTGCCGTTCGACCTGATCCCGCGCATCATCCCGCTCAGCGAATGGCAGCGCACCGAAGCCGGCCTGAAGCAGCGCATGCGTGCGCTCAACCTGTTCATCGGCGACATCTACGGCAAGCAGCAGATCGTCAAGGACAAGGTGTTCCCGGCGATGCTGCTGAAGGATTCGGTGAACTTCCGCGCGCAATGCGTCGGCATCACCCCGCCGCTGGGCGTGTGGGCGCACATCTGCGGCTCGGACCTGGTGCGCGACGGCGACGGCACGCTGTACGCGCTGGAGGACAACCTGCGCATCCCCTCCGGCGTCAGCTACATGCTGGAAAACCGCATGGTGGCCAAGCGCGTGTTCCCGGAGCTGTTCGAGACCAGCTCGATCCTGCCGGTGGACGAATACCCCAGCCAGCTCTACGACACGCTCGCCGCGCTGTCGCCGCGTCCGGGCGACACGCCGGTGATCGCGCTGCTGACGCCGGGCGTGTTCAACAGCGCCTACTTCGAGCATGCGTATCTGGCGCAGGCGATGGGCATCGAACTGGTCGAAGGCAGCGACCTGTTCGTCGCCGACGACGACTGCACCTACATGCGCACGGTGTACGGACCCAAGCGCGTGGACGTGATCTACCGCCGCGTCGACGACCTCTTCATCGATCCCGAAGTGTTCCTGCCGGATTCGGTGCTCGGCGCGCCGGGCCTGATCCGCAGCTGGCGCGCCGGCAAGGTGGCGCTGGCCAATGCCCCCGGCGCGGGCGTGGCCGACGACAAGGTGGTGTTCGCCTACGTGCCGAAGATGATCAAGTACTACCTGGACGAGGAGCCGATCCTGCCCAACGTGCCGAGCTACCTGTGCCACAACGCGAAGGAGCGCCGGTACGTGCTGGACAATATCGAGAAGCTGGTGGTCAAGCCGGCCAACGAGTCCGGCGGCTACGGCATGCTGATCGGCCCGCGCTCGACCAAGCGCCAGCGCGACAGGTTCAAGGCGCTGATCGAGGCGAACCCGCGCAACTACATGGCGCAACCCACGCTGGCGCTGTCCACCGCGCCCATCGTCACCAAGCAGGGACCATCGCCGCGCCACATCGACCTGCGGCCGTTCGTGCTGTCGCGCCAGGACACCTACGTCACCACCGGCGGCCTGACCCGGGTGGCGATGGTGAAGGGCTCGCTGGTGGTGAATTCCTCGCAGGGCGGCGGCGCCAAGGACACCTGGGTCGTGGACCTGTCCGACCATGAAGGGGAGGACGCCTGATGCTGTCGCGTGTCGCCGACAACCTGTACTGGTTCAGCCGCTACGTGCGCCGCGCGGAGAACACCGCGCGCCTGGTCGGCGTGGGCAGCCAGCTGCAGCTCGACATGCCGCGCTCGGTGCGCTTCGCCTGGCGGCCGATGATCGACACGGTGGGTGCCGGCGAATGCTTCGAGCAGTGCCATCCGGACACCGGCGACACCGTGGGCGACGTCGAGATGATCCGCTTCCTGCTGCTGGACGAGCGCAATCCCTCGTCGCTGCGGACCTCGGTGGATTCGGCGCGCGAGATCCTGCGCGCCATCCGCGACACGTTGCCGCAGGACGTGTGGGAAGCGATCAACGACCTGCACCTGTATATCGGCGCGCACGGCGAACGCAGCCTCAGCCGCCGCTACCGCATCGAGTTCCTCCACCGCATCATCGACGGCTGCCTGAAGGTGTCCGGGCTGCTCAGCGCCAACGTCAGCCGCGACATCGGCTACCAGTTCCTGCGCCTGGGCACGGCGCTGGAACAGGCGGACATGACCACGCGCATCATGGATGCGGGTGCGTCCGGCCTGGTCACGCCGCGCAACGAGGACGACCGCGAAGCGTTCCAGAACATGCAGTGGATGAGCGTGCTGCGCTCCGTCGCCGGCTACCAGATGTTCCGCCGCCACGTGCGCCAGCGCGTGACCGCGGAACTGGCGCTGCGCTTCCTGCTGCAGAACAACGAGTTCCCGCGCAGCGTGCACTTCTGCCTGACCCGCGCGCAGAGCGTGCTGCCGACGATGCCGCCGCGCCCGGGCGTGGACCGCCATCTCAACCGCGTGATCGGCATGACCCGCAACGCCGACCCCGCGGTGCTGGCGGCGCGCAATCCCGCGCAGTTCATGGACGAGATCCAGACGCACCTGGGTTCGCTGCATACGGCGATCGCGGAAGGCTACTTCCACGGCTGAGCGGGCTCAGCTCCCGCGTTCGCGCCAGGCGGCCGCGGAGACGGCGGCAAGTTTGCTGGCGATCAGGATGCCGGCCGCACCCGCCAGGATCCGCCAGGCCGGAGCGACCCACAGGGCCACACAGAGGCCGGTGACGCCGGCGCCGAGGCAGAACACCAGCAGCGCCACGGCCCACGCTTTCATCGGGCGGGCGACGTCATCGCCGGCTACTGCTGCTGGCCCTGGGCATCGCCCGGGTCCTGTCGCGTCGGCACGCGCCGCGGCGGCATCGCCGGCAGACCCGCAGGGCGTGCTTCGGGTTCCTGCGCCGGTTCCCACGGGAAACGCGGCAGGCTGTGCACGGCGGCTTCCAGCTTGCGCGACCAGGTGTCGTGGATCTCGGCGTACAGCGGCGTATCCGCCTCCATCCGCATCTTCTGGCTGATCTTCAGGTCGCCATTGCGCAGCAGCGCCATGTCCACCGGCATGCCGACGGACAGGTTGGAGCGGATGGTGGAATCGAGCGACACCAGCGCGCAGCGCGCCGCGTCTTCCAGCGAGGTTTCCGGACGGATGATGCGGTCGAGGATCGGCTTGCCGTACTTGGACTCGCCGATCTGCAGGTAAGGCGTTTCCGGCGAGGTGGCGATGCAGTTGCCGAGCGGATAGACCATGTACAGGCCCGGACGCTCGCCGGCGATCTGCCCGCCCAGGATCAGCGTGGACTGCACGTTGACGCCGCTCTGCTGCGCGTCGTCGACCACGCGCGCCTGGCTGGCGACGAGCATCTCGCCGACGTATTCGGCCACTTCGTACAGGTGCGAGAACGTGCGCAGGCTGCGCGACGCATTCGGATCGTCCACGTCGCGCTGCAGCTTGGCCAGCGTGAGCTGGGTGGTGGCCAGGTTGCCGGCCGACATGATGACGAACACGCGCTCGCCGGGCCACTCGAACACGTGCATCTTGCGGTACACGCGCACGTCGTCGAACGAGGCGCTGGTGCGGGTATCCGCGGCGAAGACCAGGCCTTCGTTGACTTCGATGCCGACGCAATAGGTCATGGCGTGTCCGTTGCTGCTGTGCATCACGATTCTATGCGTGGCCCCCGGGGTTGGCTAGGGCCGGCGTCGCAGTGTGAAACGACACGTACAATGACGCGTTATCCCGCTTCTGGTGCGCCATGCAGGCCGATCTCCCCCTTCCCGACGCCGCCGCGCTCGCCCACAGCGCCGACCTCGCGGCCGCGATCCGCGCGGAGATCGCCGCCGAAGGCGGCAGCCTGCCGTTCTCGCGGTTCATGGAGCGCAGCCTGTATGCGCCCGGGTTGGGCTACTACAGCGCCGGCAGCACCAAGTTCGGCGAGGCCGGTGATTTCACCACCGCGCCGGAGCTGGGGCCGTTGTTCGCCAGTTGCGTGGCGCAGGCGGTGGCGCCGGTACTGCAGCAGCTCGGCCCCGATGCCGAATTCCTGGAAATCGGCGGCGGCAGCGGTGCATTCGCCGAGATCATGCTCAAGCGCCTGCTGGAGCTGGACGCGTTGCCGGCCCGCTACGCGATCCTGGAGCCCAGCGCCGACCTGCGCGAGCGTCAGCGCGAACGGCTCGGGCAACGGCTGATTCCGCCGGTCTTCGATCTGGTGGAATGGCTGGACGGTCCACCGTCCGAGGCGTGGAACGGCGTGCTGTTCGCCAACGAAGTGGTGGATGCGCTGCCGACACCACGCTTCACCCTGCGCGATGGCGAAGTGTTCGAGGAAGGCGTGGCGGTGGATGCCGAAGGCCGCTTCGTCCGCAGCGACCGCCCGGCCGATGCCTTGCTTGCCGCCGCCGTGCGCCATGTCGAGCGCTATCTCGGCCAGCCGTTTCCCGACGGCTATCGCTCGGAACTGCTGCCGCAACTGCCGTACTGGATCCAGGCGGTGATGGGCGGACTGGATCGCGGTGCGATGCTGTTCGCCGACTACGGCTACACGCGGCGCGAGTACTACCAGCCCGATCGCGACACCGGCACGCTGCGCGCATATTACCGCCACCGCGTGCACAACGATCCCTACCTGTGGCCCGGTCTGCAGGACATCACCGCGTCGGTGGATTTCACCGCATTGGCCGAAGCCGGTACCCAGGCGGGATTCGATCTGGCCGGTTACACCACGCAGGCCAACTTCCTGCTCGGCAACGGCCTGCAGGAGCGATTGAACGAAGCCGAGGCGCGCGCGGACGAGACCACGCTGTTGCGCCTGCGCAACGAAGCCAAGCGGCTGACGCTGCCCAGTGAAATGGGCGAGCGTTTCCAGGTGATGGGTTTCTCCAGCGAGGTGGAGTTCGGCACCGCGTTCCTGTTCAACGACCTGAGCTGGCGCCTGTGAGCGGCGGCGTGTTGAAGCCGTTCCGGTGGCCGCGCCTGTGGGTGGGCCTGTGGTGCCTGGCCATCGTCGCGGTGGCCGTGTTGTCGCTGGTGAACCTGAGCGGGTTGCCGCCAGTGCCCGAGGGTGGCGACAAGGTCGAGCATTTCCTGGCGTATGCGCTGCTGTCGGCGTCCGCCATGCAGCTGTTCGCCACGCGTCGCGCATGCATCGTGGTCGCGCTGCTGCTGGTGGCGATGGGCGTGGTACTGGAGTTCGCGCAGGGCACGTTGACCGCCACGCGCATGGCCGATGCGCACGATGCACTGGCCAATACGCTGGGCGTGCTGGCCGGGTTCGCCACGCGTTTCACGCCGGCGAGCGATCTGCTGCTGGCACTGGACGCGCGGCTGACGCCGGCACGCAACCTGTAGCAGCACGCGACGGGCGCGATGCCTGTCCACGAGGCAGGCCGCAAGGCGAACGCATCGCGCCCCTGGTGCGCGATGCGAGGTGGGCAACGACACGTGCCCACCCCGTGCCGCGATCAACGCGGCTGCAGCGTGATCCGATCCAGCACCCACATCTGCGGGCGGGTGTCGCCAGTGAAGCGGACGCACAGGTCCTGCCTGCCGGTGGTGCCGGCCGGCAGTGCCGCCTCGAGGTCAAGGAAACCGTCGGCGTCCGGTGCGGCGGGCAGCGGCACGGTGGCGAGCGTATGCCCCTTGCAGCCGCCGCCCAGGATTTCCAGTTCGCCCAGCGGCGACTTCGCCGGCTCGAAGGTGCGGTGCGGCTCGTCGTGCGCGAGCTGGAAGTAGTACGGAATGCGGCCGGCGCGCACCTTGATCGACGCGATGCCCTCCAGGTCTGCCTGGTTCCATTGCCAGCACGGATAGAAGATCGTTGTGTTGAAGATGGCGCGCTCGCCTTCCAGCGGGCCATCGTCCTCCAGCCGCAGCAGCAGGCGGCCGGCATCCGGGCACACCGACATCGCCTCGTCCGTGCGGCTCAGCAGCGACGCCTGCGTCAGTTCGAACGTAGATATCGGTGCCAGCGCGCGGCCATCGGCGAACGCGGCCGCACGCACGGTGGCAGGCAGCTTTACGTTCAGCGGCGCGCTGAAGGCCGGCGAGGCAGGCGTCGGTTCGCTGCCATCGGTGGTGTAGTGCACGGGATAGTCGAGCGGATTGGACAGCGTGACCGTCGCGGTGCCGGCCTTGCGGTCGTTTCCGGTGGCGATCAGCGGCTCGAACGGCGTCTTCGCGTAACCCAGGCCGATGGCGTCGTAGCGCTTCAGCAGCGTGGGCAGGCGGGCGGTGAAGCTGGCGAAGTCCTTCTTCGCCGCTGGCGTCCAGCCGGTTTCCGCGACCGCCGCCAGGCGCGGAAACGCGTTGTGCTGCAGGCGGGCGAAGGTGCGCGTGTGCTCCGTCCACAGATTGGCCTGGATGCCGAGGATGTGATGGTGCTGGCTTGCTTCCAGTTCCGGCGGAACCGGGTCGAAGCCATAGACATCCTGCAGCGTGATCAGTGCGGGCCGGCCCGGCGGTTCGTTCGGCGAGGCCGTCTGCAGGTAGTCGAGGTAGGTCTTGTTGGATGGCGACATCACCACGTCATGGCCCTGGCGCGCGGCCTGCAGGCCGCCCTCGATGCCGCGCCACGACATCACCGTCGCCTCCGGCGGCAGCTTGGCTTCCAGGATCTCGTCCCAGCCGATCAGGCGCTTGCCGTGCGAGGCGAGGTGCTTCTCCAGCCGTTCGACCAGGTAACCCTGCAGGTCCATCTCGGTCTTCGCGCCGACCTGGCGCATGCGCGCCTGTTCGCGCGCGGAGGCTTCCCACTGGTCCTTGACCGCTTCGTCGCCGCCGATGTGCACGTAGGTGCCGGGGAACAGCGTGACCACTTCGCCCAGCACGTTCTCGAAGAAGGTGATGGTCGGTTCTTCCACGTTGACCAGGTTGGGGAACACGCCCCATTCGTTCGACGGCACCAGCGGCGTGTCGATCGAGCCCAGCTCGGGATACGCGGCGATGGCCGCCGTGGCATGGCCGGGCACGTTGATCTCGGGCACCACGGTGATGTGGCGTTCGGCGGCGTACTTCACCACGTCGCGGATCTGGTCCTGGGTGTAGAAGCCGCAGTACGGGCGCGGCTCGCCGGTCTGCGGATCCTTGCCGCCGTCGCCGGCGGGGATGCGGCAACCGCCGATCCCGGTGAGCTTCGGATACTGCTTGATCTCGATGCGCCAGCCCTGGTCGTCGGTGAGGTGCCAGTGCAGCGTGTTGAGCTTGTGCAGCGCCATCGCGTCGATGATCTTCTTGACCTCATCGACCTGCTGGAAGTGGCGCGCCGGGTCCAGCATGAAACCGCGCCAGCCGAAGCGCGGGGCGTCCTCGATGTGCAGTGCCGGCAGCGTGACGCGGCCGTTGTCGCCCTGGGTGACCAGTTGCCACAGCGTCACCGCGCCGTAGAACAGGCCGCGCTCGTCGCCGGCTTTCACCGTGACGCCATCGGCCGTGACGTCGAGCGTGTAGGCCTCGGGATTCGCCGCCGCGTCTGTGGAGGCTTCCAGCACGAAGCGGATCAGCCCCTTGCCGTCGTCCTGCGTGGTGGCCAGCGCGGGCCCGCCCGCCGATTGCAGGTAGGCCGCGAACTGCTGCGCGACGCGCGTCGCCGCGTCGCCACTGGCGGACAGGCGCGTGTCCGCGCTGATGGCGAAGGTGCCTTCGCCTGTTTTCAGTTCGGCGGGCGCCGGAATCAGTGAAGGCGTGATCGGCGCGGATGTGGCGGTATCCGCCGCCGTATCGCCGGATGGCTTCTTGCAGCCGGCCAGCGCCAGCAGGGTGAAGGCCAGTCCGGCCAGGGCGCGATGGGCGATGGGTCGTTTCATCGGAGTCCTCGGTAGCGGTGGGCACAGCATGCCCAAAAAAAAGCGGGCCAGGATGTCTCCGGGCCCGCAGAGGGAGAGTGTTCCCTTACATCTGGTGCTTAGAACTTGAAGCGGAAGTTCAGGTAGTACTGGCGGCCGTTGCTGTAGAACGCGTGCGGTAGATAGCCGGGAACGGCGTCGTTCTCGGTGTAGTACTTCAGCTTGGGATCGTTGAGGTTCAGGCCGTCCAGGCTGATGGTCAGCCAGTCGGTGGCCTTGAAGCCCAGCGACGCCGACACCGTGGCGAAGTCGTCCTGGTAGAAGTTGTCGGCGCGGCTGACACCGGCATAGAACGAGCTGCGGTAGCTGTAGTTCACGCGGGCGTTGAAGCGCGCGTTCTCGTACCACGCCGAGAAGTTGTAGGTGTTCTCGGAGGTGCCGTTGAGCGGCTTGCCGCCGTCGGCGTCGCCATCCACATAGGTGTAGTTGGCGTTGATGCCGAAGTTCTCGCCGATCGGCTGCTCGTAGGTCAGTTCGACGCCGCGTGCCTTGCCGTTCGAGTTGACCGGGATCGCCACCAGGTAGTCGCTGTAGACGTCGGTGCCGGCGGCCTGGCTGGCCTGCTGGTCCTTGTACTGCACGATGACGTTGCCGAAGTCGACGTAGCCGTCCAGGTCCATCGAGAATACGCTGGCAGCGAGCAGTGCGCGCGGGGCGAAGTACCACTCCAGCGAGGCATCGAAGTTGGTCGACACCAGCGGATCGAGGTTGGGGTTGCCGCCAATCCCTTCGTGCGTCAGGTCGTTCAGTGTCAGTGAGCCGGCCAGTGCCGAGAAGTCCGGACGCGTCATGGTCTTGCTGCCCGACACGCGCGCCACCAGGTCGTCGGTCAGCTCGAACTTGAAGTTCACGCTGGGCAGCAGCTCGTTGTAGTCGTTGTTGACCACGACCGGCAGGTAGTCGCCGAACGCCGAACCCACCACCGCGCCGGGGATGCCGGAGTTGGGTGCCAGCGCCTGGTTGTAGTGCACATCCGTCTGCGTCCGCACGTAGCGCAGGCCGGCGTTGCCGCTCCAGCGGTCGCCGCGGAAGTTCAGCTGCGCGTACACGGCATTGATGTCTTCCTCGACGCCGTATACGTCGGAGAAGTAGAAGCGCTCGGGATTGTTACGGTTGGCGAAGCGGGCGTTGATCTCCGCCAGCTGGCCGGGCGTGTAGTACCAGATGCCCGACGGCACGTTGCCGCCTACGCCGAAGTCGCCCGGATAGTTGCCGCCGGCAGCCGGATAGGCCGTGATGTCCTGCCAGTTGGTGGCCCAGTTCGGTCCCTGCGCGAGCGAGAAGTCGTTGCTGCGCTCATGGGTGGCGTAGCGGTAGCCGAAGTCGAGCGAGGACAGCACGTCGGACTGGAAGAAGAACTGGCCATCGGCCGAGACCCAGTCTTCCTTGTCTAGCACGTCGATGCCCTGCGCACCGAAGATCCAGCCGCTCTGCGGCAGATGATTCGCGGCGGTATTGGTGCCGCCCAGCGACCAGTCGATGGGATTGCTGACGCCATTCATGCTCCAGCTCGCGCCGGCGTTGCCGGCGATGCCGGTTTCCAGCACGTCCTGCGTGGGGCTGCTGCCGTTGCCCTTGGTGGTGCCCAGCTGGAAGACGAACTTCAGCGCATCGCTGGCATTCCATTCCGCATCCAGCGCGATGTACTTGGAGGTCGACTCCGCACCGGGCCGGGAGATCATGTCGTACACGCCGTAGGGAGTGACGGTCGTGCCGCCGGTGACGGGCGCGTAGGTGGCGCTGGTCAGCACGCCGTTCTGCACCGTGTAGCTCGTCGGGGTCTGCGAATTGACGAACTGGCTGGCCCACATCATGTAGTTGCGGTTGTAGTTGTCCGCTTCCAGCTTCGAGTAGAACGCATTGACGTTCAGGGTCAGGTTGTCGGTAACCTTGGCCTCGATGTTGGCCACGCCGCCCTTGCGCTTGCGCACCTGCTCGAAGAGAGCGGCACCGATCAGGTTGGGGTAGAGAACGCCATCGAGCTCGGGGTTGGTCGAGCTGATGGTGCCGTAGCCGCCCACGACTTCCTGTCCATCGCGGCGCAGGCTGCGTTCCTCGTTGAACACCTGCACCAGGAAGCCGGCGGTGCCTTCGTCATTGCGCCAGTTCAGCAGCGCATCGAGCTGGGGCTTGGTGTCGCCCGGCAGATCGGAGTGCACTGCGCCGATGGAGCCCTGGATGGTGAGCGGCTCGGCGAACTGCAGCGGGCGACGGGTGATGATGTTGACCGAGCCGGCGGTGCCGCCTTCGACCAGCTTGGCTTCGGAGGTCTTGTGGACGACGACGCGGTCGACGATCTCGGACGGATACAGCGAGTAGCTCACGCTGCGGCCTACATTGCCGACCTGGCTGAGCACGAACCAGTCGCCGGTGCCGATGGTGTGGCCGTTGACCAGCGTCTGGGTGAGGCTGGGATTGGTGCCGCGCAGGCTGACGCGGTCGGCTTCGTCGAAGCCGCCTTCGCTGGCGCTGGACGAGGCGATGTTGACGCCCGGCAGCTGGCGCAGCGTGTCGGCCACGTTCTTGGCCGGCAGCTTGCCGACGTCTTCGGCGGTGACGACTTCGACGTGCGTGGCGGCGTCGCGTTTGGCGTCGAGGGCTTTCTCGATGCTGCCGCGGATGCCAGTGACGACGACCGTGTCGAGGTCGGTGGCGTCGGGGGTGGTGGATTCCTGTGCGCTGACCTGCATCGAGAACGCGAGTCCTGCGGCGATCGAGGCCGAAAGGATTGAGGTGCGGTACTTCATGATGTCTCTCCCATCATTGTTTTAGAGTTCCGGCAGCCATCGCTCGCGCTGTTCCGCCGTGCTTGGTACTTCGTTGTCGCCTGGCGTTGCACGTATCCCCTGCACCCCGCCCCTTGATGCGCGCGCCTGTACCGGCGCTTTCCTTCAATTGCCTTCGTCGCGATCCAGGTACCACCTGGCCGCGCCGATCACGCCCAGCTGTCCGTGTTCCACCAATTTCACGGGAATGCGTTCCAGTGCCTCGCGCATCGAGCCCTTGTTGAGGAACCGCGACACGAAGTGGCTGTCGATCAGCACGTCGCGGATCTTCGGCAGGATGCCGCCGGCCAGGTACACGCCGCCCTGCACGCCGTACAGCAGCGCCATGTCGCCGACCACGCTGCCGAGCAGGCCGCAGAACACCTCCAGGCTTTCGCGCGCCAGCGCGTCGTCGCCCGACTGCGCGGCGGCGGTGATCTGGCCCGGGTGGGTGTAGGACGGCGGCGCTGCGCCACGCACGGCGCAGAGCGCGGCGTGCAGGTTCATCAGGCCGGGGCCGGACAGCGCCTGTTCGACCGGCACGTGGGTGCGGGTCTTCAGCATCTCGGCGAGCAGCGCCATTTCCAGCGCGTTGCCGGCGGTCAGGGCGGCCTGGCCGGCTTCCGTCGCCAGCACCACGGCGCGCTTGCCGGAGGGAATCCAGACCGCGGCGCCCAGGCCGGTGCCCGGTCCGAGGATCAGCGTTGGGCCGTGCTTCGGCGCGATGGCCGGGCCGGTCAGCTGCAGCACCTCGCTGGCGCCCATCTGCGCGGCGGCATGCGCCACGGCCTCGAAATCGTTGACCAGGCGCACGTCATCGAAGCCCAGCTGCGCGCGCAGCTCGGCCAGCGACAGGCGCCACGGCAGGTTGTTGGTGATGACGGTGCCGTCTTCCAGCGCATACCCGGCGCTGGCGATCACCGCGCGGGTCACCCGGGTCGAGCCCAGGCCGGCGAGGAAGTCCGCGACGATGTCGCCCAGGCCGGCATGGTCGGCGCAGGCGTACTTGCGGTACTCCAGCATGCGGACCGGTTCGCCCGGATCGTGGCTGCCCCGGACCAGGCCGATGCGGACGTGGGTGCCACCGACGTCCGCCGCGATGAAGGCGTCGTGCGCCCCGCTGATGGCATCTGTCGGCATTGGATTCGCTATGGCGACCACACGTCTCCCCACATGTTCGCGGCCGGGACTCCCGCATCCCGATATGGCCGGAGTGTGGAAAGGGTTTGACAACGTTGTCAAGACTCTGTCATGAAATAGCCGTCCAGCAGGCGAGAGACCGTCATGAAATGGAAACAATCTCCGTATTCAGCTATCAATTGTCGGCACAGGTGTAGGCAATGAGTGCTCAGGTGAAGCGAATTCCGCCAAGTCCCATAGGACTTTATGCTGCAGTGCACGAGCCGTGCGGCTCACAGAAGTGCGGCCAGGGCTGCCATGCGCGCCATCCGGCGTGGCCTTGCTTGGAGGTCTCTGACAACGTTGTTCCCGATCGCCGGCAGGGGGATGCCGGCCCTCGACAGACCAGGGGGATGGCATGACCACCGCGCCAAACGCCAGCGCCTTGCGCTCGCTCGCCATCGTCGGCGTGCTGTTTTTCATCATCGGCTTCTTCACCTGGATCAATGGGCCGCTGATCACCTTCGTCAGGCTGGCCTTCGACTTGGACGAGGTGAACGCCTTCCTCGTGCTGATGGTGTTCTACCTGTCGTACTTCTTCCTGGCCCTGCCGGCGGCGGCGCTGCTCAAGCGCACCGGCATGAAGAAAGGCCTCGCGGCCAGCCTGTTCGTGATGGCGGTGGGCGCGGCGATGTTCGGCGAGTTCTCCACGCAGCGCTGGTATCCGGGCGCACTGGCCGGCCTGTTCGTGATCGGCGGTGGCCTGGCTCTGCTGCAGACCGCGGTGAATCCCTACGTCAGCATCCTCGGTCCCATCGAGCGCGCGGCGCAGCGGATCGCGCTGATGGGCATCTGCAACAAGGTGGCCGGCATCCTGGCGCCGATCGTGATCGGCACGCTGGTGCTGCAGGGCGTGGGCGACCTGGCCGCGCAGGTGGAGGCGGCCGATGCGGCGGGCAAGGCGGCGCTGCTGGAAGCGTTCGCGGCGAAGATCCACCTGCCGTACCTGGTGATGGCGGGCGTGCTGGTCGTGGTCGCGGTCGGCATCCTGTTCTCGCCGTTGCCGGAGCTGAAGCCGGCGGAGGTCAACGCCGCCCCCGTGACCGAGGCGACCGACGGCGGGCGCGGCCTGTCGCAGTACCCGCACCTGTGGCTGGGCGTGCTGTGCCTGTTCGTCTACGTCGGCGTTGAAGTGCTGGCGGGCGATGCGATCGGCGCGTACGGCAACGGCTTCGGCCTGTCGCTGGACCAGACCAAGTTCTTCACCTCGTTCACGCTGGCGGCGATGCTGCTGGGCTACCTAGCCGGGCTGGTGGCGATCCCGCGCTTCGTCTCCCAGGAGCGCTACCTGGCGATCTCCGCGGTGCTGGGCGTGCTGTTCGCCCTCGGCGCGCTGCTGACGCACGGCTACGTGTCGGTCGGCTTCGTCGCCGCGCTGGGCTTTGCCAACGCGATGATGTGGCCGGCGATCTTCCCGCTGGCGATCAAGGGGCTGGGCCGGCATACCGAGACCGGTTCCGCGCTGCTGATCATGGGCATCGCCGGCGGCGCCATCCTGCCGCAGGCGTTCGCGGTGCTGAAGCAGCACTACGACTTCCAGGCGGTGTTCGCCGCGCTGGCCATTCCCGGCTACCTGTACATCCTCTACTACGCGCTGGCCGGCCACCGGGTGGGGGTCGCGAAGCCGTCGGCGACGGCCGTCCCGGAACGCGGCATCATGGCGGACTCGCCTCCATGACGGAAACGCCCATGCGCCGACCCACCATCAAGGACGTCGCCGAACGCGCGAAGGTCTCGCTGAAGACCGTGTCCCGGGTCATCAACAACGAACCGTCGGTGCTGCAGGGCACGCGGGCGCGCGTGCTGCACGCCATCGCCGAGCTGGACTACGAGCCGGACCAGTCCGCGCGCAACCTGCGCAGCGGCACGCCGTTCGTGATCGGGCTGGTGTACGACAACCCCAACCCGTACCACATCATCGGCGTGCAGAACGGCGTGCTGGCGGCGTGCAAGGAAACCGGCTTCGGCCTGCAGATCCATCCGGTGGATTCCACCTCGCCGCTGCTGGCGGAGGAACTGGTGGAATTCGTGCAGCGCTCGCGCCTGGCCGGGCTGGTGCTGACCGCGCCGATGTCCGAACGGGCCGATCTGGTGACGGCGCTCGCCGCGCGCGGGGTGAAGCTGGTGCGCATCATCGCCGCCACCGAGGACCCGGAAGACGGCCTGCCCTGCGTCTATGTGGATGACCGCGATGCCGCGTACCAGATCACCGAGCACCTGATCCAGCTCGGCCACCAGCGCATCGGCTTCCTCTGGGGCGGGCTGGCGCACCGGTCGAGTACCGAGCGCTACGCCGGCTACGAGAAAGCGCTGAAGGACTACGGCATCACCCTCGACAAGCATCTCGTGGTGCCAGGCGACTACACCTTCGACGACGGTTTCCGTGGCGCGCGCCGGCTGCTGGCGCTGCGCGAACCGCCGACGGCGATCTTCGGTTCCAACGACGAGATCGCCGCCGGCGTGCTGGCCGCCGCCAAGTCGGCCGGGATGAACGTGCCGTACGACCTGTCCATCGCCGGTTTCGAGGACAGCCCGTTCTCCAAGCAGTCGTGGCCGCCGCTGACCACCGCCAAGCAGGCCACGCAGGACATCGCCAAGCAGGCTGCGCGGCTGCTGATCGCCGGCCTGCGCACCGACGCCTACGACGACAACCCCACCCCCGTGCACAACCAGGGCTTCGTGCCGCAACTGGTGGTGCGGGGCTCCACCGCGCCGGTCCGGCCGCGCACGGAACGACCCGAACCCACTTCGCCATGACCCCATCCCTTCCCGCTCCCGCCGACACCCTGATGCACCAGGAGGCCGCCCAGGCCGCCGCGATCATCGCCGACCAGTACGCGCGCAACGCCGATACCGTGAAGGCGCTCGCCGCCGATCTGCGCCGCACGCC
This sequence comes from Pseudoxanthomonas sp. LH2527, assembly GCF_022539275.1. NCBI lineage: Bacteria > Pseudomonadati > Pseudomonadota > Gammaproteobacteria > Lysobacterales > Lysobacteraceae > Pseudoxanthomonas > Pseudoxanthomonas sp. LH2527. The sequence continues at coordinate 103,213 of NZ_JAKZBW010000005.1, read as the reverse complement.
GCCGCCATTCGTCGTGACCTGCGCGCGTGGCAGTTCCGATCATGCCGCCACCTACGCCAAGTACCTGTTCGAGACGCAGCTCGGCGTGGTGACCGCGTCCGCCTCGCCGTCGGTCGGCTCGGTGTACGAAGCCAAACAGCAACTGGCGGGCGCGCTGTACCTGGTGATCTCGCAGTCGGGCAAGAGTCCCGACCTGCTGCGCAATGCGAGCGCCGCGAAGGATGCCGGCGCGCGCGTGGTGGCCATCGTCAACGTCGCCGATTCGCCGCTGGCGCAGCTGGCCGATACGGTGCTGCCGATGCACGCAGGACCGGAGCGCAGCGTGGCGGCGACCAAGAGCTACCTCGGTTCGCTCGCGGCGATCCTGCAACTCGCCGCGCACTGGAAGGACGAGGCGCCGCTGCACGACGCGACACTGGCGTTGCCGGAGGCGCTGCAGCGTGCGTGGCAGGCCGACTGGTCGCCGCTGACGGAAGGACTGGTGGGCGCACACAACCTGTTCGTCCTTGGCCGCGGTCTCGGCCTTGCGGCAGCGCAGGAAGCCGCGCTGAAGTTCAAGGAAACCTGCGGCCTGCATGCCGAGGCCTACAGCTCGGCGGAAGTGAAGCACGGGCCGATGGCGCTGGTCGGGCCCGGCTTTCCGGTGTTGTGCTTCGCGCAGCCGGACGAGACCGAAGCCGGCATGCTGGCGCTGGCGCAGGAGTTCCGCGGGCGCGGTGCGCAGGTGTGGGTGGCCTCGCAACAGGGCGATCTTCCGCTGGTCGAAGCACCACATCCTGCGTGCGCGCCGCTGCTGACCATCCAGAGTTTCTACCGCGCGATCAACGCGCTGGCGCTGCGCCGGGGCCACAATCCCGACGTGCCGCCGCACCTCAACAAGGTCACCGAAACGGTATGAACAGCGCGCCCCCCGCCACCGCCCTGTGCCATGCGCGCGTGCTGACGCCCGACGGCTTCGTCGAGGGCCTGGCGGTGCTGATGCAGGACGGCCTTATCGCCGACCTCGTCGCGGTCGAGGCGCTCTCCGCCGATGTCGTCCGCCATGACCTGCAGGGCGCCGCGCTCGTGCCCGGCTTCATCGACGCGCAGGTCAACGGCGGTGGTGGCGTGCTGTTCAACAACGACACCAGCGTCGAGGCGATCCGCACCATCGCGCAGGCGCATCGCCGCTTCGGCACCACCGGCCTGCTGCCGACGCTGATCAGCGACGATGCCGAGGTGATGGCGCGTGCCGTCGAGGCGACCCGCGACGCTATCGCGCAGGGCGTGCCTGGCGTGCTCGGCATCCACCTGGAAGGGCCGTACATCGCGCCTGCACGCAAGGGCACGCACGATGCGGCGAAGTTCCGCGTGCCCGGCGCGGACGAAGTGGCCATGGCCACCTCGCTCGACAACGGGGTGACCTTGCTGACACTGGCGCCGGAACAGGTCCCGGCCGACACCATCCGCACGATGGTCGCGCGCGGCGCCATCGTCGTTGCCGGTCACACGGCGGCGACGTACGAGCAGATCCGCGATGGCATCGAGGCCGGTGTGTCCGGCTTCACCCATCTCTACAACGCGATGTCGCCGTTGCAGGGGCGCGAGCCCGGTGCCGTCGGCGCCGCGCTGGAAGACGACGGCTGCTGGTGCGGCGTGATCGTCGATGGCGTGCACGTGCATCCGGCCAGCCTGCGCGTGGCGCTGGCGGCCAAGCCGCGCGGCAAGGTGTTCCTGGTGACCGATGCGATGCCGATGGTCGGCTCCGACGATCCCGCCTTCGACCTGTATGGCGAAACCATCACCGCCGTCGATGGCGTGGTGCGCAATGCCGCCGGTTCGCTGGCGGGTTCCGCGCTGGACATGGCCACCGCCGTGCGCAACAGCGTGCGATTGGTCGGTGTGCCGCTGGAGGAAGCCGTACGCATGGCCTCGACGTATCCGGCCGAGTTCCTTGGACTGGGCGAGACGCACGGCCGCATCGCGCCCGGCTATCGCGCCGACCTGGTGGCGCTGGATGCCGACCTGCAGGTGATCGGTACGTGGATCGGCGGCGAGTGAACGCCGCCGCATGAGCGTCGTGCCGGCCCGGTTCGCGTCCGTCGACGCGCTGCGTGGCCTGACCGTCGCGGCGATGCTGCTGGTCAACACGCCGGGCGACTGGTCGCATGTATATCCGCCGCTGCTGCACGCCGCATGGCATGGCGTCACGCCGACCGACCTGGTGTTCCCGTTCTTCCTGTTCATCGTCGGTGTGTCGATTGCACTGGGCGTGGTGCCGCGGGCGGAAGCGGGAATCGCCAAGCCGGTACTGGTGCGTGCGGTGCTGTGGCGCGCCGCGAAGATCGTCGCGCTGGGCCTGGCGCTGCACCTGCTGGCATACCTGCTGCTGGACCGGCCCTCGTTCCGTCCCTGGGGCGTGCTGCAGCGGATCGGCCTGTGCTTCGCCATCGCCGGTCTGGTCGCGCTGTACACGACGCCGCGTGCGCAGTGGGCGTCGATCGTGGCGACATTGCTCGGCTACTGGGCGCTGATGGCGCCCTGGGGCTACGCGCCGTTTAGCCACCTGGCCGCGCGCGTGGATACCGTGCTGTTCGGACCCTGGCTGTATCAGTGGGATGCCGCCGCGATGCGCGGACAGGATCCGGAAGGGTTGTCAACCACGCTGCCCGCCATCGCCACCACCTTGCTCGGCGTGCGTGCCGGCGGCTGGTTGCGCGCGGGCGCGACCCGCACGCTCGGTGCCGCCGGCGTCGCCATGATCCTGCTCGGGCTAGCGTGGTCTCCGCTGTTCCCGTTGAACAAGGCGCTGTGGACCTCGTCGTACGTGCTGTTCACGGCAGGCTGCGCGGCGCTCGCGCTGACGCTAGCGCATGCGCTGGTGGACCGGCGGGGCTGGCCGGCGATCGGTCGCCGTTTCGGCGCCAACGCGATCGCGGCCTACGTGGGTGCTGCGGTGATGACCTACGTGCTGCTCGGCCTGGGCTGGATGGGGCCGCTGTACCAGCAGGGCTTCGCCGACTGGATGACGCCGCGCTTCGGCGCCTACGTACCCTCGCTTGCGTTCGCACTGGCCTTCGTCGGCGTGTGGTGGGTGCTTCTGGCGATCTTGGACCGGCGTGGGTGGTATCTTAAAATCTGAATCTTGACGAAGCGCGGATGATGGACAAGCGCGCTTGGCCTGATATGGGATCTCACAAGGAGTGAAGAATGGCTAATCGGATGCTGGCTTTCTTGGTCGTGGGGCTCTTGCTGGCGGCGTGCTCTGCAGAGCCTTCTGGTGACGACAAGATCAGGGCGCTGGTTACAGAGCCAGTTGACGGGGCTGCGATGCCCGCGCATCTTCCCTCGCGGCTTCCTCGATTCGATGCGGGCACGACCGTGGCGGCCGAGCAGCCGGCGTTGGCTACAGAGCAAGAGGTCAGAGTCACGGGCGGAAACTCACCGGTGATGGCGATGCCGGATTCGCGATTCTCAATGACTGAAAAAGGGCGATTCAGGCAGCCCAGGGCAATGGCGTTCCTTAACGAGGATCTGTTGCTGGTCGCGGAATTTCCGCGGACCCTGAAACTCATGCGCGTCGCCGATGGTAGCGTGCACAGAGTGACGGGGGTGCCCGACGAGTACTTCATAAACTCGCTTGCCGATGTCGTGGCGCACCCCAATTTCTCGGAAAACGAGACTGTTTATCTGTGTACGATCGTACGCGGCGCGAGTGGTCGCGACTCCCTTGGAGTTAAGCGAGCGCGGCTAATTCTTGGCCAAGACGGGATTTATTACTTGGTCGGCCTGCAGGATGTTGTGGCAAGCATCGCTGGATTCCCTTCTCAAGAGTACGGCTGCCGCATGGCGTTTGGCCGCGACGGAAAGCTGTATATATCCGGGCCATTCCGGGGCGGAACCCAATCCCTGACATTGGACGACGGCAAGATATTCCGCGTAGAAGACGATGGACGAGTTCCTGCGGACAATCCGTTCATCGAACTTAATGACTATTACGCGAAGTACTTTTGGTCGCTGGGTCATCGTCGGCCCGATGCAATGGCGGCGGACGCAACCGGACGTGTCTGGGTGCTGGAGCATGGTGGAAATGCTGCAGATGAATTGAACCTCTTGGAACGCGCGGGAAATTACGGATATCCGATAGCAGCCAAGGATAGTCCGACGCTGCCCCAGCACGAGACCCAGCCATCCTTCATTGCGCCGAAACTCTGGTGGAGGGACCGTATTGGTCCTGCGAGCATGATTGTACACTCGGGAAAAATGTTCCCTGAGTTGCAGGGGAATGCACTGATAAGTGGCGAGCTGGTTTCCAGCATCATCCATGTGAAGTTGAGCGGTGATGAGGTGAGTGAGATATCCCGTATCGGGATGCTTAGGCCAATCAAAGAGATCGAAGAGGCGCCGGACGGATCTGTATGGGCCATGGAGTCTGGGGCTGAAGCACGGTTATGGAGATTGGCTCCGTCCCTTAATTGAGTGCATGAACGCGCGTCGGTTTTCTGGGCTTCCCGGATATCACGTCTTCTTCGCGTCGTTGGAGTAAAAAGGCGAGGACCCCTTCGGAGTTCCCCCGATGAGAATTTCTTCGTTGTTGGCTTGCTGCCTACTGCTGACGGCCTGCCAACGGGCGACCGTGGACCAGGAGGGAATCAACGCCGTCGTGGCGGCGAGGACCGCGACCACGGTGGTGGGCGGATCACCGGCGCAGCGGTCGCCCGTGTCGACACCGGCCGCAGAGCCCGATGGCGGCCGGGTCATGGCGGGTCTTTCACGCGCCCGAGCAGTGCCAGACCCGCCCTTTACCAGCACGCCGGTGGCCACGTTCAACGAACCGTGGGCGATGACGTTCCTGCCCGATGGCCGGCTGCTGGTGACCGAAAAGTCCGGCAAGCTGCGGCTGGCGAACGTCGCCACCGGCCAGGTGGGCGAGATCATCGGTGTGCCGGCCGTGGCGTACGGCGGACAGGGCGGATTCGGCGATGTGCTGCTGCACCCGCGCTTCGCCGACAACCGTCTGGTCTACCTCAGCTATGCGGAGGCCGGCAGCAACAGCACGCGCGGCGCGGCGGTGGCGCGGGCGACCCTGCAGCTCGACGCCAGCGGCAACGGCGGCAGCCTGTCGAACCTGCAGGTGATCTGGCGCCAGCTGCCCAAGGTCAACGGCGATGCCCACTACGGGCACCGGCTGGCCTTCGGTGCCGACGGCAAGCTGTGGATCACCTCGAGCGACCGCCAGGTGATGACGCCGGCGCAGGACCTGCAGTCCTCGCTCGGCAAGCTGATCCGCCTCAACGACGACGGCAGCGTGCCGCCGGACAATCCGTTCGCTGCGCAGGGCGGGATCGCGGCGCAGGTATGGACGCTGGGCCACCGCAACCTGCTGGGCATCGCTTTCGACAACGCCGGCCGGTTGTGGACGCACGAGATGGGACCGGCGGGCGGCGACGAACTGAACCTGATCGAGCGCGGCAGCAACTATGGCTGGCCCGTGGTCTCCAACGGCAACCACTACGACGGCACCAACATCCCCGACCACCCCACGCGTCCGGACTTCAATGCGCCCGAAGCGTGGTGGACACCGGTGATCGCACCGGCGGGCTTCGTCATCTACTCCGGCAACCTGTTTCCGTGGTTCCGCGGCAAGGGTTTCATCGGCGGGCTGGCGTCGCAGGCGCTGGTCGAGATCGAGTTCACCGGCACGCAGGCGCGCGAGTCGCGGCGTTACCCGATGGGCAGGCGCATCCGCGAAGTCGAACAGGGGCCCGACGGCGCGCTGTGGCTGCTGGAGGACGGCAGCGGCGGACGCCTGCTGAAGCTCACGCCCAACCGCAGTTGATCAGCGCGCCGGATGCGCCGCGCTGTCGTGGGCGGCGAGCTTCTGCTCGCGGCCATGGCGGACGTCCAGGAACAGGCTGTAGGCGGCGGTGAACGCCGGCAGCAGGTTCTGCAGTACGCCCACCGCATCCTGCTTCGACGAGAACAGGAAGTAGCTCAACGCCATCAGGCTGCCGGCCAGGCTCATGTACCAGAACAGCCGCGGAATCACCGGGCGCCGGGCACGCCGCGAAGCGACGAACTGCACCACCCAGCGTGCGCCGAACATGCCGGCGCCGGCCAGGCCGATCAGCTTCCACGGCGTCATGTGCAGGCCGGTCCAGCCCAGCCACAGCAGTTCCTGGTCCATCGCGCTCATGGCTTGCGCCCGGCGCTGAGTTCGCTGATCGGGGTCACGTGGCTGCGCTGGATCAGCCACGACACGCCCATCAGGTCGCGGATGCCGACCAGCGCGCGGCCGAGGTTGGTGTACTTGGACTGCCCCGAACGGCGTGGACGGTGCGAGACCGGCACGCTGACGGTCTTCCAGCCGGCGCGTTGCATCAGTGCCGGCAGGTAGCGGTGCATGTGGTCGAAGTAGGGCAGCTCGAGGAACGTGGCGCGTTCGAACAGCTTGATGCCGCAGCCGGTGTCCGGTGTGTCGTCGCGCAGCAGGTACTGGCGGATGCGGTTGGCCCAGCGCGATGCCCAGCGCTTGCTGGCGGTGTCCTTGCGGTCGACGCGCCAACCGGCGAAGAGGCGGGTCCGCGGGTCGGCGGCTTCGCGCGCGGCCAACAGTTTGAGGATGTCGGCGGGATCGTTCTGGCCATCGCCGTCGAGCGTCGCGATCCACGGCGACAGCGCCTGCTTCACGCCGGTGCGGATCGCCGCGCTCTGGCCGCTGCGCTGCAGGTGCAGCAGCACGCGCAGCTCCGGCACCTCGGCCTTCAGCGCCGCCAGCACGTCGCGGGTGTCGTCCTCGGAATGGTCGTCCACGCAGATCACGTCGAACGCCACGCGGCCGCGCAGGTGGCGCACCACCTCGTGCACGAGCGGACCGATGTTGTCGCGCTCGTTGAAGACCGGAATGACGACGGACAGACTCATGTCAGGCGAGGGTGATGGAAGAGTCATCAGCGTGCGCTCCGGCAGGTCAGGAAAATGTCGTGGTCCGGGCGGTACAGCGTGGTCTTCACGTCGGCGAGGCCCAGGACGGTGTGGAACAGGTCGTCGTGCGTGTGCTCGGCCGTCGCCTGCCGTCGCAGGCAGCGGTCGTCCAGATGGGTGGACTGGCGCCATCCCGCCGAGAACCAGGCGACCATCGGCACCTCCAGCTGTTCGCGCGGGGCGATGGAGTACGGCATGCCGTGCAGGTACAGGCCCTTCTCGCCCAGCGACTCGCCGTGGTCGGAGACGTACAGCAGGGCGGTGTCGTAGCCCTCCAGGCCCGTCAACTGGTCGATCGCGGACGCCAGCACGTGGTCGGTGTAGCGCAGGGCGTTGTCGTAGGCGTTGGTGATCTCGGCGCGCGTGCAGCGTTCCAGGTCGGAGGTGGTGCAGACGGGGGTGTAGACGCCGAAGTCCGGGGGATAGCGCTCGGAGTAGGTCGGTCCATGGTTGCCCAGCATGTGCAGCACGATGACCTGGTCGCCTTTCTGGCGGCGCGCCGCGTCTGCCAGGCCCGCGAGCAGAATGCCGTCATGGCAGCGCTTGCCGTTGCACAGGCCGGCATCGCTGCGCGCGTGCAGGTCCTCGACCGGCAGGCCATCGCAGACGCCCTTGCAGCCCGACTGGTTGTCGCGCCAGAGCGTGGCCACGCCCGCGCGCTGCAGTACGTGCAGCAGCGACTGATGGCTGCGGATCTCCTTTTCGTCGTACCGCTCGCGTCCCCAGGGCGAGAACATGCAGGGCAGCGACACTTCGGTGCTGCTGCCACAGGCGGCCACATGCGGGAAGTTGAGGACATCGCGCTTCGCCAGTGCCGGCGTGGTCTGGCGTGCATAGCCGTTGAGGCCCCAGTTGGCCGCACGCGCGGTCTCGCCCACGACCAGCACCAGCAGCCGCGGCCGCCGCATGGTGGCGGCAGGCGACTGCACGGCATCCTCGCCGATGGACCGCAATGCGCGCTTGTGGCCGGGCGGTTCCTCACTGACCACCTTGGCCAGCGACACCAGCACGTTCGCCGGCGTGACCAGATAGCGGACCTCGCGCTGGTTGCGCAGGAACGCGGTCAGCTGTTGGGTGGATGGCAGGATGCCGAGCACACCCACGCCCACCATGGCCATGAGGAACAGCGCCCGTGCGGACAGCGTCCGTGTCCAGCGGCGCTCCCGTACGCGCACGCGCCAGATCACCAGCAGCGCAGGAACAGCCGCCAGCAACGGCAGCAGGAAGTCGGCACCCACCAGGTCACTGGCCTCGCGCCAGTCGGTGTGCAGCACGTTGCGGACCATGTCGGCGTCGATGTAGATGCCGTACGCCGACATGTAGTGGCCGGCCATCGCAGCCGTCAGCACCAGCAGCGACAGGACGATCCGCGCCGTGCGCCGCCAGACCAGCAGCGAGAGCCATACGCCATGCACGGCGGTCACCAGCAGGAACAGCGACAGCGTCCATCGCCCCTGCTGCCAGGGCTGCGGCGCGGCCGACCGCCAGAACTCCGCGTTGGCGAACAGGGTGAAGTAAAGGCAGGCGAGCAGGATGAGCGCTTCCGCCGACATCCGCGGGCGGACAGCCAGCAGCGCGCAGAGGCGCCGCCAGCGGGATGGCAGCGCGGCATGGTCGAGAACCGAGGCACTCATGCGCGATCCTGCCCCTGGCTGCGCGATGCGAACCATGTCCCGATGCGATCGACGCTGCAGGCCACCGCCCAGCAGATCGCCAGGCTGGCGATGTCGTGCGACAGGAAGTGGGCGCCCCGCAGCTGTTGCGCAAGGCCGAAGACGATGCCGGCAAGTAACCCTGCGCCCAGTCCGGCATGGCGCCAGCGCGGCGCGGCATGCAGGCAGAAGAAGTACAGCGCCACCCACGCGTAGCCACCGGCCGCATGCGCGGCGGGAAAGCAGGCCGGCGTGCCGAGTTCGACCGGACGGTGCGCGAACAGGGGAACGAAGGGACGTTCGCCGCCGAAGCCGACGAGATCCCATGGGCAGTCCATGTGCGTGGTGGCTTTCAGCCAGGCCACACACGCGGTGGAAGCGAGCACGGACACCAGCAGGCGCGCCGCAGGACGCGTCCACGCGTGCGCCGAGGGTGTGCGCCAGTACGCCAGCGTCGCCATCAACACGCCGGCCCATGCCAGTTGGCTCACCAGGCGGCCGCTACGGTGGAGCACCGTCTCCAGCATGAAGTCGCGCTTCAGCGACCACGTGTCGCCCTGCTGGTGGAACAGCCACGATGCCCACGGCTGGTCGAGCGATTGCGCGGCCATCCACGCCGCCGCCAGCAGGATCAGCGAAACCGGCAGCAGGCCGGGCAAGCGCTGCCCGGAAAAAGCGGAAAGGGACGTCGGGGAGGCGGACATGCGGAGCGCGCGGCACAGGGTGCGCGCATGCTCGCCATCACGTTGTCGTAGCGCGGTCGGACCGGTGTCGGAGCCGCGTTAAGCGCGGTGAGTGTCGGTGTTTGGAACGCTACGATGTTGGGCGATGTTCAGTCTTCGCTGACGTCGGCGGACCAGCTGTCCGGCACGTCGCAGCCGGCGATCCACGCCGTGCCCGGCGCCAGGATCCAGGCGCGGCGATTGGACGCGCCGATGTCGATGACCCGGGCCGGATCCAGGCACGGGCCGATGGCGTCCTTGCGCAGGAACAGCCAGCGCCTGTCCGGTGCTTGCAGCAGCCACGCATGCGCGTGCTGCCACTGCTCGACCCAGGGCCGCTTGAAGCCGAACTCGGTGACCGGCCGGTCGGCCTGCAGCAGGTGCTGTTCGCGCCAGCCCAGCAGGGCGAGTTCCGCGTCCGGGCCGATGCGTTCGCCGACGCGCTGCATCAGCGCCCTGGCCGAACTGTCCGGACTGAGCGCCGGCATGAAGCCCATGCCGTACGCGGTCCACAACGCCGCCGTCACCGCGACCAGCGCCACCACCACCTGCCGCCGCGCGACGATCATCACGACCATCGCGATGGCGGCGAAGCCGATCAGCCACCGGCCCAGCTGCGCGACCGTATCGATGTCCATGCCACGACCGTCGACCAGCGCCTGCACGCGCGCGGGCGAAGCCGTCAGCAGCCACAGTCCCAGCGCACCGGCGACCGTCGCCAGGACGGCCAGGTAGCTCCACAGCACCGCACGCACGCCGCGACGCCGCAGCAGACCGGACAGCAACGGCGCTGCCGCCACCGCCAGCGCCGGCAGCATCGGGAAGATGTAGACCTCGCGCTTGCCCGGGCTGGCGCTGAAGAACAGCAGCACCAGCAGCGCCCAGCCGAGCAGCAGCGCGTATCGCGGATCGGCGCGGCGCAGCCGTCGCCACCACGCCGGCAGCAGCCAGGGCGCCAGCAGCACGCCGGGCAGCCACAGCGTCAGCATGGTCTGCAGGTAGTACCAGGCGGGCTTCACGTGGTGCCAGGCGTTGGCGTAGCGCGTGCCGGTCTGCTTGAACAGCATCTCGCGCGCATAGGCGTGCAGGGCGGGGTCGGACGACGACAGCGCGACCGCCAGCATCGGCACCAGCCAGACGCCCGCGCCCGCGATGAAGCCCGCCACGCCGGCCAGCGCATGCAGGCCGCGATGGGACGGCAGTGCACGTCGGGAGGCCACGCGCACCCACAGCCACGGCAGGAACACCAGCAGCGGCAGGAAGCCCACGCCCTTCGTCACCGTCCCCAGTCCGGCGGCGAACGTGCCCAGCGCCAGCAGCCATGCGCTCGGCTTCTCCAACAGGTAGCGCAGCAGCGCCCACAGCGACAGGGTGGTCATGCCCACCAGCACCATGTCGATCTGCGCGCGCTTGGCCTGCAGCGCGAACTGCAGGCAGACGAACAGGCCGAACACCGCGTACGGCACGGCACGACGCCCCCACAGCCGGCGCGCCAGGTCGCCCGCCAGCCACAGCGTCAGCAGCGCCGACAGCAGCGACGGCAGCAGGAAGGCCACCTGCCAGTCGCGCACCAGCCGATAGCTGGCGGCCTGCAGCCACATGAAGGTCGGCGGTTTCTCGGCGTACAGCTCGATGCCGCGATGGGGGAACAGCCACTGCCCGGTCTCGATCATGGTCCTTGCGGCCAGCACGAAGCGCGGCTCGTCGGCCGGCATCGGCTCGCGCAGGCCCAGGCCGGCCAGCAGCGCCCATACCAGCAGGACGGCCAGCAGCGGCGTCTGCCAGCGGGGGGCGTGTCGGAACGGCGTCGGTCGCATCGGCGGCATGCCCGTCTGCAGTCGGGCGCATGATCGTGGATGATGCGGCGTAGGAGTTTCGTCGGAGCTCCGACGTCGCTTCGACGTCCGCCCGGCGATGCTGCCGGTCCCTCTTCCTGGCGCGGGTCCTGCCGATGCGGCTGCTGGTGATCGAAGACAACCGGAACCTGGTGGCGAACCTGTTCGACTATTTCGAGGCGCGCGGCCACACCCTGGACGCCGCGCCCGATGGCATTACCGGGCTGCACCTGGCCACCACGCAGGCCTACGACGCCATCGTGCTGGACTGGATGCTGCCGCGGATGGAGGGGCCGGAAGTGCTGCGCCGCCTGCGCGAGGAGCACGATGCCAGCGTGCCGGTGATCATGCTGACCGCACGCGATGAATTGCCTGACAAGATTTCCGGCTTCCGTGCCGGCGCCGACGACTACCTGACCAAACCGTTCGCGCTGCCCGAACTGGAAGTGCGGCTGGAGGCGCTGCTCGCCCGCGTGCACGGCCGGCAGCGGCGCAAGGTGCTGGAGGTACACGACCTGACCCTCGACCTGGCGACGCTGGAAGTCACCCGCGCCGGCCAGCCGCTGCACCTGTATCCGGCCTGCCGCAAGCTGCTGGAGACCTTGATGCAGGCCAGTCCCGCCGCAGTCACCCGCCAGCAACTGGAGCACGCCCTGTGGGGCGACGATCCGCCGGACGGCGACATGCTGCGCTCGCATATCTACGAACTGCGGCGCAGCATCGACGGCCCGTTCCCGGTCAAGCTGATCCAGACGCTGCCGCGCACCGGCTATCGGCTGGCGGTGCCGCACGAGGCGCGGCAGGCATGACGCCGCGGCGCAGCCTGCATGCGCAGATCCGGCGCCTGCTCGGTGGCTACGCCGCGTTGCTGGCGGTGGTCATCGTGCTGGTCTTCGCCGACGACTTCCTCGAGGACCGGATCTGGAAGTCGCTGCTGCAGCGGGAAATCGTGCAGCACCTGCAGCGCCAGGATGCCGACCCGCAATACGCGTGGCAGGACACCGCATCGATGCAGCTGTACCAGCTGCCCGGCCGTCCGCCGCCGCCGGGGCTGTCGATGCTGCCACAGGGCGTGCACGACGACTTCTGGTTCGGCGGGCGCGAGAACGTGGTGCTGGTCACCCGGGTGCGCGGCGTGGACTACTTCGTCGTGCGCGACATCACCGGCATCGAGACCGTGGAGGAGATGCTGATCGCCGGTTCGCTGCTGCTGGCGCTGGTGGCGCTGGCGGTCATCGGCGTGCTGGCCGCCCGCGGCGTGCGCAATGCGCTGCGCCCGCTGTCCGACCTGGCCGGCGACATCGGTGCGCTGTCGCCCGACCACGCCGGCCAGCGCGTCGTCGTGAGTCCCGGCGCCAGCTCCGAGCTGCACGTCATCACCAGCGCCCTGAACGACTACCTGCGCCGGCAGGACGCCTTCGTCGAGCGCGAACGCGTCTTCATCGACACCGCCAGCCATGAACTGCGCACGCCCATCGCCATCATCGCCGGCGCCAGCGAACTGGCGCTGGACCAGCCCGCGCTGCCGGCACCCGCGCGCCAGCAGGTGCAGCGCATCCACCGCACCGCGCGCGATGTCGAACGGCTGATCGCCCTGCTGCTCGCGCTGGCGAAGGATCCCGCGCGGCTGTCGCGCAGCAACGAACGCGTGCACCTGCACGAGTTGCTGCCGGACATCATCGAGGACCACCGCCACCTGATGGCCGGCAAGGATCTGCAGGTGGTGGTGGAAACGCTGGCGCCGTGCAGCGTGTCCGCGCCGCTGCACATCGTGCAGTCGGCGATCGGCAACCTGCTGCGCAATGCCATCGAGAACAGCGACAGCGGCGAGATCCGCGTGGGGCTGGATGCGGACGCGACCGTCACCGTTCAGGATCCCGGCCATGGCATGACGCCGGAAGAGATCAGCCGCCTGTACGCGCAGATGGCGCGCGGCGGTGGCCGCGAGGGCGGCGGCATCGGCCTGGACCTGCTGGCACGGCTGTGCGAACACCTCGGCTGGACGCTGTCGATCCAGTCGGCGCCGGGACGCGGCACGATCAGCCGTCTCCGGATCGCGCGTTGACGCTGTCTTTCGCCCCGCCGGGCTTAGCATCCATCACCCCTCACGAGGACATCACCATGAAGCGGTCGCTGCCCTGCCTGGCCCTGCTCCTGCTGGCGGCCTGCAAGCCCGCCACGCCGCCGCCGCCCGCGCCGGCGGTCGCCGAGCCGCCGCCCACCGTCGCCCCGGAGGCATCGCCCGCGCCGGTGGCGAACATCCCCGCGATGGCGCCGCCGTCCTTCGATTGCGCCAAGGCCCAGAGCGCTGCCGAGAAACTGGTGTGCAGCGACGCCGAACTCGCGGCGCTGGACCGCCAGCTGGCCGCCCGCTACGCCGAACGCAAGGACGCCGACCCGGCTGTGCAGCGCGGCTGGGCCAAGGGCCGCGACGAATGCTGGAAGCAGCCGGACCTGCGCCTGTGCGTGCAGGAGGCCTACCGCACGCGCCTGGTCGAACTGGCCATCGGTGCACCGGGCATGGTGGTGCCGACGCCGGTCGAGTACCGCTGCAGCGACAACCGCCTGCCGTTCACGATGGTCTACTACAACGACATCGATCCGGCCGCCGCCGTCATGACCTGGGGCAACGACCAGGCGATCGTGTTCCCGCAGCCGGCCGCCAGCGGCGCCAAGTACGGGCGCGTCGGCATCGAATACTGGGAACACCAGGGCGAGGCCTCGGTGGACTTCTTCGGCAACAAGCTGAGCTGCAAGCCGGTGCCGTGACGCCGTGACGGGCGCGGTCGCCGCGAGGGCGGCTGCGCCTGCGCCCGCCGGCCGCCTCAGCGCACGCGGCGGTAGCGCACTTCGTTGTGGCGGTCGCCGACCTGGGTGGTCACCAGTCCGTCGCGCGACTGGTCGATGTCGAACGAGGTGTTGCCCACGTTGAGGCGGCCGTCGTTGATCCAGCCGCTGACGGTCTGGTCGCGCGTGCGCGCGGTGGCGCGTCCGTCGGCACTGACGGTCAGGGTGACGTCGCGGTCGTACACCGGGTTGTAGCCCTCGAACGTCCCGATCATCCACGACGGCACGTACGAGCTGTGCCGTGCGCCCTGGTAGCGGTCGTCTTCGTATTTGTCGTCGTTCTTGTTGGCGTTGTGCGCGATGGCGCCGAGGATGGCCGCGCCGATCAGCACGCCGGCGGCGACCTTGGCGTCGTGGTTGTCGTCGTGGTGGCCCGACGAGCTGGTATGCACGCGGAACGTGGCGCGGCAGCCGTCGTCGACCCAGATCTCGCGGCGGTTGTAGTCCCAGGTGCGGCCCTGCGTGCACGCGGTGCCGGACAGCTGGCGGTCCAGCGTCACGTAGCCGGCGGTATCGATCGGACAGCTCTGGTAGCGGTCGTTGCGGCTCTCGCAGGTGACGTAGTCATCGGCGCGGGCGTCGGCGGCCCAGAGGCCGGCACCGGCGAGACAGGCGGACAGGAAGATGCGCGTGCGTTCCATGACGGGTCCTTCGTGTGGCGGCGGGAGGGCGCGGCCTGTCCGGCCGCGCGGCCACGATACCGCGGGACGCCGCCAAATGTGAGGCGAGCCCTCAGCCGTCCGTCTGCCGCTGCTGCCTGACCGCCACCACCCGCGCCGCCTGCAGCGCTTCCCCGATCTGCACCCCGGTCATGCCCTCGCGCACCACCTCGCGCGCGCTGACCTGCAGGGCGGCCTGGTGCAGGCGCACCAGCGTCCGTCCTTGCGGATAGTCGGCTTCCTGCTGGCCGCCGCGGCCGCGCTTGTCGGCCTCGCAGACGGTGGCCAGCCACGGGATGCGTTCCGGCCGGCGGAACGCATCGCAGCGGGTGAGCAGCTCGACCACGGTCGCATCGCGCAGCTCGAACAGGCGATGGATGTTGAGATGCTCGCGGCAGGCCATCACTGCTAGCTCGCGATGATCGAGCGGCACCTTGAGGCGCTCGCACAGCGCGATCACCGGCGCCACGCCCGCGTGTTCGTGACCGATGTGCTTGGGCAGTACGTCGGCCGGCGTCAGCGCCTTGCCCAGGTCGTGCACCAGCGCGGCAAAGCCAATGCGCGCGTCAGCGGGCGCGAGCCGCGCCGCCATGTCGCTGACCATTTCCTGGTGCAGGCCGGTATCCACTTCCGGGTGGTATTCCGCGCGCTGCGGCACGCCGTACAGCGCATCGACTTCCGGCAGTACCACCGCCAGGGCCCCGCAGGCGCGCAGCGTGGCGAGGAAAGCCGACGGCGTGGCCGATGCCAGCGCGCGCCGCAGTTCCTGCCAGACGCGTTCGGGGACCAGCGTGTCCAGCTCGCCGCTGGCGACCATGGCGCGCATCAGCGCCATCGTCTGCGGTGCGACGGTGAAACCCAACGAGGCGAAGCGGGCCATGAAGCGCGCCGCGCGCAGCACACGCAACGGATCTTCGGAGAAGGCCGGGCCGACATGGCGCAGCACGCGCGCTTCCAGGTCGCGCGCACCGCCACAGGGATCGACCAGGGTGCCGTCTTCGTCCTGCGCGATGGCGTTGACGGTGAAATCGCGACGCTGCAGGTCCTCTTCCAGCGTCACCGAGGGATCGGCATCGACCACGAAACCACGATAGCCGCGCCCGCTCTTGCGCTCGGTGCGTGCCAGCGCATATTCCTCGCCGGTATCCGGATGCAGGAACACCGGAAAGTCGCGCCCGACCGCCTTGAACCCCTGCGCTTCCATTTCCCCCTGCGTGGCGCCGACCACGACCCAGTCGCGGTCGCCGGGCGCCAGGCCCAGCAACCGGTCGCGTACCGCGCCGCCGACGAGATAGATCTTCATGCCGGCATGATGCCGGATCGGAGACGTCATGCGGTCCTTCTGTAGGAGCGACGTCAGTCGCGACCGCGGCCGGTGCAGGCCATGGGCCTTGCGATCGTGCGCAGAAGGTCCGCTGATGACATGGCGTCGTGGTGCGGGATCGTGCTTGTTCTGTTTACGCGGTCGCGACTGACGTCGCTCCTACATGAATCCTGCGTCTCAGCTCTTGGGCATCTCCGCCGTCGGGCAGGTGAAGGCCTTCCGCTTGGCCTGCACGCGGCCCATCAGGCGGTCGCTGACCGGCAACGCGGTGCCGTTGAGGCGCCAGTCGTAGATCACGCTGAAGGCCAGCACGCGCGCCACGTATTCGCGCGTTTCCTTGTAGCTGATCGTCTCGATCCAGATGTCCGGATCGAAGCCCGGCCGCTGCGCCTGCCAGCGCGCGGTCGGTGCCGGTCCCGCGTTGTAGGCGGCGATCGCCACGTAGGGCACGGCGTACTTGTCTTCCATCTCGCGCAGGTAGGCGGTGCCGATGGCGATGTTGGTGTCGGCGTCGTACAGGCTGGCCGCGCCGGTGTACGGGATGTTCCAGCGCTTGGCGACGCCCGCACCGGTGGACGGCAGCACCTGCATCAGGCCCATCGCATTGGCGCCCGAGCGCGCCTTCGGATTGAAGATGCTCTCGGCGCGGATCTCGGCGGCGACCCAGGCCGGATCGATGTCGTGCTTGGCCGCCTCGCGCCGGATGGTGTCGCCGTGGTGCAGCGGGAAGCGCAGCTGGTACAGGCGCTGTTCGTCCGGCTGCTTGCCCAGCGAGAACACGGCGCGGTCGAACCAGCCGTTGTCCTGCGCCACGCCCACCGCGATGCGGCGCTGGGTGTCGTCGAAGCGCGACAGCGCCTCGTTCCATTCCGCCGTCGCCCAGCCCGGCCGCTCCAGCTGCCACAGTTCCATCGCGCGCACGATGGCGGGGTCGCGGGCGACGGCCTGTTTCGCGGTGGTGGCGTCGTTGGGAATCCAGGCACACAGCGCATACGGCTGTTCCAGCCGGTCCGCGGCGAGGAAGCCATGGAAGGTGGGGCTGGTCGCGGTCTCGCGGAACAGCCGCTGCGCGCTGGCGCGGTCGCCGGTCTTCTCGCTCATGCGCGCCTCGAAGTAGCGCCAGCGCGAATCATTGCGCTGCGTCGCCGGCATCTTCCTCAGCGCGGCCAGCGCCGCCGGCCAGTCGCCGCGCGACAGCGCGTCGCGCACACGCCATTCGTGCAGGCGCTCGTCGTACGCCGACGCCGGCACGTTGCCGAGCCGGCGCGCGGAATCCGGTCCGTACGAGGCCACCGTCCACAAGGCGACCTGGTACAGCACCTGGTCACGCTCGCTTTCGCCCATGGCCAGCGCGTCGGCGTACTGCGGCAACAGGCGTTCGGCGGTGTCGGGATCGCTCTGGGCGAGTTTCGCCAGGCCATGCGCGGCCATCCGGCGGCTGCGTTCGGTCTTCGGCCAGTTCAGCGCACGCGGATGGACGGCGTCGATGAAGGCGGCGTAGTCGTTGGCCAGTGCGGCATCATCGCCCGGCAAGCCGCGGGCGGCGCTGCGCATCACGCCGGTCTGGCGCTCGGCCGCCCCGGCCTCGATGCGTTCCCAGCGCAATGCCGGTGTCAGTCCGCCCTGGCTGGCGAGCACGTTGAACACCGGATCGCAGCCGTCGGGCAGCGACTTGGCACCCTTGCGCCAGAGGGCTTGCGCCTGTTCCGTCCACGCCGCATCGGTGCGGCCGGTCGCCTGCCGTGCCTGCAGGTGCGCGCACTGCAGGGCGACGCTGTCGGTCGGCTTCCACGCGGCGAGGAAGGTGGGCCAGTCCTGGCGCCGTGCGAGTGCGGCCAGCCAGAGGTTGCGGAACTGCACGGCGACGGCCTGGCCGTCGTAGCGCGTCAGGAACGCCTGCGCCTGGGTGGTCGTGATGGCATCCGGATCGCGCCGCAGCGAGGCCAGTTCCAGCCAGCCGTACAGCGGGTGGCGGGCGAGTGCAGCGGCCGTGCCGGCATCGAAGCGGCCGGCTTCCGCGGCCGCGAGCGCATCGCGCATTGCGGGCCGCTGGGTGTCGAGGGATTGCGCATGCAGGGTCGGCGCGGAGCACAGGCCGGCGAGGGCAACGAGTACGATGAAAGGTGAGGGACGGATCATGCCGGGACTATACCCAAGCCGGCTGAACCGGCCTGTAGACAGGCCATGACAACGAGGTGGCGCGTGGAAGGTGTGTGGATGTTTCCGTTGCTCGGCGTGCTGGCCGGCCTGCTCGCCGGCCTGCTCGGGATCGGTGGCGGCCTGGTACTGGTCGCGGCGCTGGCGTGGCTCCTGCCGATGCACGGGATTCCCGCCGACGCCGCGATGCATGCCGCGTTGGCGAGTTCACTGGCGAGCATCGTGCTGACGGCCACGTCGTCGGCGTACGCGCACCACCGTCGCGGCAGCGTGCTGTGGCCGACGGTGGCCTGGATGGTGCCGGGGCTGCTGCTCGGTGGCTGGCTGGGCAGTGGGCTGGCGGTCCATCTCGATGATGGGGTGCTGCGCTGGATCGTGGCGGGTTACTGCTTCATCGCCGGCGCACAGATGCTGCTGGGCGGCCATGCGCATCCGGAAGGACGGGGCGTGCCCGCGCCGCGCGGACCGGCAATGAGCGTGGCCGGCTCCGCCATCGGTGCCGTGTCGGCCGTCGTCGGGATCGGGGGCGGCAGCATGACCGTGCCGCTGCTGGTGTGGCGTGGCGTGCAGCCGGTGCGGGCGGTGGGAACATCGAGTGCCTGCGGCGTCGCGATCGGGATCGCCAGCGCGGTGGGCTATGCCGTGCATGCGCCGCCGGGCGCGTTGCCGGCGCACGCGGTGGGCTACATCTATCTGCCGGCGGCCATCGGGGTCGCCATCGCTTCGGTACTGGCGGCGCCCTATGGCACGCGGCTCGCCCACCATATCGGCGGCAAGGCGTTGAAGCGCGTGTTCGCGGCTTTCATGGTGGTGATGGGGATCGCGATCATCGCCAGCGGCTGAGTCGCATGCGTGCTACACGCATTTAGTTGTTAATCCTCGTGACGATGGCGTGCATAAACTCCGGGTAATCGTATTTACCCGCAGATAATCGTCGTTACCATTTTCAAAAGGGTGACTTGTTTCCGTTGTGGGTGTTTTACATATTCTTTACAACGAAGGGCAAGCCGCTTTAGGCGTTCGCCGCGCGGCCCCACCCCTTCGGAGAGAGACCCACATGAAAGCGCGCCGCCGCACCCTGGCTTCGGCCATCCGCATTGCCGTGCTCCTCGCCCTGCCCGTCGGCGCGGTGGCGCAGGAAGCCACCACGCTCGACACGCTTACCGTCACCGGCAGTCGTATCAAGCGCGCCGAAATGGAAGGCCGCGTGCCGGTGCAGACGCTGTCGCGCGAAGAGATCGAACGCACCGGCCTGACCTCGATCGGCGACATCCTGCAGGAGTTGACCGGTTCCGGTTCGGCGCTCAACACCAAGTTCAACTCGTCCGGCAACTTCGGCTTCTCGCCCAATGGCGACGGCGTGGGTGCGGGCTCGGCGCAGGTGGACCTGCGCAACCTGGGGCCGAAGCGCGTACTGGTGCTGGTCGATGGCATGCGCTGGGTCAACGAGTCGTCCGCGTCCGGAGTCAGTGCGGCGGTCGACCTCAACACGATCCCGCTGGCGCTGGTCGAGCGGATCGAAGTGCTGGAGGACGGCGCGTCCTCGCTGTACGGCTCCGACGCGATCGCCGGCGTGGTCAACATCATCACCCGCCGCAACTTCGACGGCGGGCAGGTCACCCTGAACTACGGCCAGTTCGACAAGGGCGATGGCGAAGTCACCGGCGCCGACCTCGCCTGGGGCTTCGACAACGAGCGCAGCAACCTGTTCCTCAGCCTGAGCTATACCGAGCAGAAGGAAGTCAGCTCCGCCGACCGCGACATCTCGTCCATCCCGATCCAGGGCGGCAGCTCGCGCATCCTCGGTGGACGCTACGCGTTCACCGATCCGAACGGTGTCGCCTATGACCTGTCGGTGAAGCCGGGACAGACCAACCCCGTGTACACCCCCGGCCTGCCCGCCTGCGCACCGGGCGTGACGCGCAGCGACGGCTTCCAGTGCTTCGACTTCGGTCGTGATGCCTTCAACTACGCGCCGTTCAACCTGCTGATGACGCCGTCCAAGCGGATGGGCGCGTTCGCGCAGTACCGCTTCTCGATCACCGAGGAGCTGAACTTCTACGCCAAGGCGCTGTACAACCGGCGCGAGTCCACCAACCAGGCGGCGCCGGAGCCGATCGATCTGGGTCCCGGTGCAGGCACCAGCTACACCGCCGATCTCGTCATTCCCGCCAACCATCCGTTCAATCCGTTCGGCTTCGACCTGATCGGCAGTGGTCCGAACGCCAACATCGGCACCATCCGCCGCCGGCCGAACGAGGGCGGTCCGCGCATCTTCGAGCAGGAAGTGGATACGCAGTACATCGCGGCGGGGCTGGAGGGATCGTTCGGCGGCGAGCGCACGTTCTTCTGGGACGTCAATGCCGCCTTCAGCAAGAACGAGGCCGAACAGACCAACCGCGGCAGCTACAACGCGCGCAACATCGCCATCGCGCTGGGCGATCCGGCCGTGTGCGCCGCGACCAGCGGGTGCACGCCGCTGGACATCTTCGGCTTCGACACCATCACCCCGGCGATGCTGGCCTACATCAGCCCGCTGTTCCGCGACCGCAGCGAGCAGAAGCTGACCCAGGTGACCGCCAACCTCAGCGGTGCGCTGTTCCCGGCGTGGGCGGGCGATGTCGAGTTCGCCGCCGGTTACGAGTACCGCAAGTACGAAGGCAGCTACAACCCGGATCCGCAGACCGTGGCCGGCGAATACAACGGCGTGCCCTCGCTGCCGACGTCCGGCGAATACGACGTCAACGAAGCCTACGTCGAATTCAACGTGCCGCTGTATGCGCAGCAGGACGGCGCGGGCAAGATCGACCTGAGCCTGGCCGGGCGCTATTCGGACTATTCCACCTTCGGCGGCGAGTTCACCCCGAAGTACGGCCTGCGCTGGCAGGTGGCCGAAGATCTGCTGCTGCGCGCGACGTATGCGGAAGGGTTCCGCGCGCCGTCGATCGGCGAGCTGTACGGCTCGCAGAGCCGCTTCGACGCGCTGCTGGTCGATCCCTGCCTGGTGCCGCCGAGTGCGCCGGCTGGCTCGCTCGCCCCTGTCGCCTGCCCGGGCGTGCCGGCAGGCGCGCGCCAGAACGACCCGCAGATTCCGGTGCTGACCGGCGGCAATCCGGCGTTGCAGCCGGAGACCGCGCGCAGCTTCAGCGCGGGCCTGGTATTCAGTCCGTCGTTTGCCGAAGACGTCGCATGGTCGGACAAGCTCGATGTCGAGCTGACCTTCTACCGGCACGACCTGGAGGGTGCGATCCAGGCCATCGACGCGCAGACCCAGCTCGACCTGTGCGCGACCACGCAGGATCCGCAGTACTGCACCGGCATCAGCCGGCTGGCCTCGGGCGAGATCGACACGTTCGCCAACTTCCTGATCAACCTGGGCTCGATCAAGACCGACGGCTGGGACGCGGACGTGTTCTGGTCCCTGCCCGAGTCCAGCATCGGCCGTTTCAAGCTGAGCTGGCAGAACACCTTCGTCACCCGCTACGAAGCGCGCGGTGCCGGTGGCCAGGCGCAGCCGCAGGGCCCGGGCATCGTGGTCAACGACACCGCGATTCCGGAATGGACCTCGACGGCCACGCTGGACTGGAGGCTCGGCAACTGGAATGCCGCGTGGAGCATCCGCCACCTGTCCGAGATGGAAGAGGCCTGCCTGGCGGCCGATCCGGCGGCCTACTGCAGCACCGCCACCACCAACACGCTGGCCGCGACGACCTACCACGACCTGCAGCTGGGCTACGAGTTCGAGTGGTTCAAGGGCCTGCAGCTGACCGGCGGCGTCAACAACGTGTTCGACGAGGAGCCGCCGGTCTGCACCTCGTGCTCGCTCAACGGCTATGAGGCGTCGACCTACGACATCCCCGGCGGCCGCTTCTTCTACGTGCGGGCGAACCTGCGGTTCTGAGTTCTCGGGACAGGACAGACGGGAAGCCGGCGCAAGCCGGCTTCTTCGTCTGCGGGGTCCGGCGCGCGCGTGGGCCGGGCAGCAGGCAGGTCCCGGGAGGGGTCGCGACGATCGGTCGCGGGGCGCGAAGCGTTCCTGTGACTTGAAAAACAAGAATCATTCGCATTTAATAGGCGCCTGGCGGCAGGGTCCTCCGGGTCCTCGACCGCATGCACCGCCGCGTGGCGGCCGTGCCCTCGTGGTGCCTCGCCGCCCTGCGGTGCTGCATGCCGCCTTCCTCCTCCATGTCCTCCCCCAGGTCCCTCCATGCGTCGTCTGCGTCCGTCCCTGCCGTCTTCCGCCCTCGTCCGGCCTTCCTTCCCGTCCCGCCGCCTGCCCGCCGCCATCGGGCTGGCGCTGCTGTGCCTGACGGGCACGGCGCTGGCGGCGCCGCAGCAGGCCGCGCCGGCCGCCGGCGATGCCAGCGCCACCGATCTGGACAAGGTGCTGGTGGTCGGCCAGCGCGCCAACCGCGTCAGCAACGGCGCCACCAACCTGGACCTGGCCATCAAGGAAACCCCGCAGTCGATCAGCGTGGTCAGCAGCGAGCAGATGGCTCAGTTCGGCGCCGACAGCCTCAATGACGCGCTGCGGCTGGCCACCGGCATCCAGGTGGAGGAATGGGAAACCAACCGCACCAATTACCTGGCGCGCGGCTTCGAGATCAAGAGCACGCAGGTCGATGGCGTGGGCATGCCCAACGACTGGGGCATCGCCACCGGCGCGATGGACGCATTCGGCTACGAGAAGCTGGAAGTGATCCGCGGCGCCAACGGTCTGCTGACCGGCGTGGGCAACTCGGCCGGCACCATCAACTACGTGCGCAAGCGTCCGACCAACGACGCCGAGGGATCGGTGGGCGTGAAGGTGGGTTCGTGGGGCGAGCGTCGCGTGGAGTTCGACTACTCCACGCCGTTCACCGACAACGGCACCTGGGCCGGTCGCGTGGTGGTGGCGCGTGAGGAGGCCGATTCCTACCTGCGCGATTTCGAGAGCGAGCGCACCTTCGGCTATGCGGTGATCGATGGCCAGGTGGGCGACGACGGCACGCTGACCTTCGGCTACTCGTGGCAGCAGGCCGACACCACCGGCAACATGTGGGGTGCGCTGCCGTTCGTGAACACCGACGGCACGCAGCCGTCGTGGGACGTGGGCGCGTCGACCACGGTGGACTGGGCGTACTGGGACACCAACACGCAGGCCGCGTTTGTCGAATACACGCACCAGCTGGGCGAAGACTGGCAGCTGAAGGCGACCTACAACCACCGCAAGGGCGAGAACGACGACCAGCTGTTCTTCGCATACTCGTTCGCCGGCCTCGATCCGGTCACCCGCACGGGCCTGCTGGGGTGGGCGTACAAGGGGCAGGACGAACTGACCTCGGACCTGGTGGACCTGAGCCTCAACGGCCGCTTCCAGCTGTTCGGCCGCGAGCACGAGGCGATGTTCGGCCTCAGCCAGGCGGAAAGCGAGCAGACGTATTCGTTCAATCCGTCGCTGTCGGTCTTCGATCCGCTGCCTGCGTTCCCGTACGCGGGCGATGCCGTGCCCGAGCCGACCTGGGGCCCGCGCGAACGGTCGAGTTTCTTCAACCAGCGCCTGCGCCGTGTGTTCGGCGCGACCCGCCTGTCGCTGACGGAAGACTTCAAGGCGGTCCTCGGCGTCAACTACGCCGAGTACCACCGCGACGGCGCCAACGGCATCGAGCCGTTCGACGAGACCGAAAGCAACACCAGCCCCTACGCCGGCCTGACCTACGACTTCACCGACGACCTGCTGGGCTACGTCAGCTACTCGGACATCTACCAGCCGCAGGACCAGCGCGACTTCGACGGTTTCTACCTGGCGCCGTCGAAGGGCGTGAACTACGAAGTGGGCGTCAAGGCCGAGTGGCTGGACAAGCGCCTGCTGACCACGCTGGCGTACTTCACCGCCAAGCAGGAAGGGCTGGCGACGTTCGCCGGCTACAACGCCGACACGCTGTTGAACTACTACGTGCCCAAGGACGTGGAGTCGAAGGGCTGGGAGTTCGAGGCCACCGGCAGGCTCAACGCGTACACCGACCTGGTGTTCGGTTACACGCATCTGAAGATGGACGGCGAGGAAGGCACGCTGACCTACAACTGGGTGCCGCGCCGCACCGCGAACCTGATGCTGAGCGCACGCCTGCCGAGCTACGAGGCGCTGTCGTTCGGTATCGGCGGTCGCTGGCAGAGCGCCATCTCCAACACCGAGAGCTACAGCGGCCAGACCGTGCGGCAGGGCAGCTATGCGGTGGTGAATGCGTTCGCCGCCTGGAACTTCCTGGAGAATGCCACGCTGCGCGCCAATGTCGGCAACCTGACCGACGAGAAGTACATCAACACGCTGTACCAGATCGGCTACTACGGCGCGCCGCGCCACTGGTCGCTGAGCCTGGAATACCGCTTCTGATGCCCGCCACGCCTGTCCTGCCACGGTAGCCGCCGCCACCATGTCCACGATCCCGCATTCCGTCGCTCCCCGTTCGCCGCGCCTGCATCTGGCGGCCCGCATCGTCGCCGCCATCTTCGGCGGTTATGGCTTCGCCTGGGGCATCGTCGCCGCCGGCGCCAGCCTGATGTTCGCCGCCGGCATGGACTTCCACGATGCGGAATTCCTCGCCAGCCTGTTCGGCGTGCTGGCGTTCCTGGTGGTGTTCCTGTGGACCTTCGCGGCGCGCCGGCTGTGGCTGGTGTGGACGGTGCTCGTGGGCGGTGGCGCCTTGCTGGCCGCCGTCGGTTCGTTCGTGCAATCGCGGCTGGTCTGAGGCGGAGGACGTCATCATGATGCAGAGCTTCCGCCAGGCGATGGCCTGGCTGCATACCTGGTTCGGGCTGGTCCTCGGCTTCGTGCTGATGGCCGCGTTCTTCTTCGGTGCGCTGTCGGTGTTCGACCGCGAGATCGACCGCTGGGCGATTCCGTCCACGCGCTTCGAGCCGCAGCCGATGCCGTCGTACGAGAAGATCCTGCGGCCAGCATTTGAACGCATGCAACCGCTGCCGGCGACGGTGGACGCGATGCGCCCCCGCGTGGACGGGCCGATGCCCGAGCGCTTCGACGCGGTGGTCAGCTGGAGTGCCTACACCACCCACCGCGATCCGGTGCTGCAGCTGTTCGCCGGCTACGAAGTGCCGAACGCCAAGGACCCGGAAGAGGCCATCTGGGCCGATGCCACCATCGATCCGCGCGACGGCACGCTGCTGCCGAACGACCGCCTGAAGGTCGGCAGCGGCTTCTTCTATCCGATGCACTACGGCCTGACGCTGGACTGGAAGAACCTGGGCATCTGGATCGTCGGGTTCTCCGCGCTGATGATGCTGGTGGCGCTGGTCACCGGCGTGGTGATGCATCGCAAGATCTTCCGCGAATTCTTCACCTTCCGGCCGGCCAAGGGCGGGTTGCGCAGCGTGCTGGACCTGCACAACCTGACCGGCGTGGTGGCGTTGCCGTTCCACTTCTTCTTCGCCTTCACCGGCCTGCTGATCTTCGCGGCGACGTACTACTTCCCGGTCGGGCACACGCAGCTGCACGACCTGCATGACCTGCACGCGGAAGTGGAAGCGCGCGAGACCGGCCTGCCGCATACGCGCGCGGGCGTGCCCGCCGGGCTCGCCAACGTCGATGCGATGGTGGCGGACGCGCAGCGGCGCTGGCAGGCGCAGGACAAGGCCGGCGATGTCGGCTTCCTGGTGCTGCAGCATGTCGGCGACGCGAACGGCTATGTCAGCGTGTATCGCGCCGGCACCGACCGCATCGCGCTGGTCGGCGACGGCATCCACTACAACGCGGCCACCGGCGAGCTGATCCACGAGGACCCGGCGTCCAGCGCCGCAGGCCGCGTCGCCGAATTCCTCACCGGCCTGCACCTGCAGCATTTCCGCCACTGGCTGCTGCGCTGGATGTACGTGCTGGGCGGGCTGCTCGGCGCGGTGTGCATTGCGACCGGCTTCCTGTTCTTCGTCGAGAAGCGCAAGCGGCAGCACGCGCGGCAGGGCCAGCAGGGGGCGCGCGTAGTCGATGCGCTGGCGGTGACCACGGTCACCGGCATGGTGCTGGCGGCGCTGGGCATCCTGGTCGCCAACCGGCTGTTGCCGGAAGACCTGCCGGCACGCGGCGACTGGGAACGCTATGCGTTCTGGGGCACCTGGCTGCTGGCGATGCTGCACGCGGCGTGGCGCAGTGCGCCGGTCGCGCGTGGCCTGGCCAATCCGGCATGGCGCGAGCAGTGCGCGATGATCGCGCTGCTGGCGCTGGCGGCGGTGCTGCTGAACTGGATCACCACCGGCGATCACCTGCTGCGCACGATCGGCGCGGGTTACTGGCCGGTCGCGGGCGTGGACCTGACCCTGCTGGCAGGCGGTGTGGTGGCCGCCTTGACCGCGCGCCTGCTGAAGCGCCGCGCGGCGACCGCCTCGGCCTCGCCGCTGGCGGGGGCGGAGACGACCCATGCATGAGGGCGTGCCTGCCGCCCTGCTGTTGCTGGCCGCGCTGGTGGCGAGCGTGGCCGGCATGGGATGGCTGGCCTTGTCGATGCCCGTCCACGCCCAGCAGGTGTGGGGCGAACCCCCCACGGCGGCGACGCGGCGCGGGCTGAGGATCGCCGGTGTCCTGGCCTTGCTGGGGGCGCTGGTGCTCTGTCTGGTCGTCGATCACGCCACCATGGCCAGCCTGGTCTGGGTGATGGGGCTGACCGCTGCGGCGGTCGGTGTGGGCATGACGCTCGCCTGGCAGCCGCATTGGCTGCGGCTGCTCTCGCCCTGGGTGCGTGCCCGCTGCGGCTGAGCCGCGCATCACGTCCGGGATTCGCACCGTGGTGTCGGCACCGCGATGCCTGCCACGACCTGCCGTGACTTCCGCCAAGGCGGGAGTACGATGCGGGCAGGCGGAGGGAGGCCCATCGGATGGATGCGCCAGTGGACAACGCGCACGGCGTGGGGTGGTCCGGGATGATGGAGCGCCGGCGTCGGCGGCGCGTGTTCCATCTGCTGTTGGCGATCGGTCTGGTGATGCTGTCGCTGGGCCTGGGATGGGGGGCGTTCTTCGCCTGGCGCGGGGCATGGACGGTGGCGGCGGTGGAGCTGGCGATCGCGGCCCTGGGTGTAGCGGTGATGGTGATGGCCCGCCTGCGCCGGCCGCGCGCCGCGTCGTGGCTGGCGCTCGTCGGCATGGCGGTGCTGCTGTGCTTCTTCTCGGCGTTCCTCGACGTCTCGACCGACGCAGTGCCGCGGACCAGCCATGTCTTCCTGCTGGTGCTCGCGCTGTGCGCGCACCATGTCTTCCGCGATACCCACGCATGGCTCCGCTACGGCGTGGTCGTGGTGCTGCTGGTGGCGTTTGCGGTGTTCGCGGCGGCACCGGTGCGGGCGCCCTATCCCTTCGCCATTGCCGACGACGTGCGGCGGGTCGGCATCTGGGTCAACCTGGCCACGGCGGTGGCCAGCTTCCTGATCGTCCTGCGACTGGCCGAAACCGATATCGCCGAACACCGCGCACTGCATCGCGCGTTGCGCGATGCGCTGTCGCATCGCCGCTTCGAGCTGTTCTACCAGCCGCAGGTCGATGCACAGGGGCACGTCGTCGGCGCCGAGGCGCTGCTGCGATGGCGGGATGCCCGACGCGGCCTGGTCCGCCCTGCCGACTTCATGCAGGCGGCGGAGGACACCGGCTTCATCCTGCCGCTGGGGCAGTGGGTGCTGCAGGAGGCCTGCCGGCAGCTGGCCGACTGGCGAGCGGACCCCGCGCTGCGCCACCTGCGGCTGTCGGTGAACGTCAGCGCGTTGCAGCTGCGGCAACCCGATTTCGTGCAGCAGGCGGAAGAGGCGGTGGCGCGCAGCGGTGTCGACGCCGGCCTGCTGACGCTTGAACTGACCGAAAGCGTGCTGGTGCACGACATGGACGATGCCGTCGGCAAGATGCGCGCGCTGCACGCGATGGGCGTGCGCTTGTCGCTCGATGATTTCGGCGCGGGCTACGCCTCGCTGTCGTACCTGCGGGAGCTGCCGTTCGCCGAGATGAAGATCGACCGCGCCTTCACCCGCGGGATCGTCCGCGACGCGCACGCGGCCACGATCACCCGCAACCTGCTGCAACTGGGCCGCGACCTGGGCATCGACGTGATCGCCGAAGGCATCGAGCAGGACGACCAGTTCGCGCTACTGGGAGAACAGGGATGCCGGCTGTTCCAGGGCTACCTGTTCGGAAGGCCGATGGAGGCTGCCGCGTTCCGCCAGCGCATGAGGGCGCCGTAGGCGGCCGGCGCCGGCAATTCAGCGCAGCGCGCTGTCCGGCACGTCGATGTCCATCGCCAGCGCCAGATGATCCGAGTTCGCCGCAGGCATGGCGCGCGCATTGTCGCCGCGCAGGCCCTCGCTGAGCAGGATGTGGTCGATCGCGCGCTGCGGCCGCCAGCTGGGGAAGGTGGGCACGCAGAACGCCGGCGGTCGCAGGCGCGTGCGCTTGTAGAGCAGCTCCATTTCCGGCGTGTCGGGTACGCAGTTGAAGTCGCCCATCAGCACCGCATGCGGGTGGTCGGACAGCAGTTCGCCGATGAAGGCCAGCTGCGAGCGGCGCGAGTTGGCGCCCAGCGACAGGTGCGCGACGGCGACGGTCAGGCCCTCGTCGCCGTCGCCAAAGCGCGCCATCAGCACGCCACGGCCGCCGATGCGGCCGGGCAGGCTGTGGTCGGTCACTTCCACCGGTTCCAGCTTGCTGAGCAGACCATTGGCGCTGCCCGCCACGCGCGCCACGTTGCGATTGGGCTGGTGCGTCCAGTAATCGAAGCCGGCGCGCTCGGCCAGGTAATGCGTCTGGTTGGTGAAGCCCGAACGCAGGCTGCCGGGATCGGCTTCCTGCAGGCCGACGATGTCGTGCCCGCCGGCCAGCTGCGCGATCGCATCCAGGCTGCCGCGCTTGTTGCCCGCCGGCAGCGCATGTGACCAGCTGCGGGTCACGTAGTCGCTGTAGCGGCGGGTGCTGGAGCCGGCCTGGATGTTGGCGCTGAGCAGGCGCAGGCGCCGCGTGGCCGGGGTGTCGGTCATCGACGTGGGGGCTTCGCCGCGACTCAGCGCTGCGCGCGCTCCATCGCGACCAGGTGATCGGCGATGCGCAGCACGTCGGCGTAGGTCTGGCCACCGGTGACGCGGTACTTGCCGTTGACGATGATGGTCGGGGTGCTTTCCACGCCGGTGCTCTTGGCGAACTGCATGCCGCGGGCGATCTGCGAGTTGGTGCCGAAGCTGTTCATCAGCGACACGAATTCCTTCGCGTCCACGCCGTACTTGGCGTACCACTGTGCGATCTGCGCCGGGTCCGCCGGCGGCTGGCCCTCACCCGGCAGCGCGCGCTGCAGGTGGATGGCGGCGAAGACGGCGTCGTGGGTCTTGTCGACCAGGCCCTTGGCCTGCGCGGCGTAGAACGCCTTGCCGTAGGGTTCCCAGGTGTCGCGGAACACCACCGGCACGTAGCTCACGCGCACGTCCGCCGGTTGCTTCTTCTTCCATGCCGAGACTTCGGGCGCGAAGCGCGCGCAGCCCGGGCAGACATAGCCGAACACCTCGACCACTTCGATCTGGCCGTTGAGCGGCGCGTACGGCTGGCCGTTCGGGATGACCACATAGTCGGTGCCGGCCACCGGTGCCGGGCCCTGCGGCGGCACGACCGGATTGGTGTTGGCGGCGGCGGCGCTGTCGGTGCCCTCGGCCGGCGTGGCCGTGCCGGCGTCGGCAGGCGCGGCCGCTGCGTCCGTTGCCGGCGCGGCGGTGGCATCGGTCGTCGTGGCGGCGGGCGTCTCGGCGGCCGGGGTGGCGTCGGTGGCCGGCTTCGGACCACAGGCGGCCATCAGCGGCAGCAGCAGGGACAGCATCAGGACGTGGCGGGATTTCATCGCGCGAACTCCAATGGATCAGAGGAAAGAGGTGCCGGCATGGCCGGTTGAATCACATTCTGCATGGCGGCCGTGGCGGTCGCCATGACGGAATCGTCACTTGCGGCCGCGCTCGCGGGCCACCAGGCGCTCGGCGATCGCCAGCCGGTCGCTGTAGTTGCCGCCGCCGGTCACGCGGTACTTGCCGTTGACGATCAGCGTCGGCGTGCCTTCCACGCCGGCGGCGGCGACCCAGTCGCGCGCCCTGGCCAGCTGCGCATCGACCGCGGGGCCGCGCAGGGCGGCCATGAACTTCGCCCGGTCCACGCCCTGGCTGGCATAGAAGCCGCCGATCTCGTCGGCGGACGCGTTCTGGATGGGCAGGCTGCCGGTCGCGTGCAGGGCGTCGAACACCGCCTGGTGGGTGCGTTCCTGCACGCCCAGCTGCTGCGCGGCGAAGAAGGCGCGGGCGTACGGGATCCAGTAGCCCCCGAAGGCCGCCGGGACCGGCGTCAGCTTGACGTCGCGCGGCAGGGTCTTCTTCCACGTGGCGAGGATGGGCTCCAGGTGGGCGCAGTGGATGCAGGTGTAGCCGAACACTTCGGCCACCTCGATCCTGCCCTTGGCCGGCGCGAACGGTTTGCCGTCCGGGATCACCTCGTAGTCCCGGCCTTCGACCAGCGGGGCGGGCGCCGGCGGGGCGGCGAGCGTGGCGGCCGGCAGCAGGGCCACCAGGGTGATCAGCACGGGCAGCAGACGCGACACCATCGGCACTCTTCCTCTACGTGCGGTGCCCGGCGATCGGGCCTCGCGGAAAAAAGAAACGCCGGCCATGGTGGGGCCGGCGCGATGAACAGGAGCTTGAACGTGCGGCCGCGCGTGCGGCCGGCGTCCGCGATTACTTGCTGCCGGCCTTGGCGGCGGCGATGTCGTCGGCGCGGGCGTGCAGGCCCTGCAGGTAGCTGGCCAGCGCCTGGATCTCCTGCTCGGTCAGCGGTCCGGCGACCTGCGCCATGATGTTGAAGTGCGCAGCGTCCTTCAGCGTGGTGGTGCCGGCCTTGTACTCGGTCAGGCGGCGCACGGTGTAGTCCTGCATCTGCCCGCCGATGTGCGGATAGGCCGGGCCCGGGTTGCCAGCGCCGGTGGGGCCGTGGCAGGCCAGGCAGGCCGGCACGCCGCGCGCGGCGTCGCCGTTGCGGTACAGCTGCTGGCCGACTTCATAGAACTTCATGCCCTTGTACGGACCGTCGGCGACGACACTGTCGTCGGCCAGGCCGGCGCCCGACTTCTGGGTGGCGAAGTACGCGCCGACATCACGCATGTCCTGCGCGCTGAGGGTCTGGGCGAACGGGGCCATCACCGCCGCCATGCCGGTGTTGCGCTCGCCCGAGGCGAACAGCGCCAGCTGCTGGGCGACGTAGCGCTCGCTCTGGCCGGCGATGCGCGGGTACTGCGGGTCGGTCGGGTTGCCGTCGGCGCCGTGGCAGGCCGCGCAGGCGGCCGCCTTGGTCTGGCCGGCCTTGGCATCGCCCCAGGTGGTCTTGGCCAGGTTGATGTCCAGCGGCGCGGTTTCGACCGGCGCGTTGTCGGGCACGGGAACGACCGTGGTCTGTGCAAAAGCGACTGCGCCCACGGCCAACACGGCCAGTCCGGCAAGTCCCATAACGCGAGCGTGGCGCATGCTGAAGCTCCGAAACCCTTGACTGAGGCGGCACCCGGAGGGGCCGCGAAACCCGCGAATTATCGTCGCGGCGGCCGCTTGCGGTCAATTCAGCACTGCGGGCGGCCCGGCCCGTGCGATCCTAGTGCCATGTCGAACCCCCTGAATACCGCCACCTACCTGCTCTCCGCCCATACCCCGCGCCAGTTGCCGGAGGACGGGGGATTCGAGGTGGCCTTCGCCGGCCGTTCCAACGCCGGCAAGTCCAGCGCTCTCAACGCGCTGGTCAACCACAATCGTCTGGCGCGGGTGTCCAAGACCCCTGGCCGCACCCAGCAGCTGGTGTTCTTCCAGGTCCAGCCGGAGCGCTACCTGGTCGACCTGCCCGGCTACGGCTACGCCAAGGTGCCACAGGACCTGCAGGCGCACTGGCAGGCGTTCATCGACCGCTACTTCCGCACCCGCGAGGCGCTCAGGGGGCTGGTGGTGGTGATGGACATCCGCCATCCGCTGAAGGACTACGACCGCCAGATGCTGGGCTACGCCGTGCAGCGCGGCCTGCCCGCCCACGCGCTGCTGACCAAGGCCGACAAGCTGGGCCGCGGCCAGCAGGGCAACGCGCTGCAGGCGGTGAAGAAGGACCTGTTCTCCGCCTTCGGCGACACCGTCAGCGTGCAGACCTTCTCCGCCGAGTCCAAGCAGGGCGTGGACGAGGCCCGCATGGTCGTGGGCAACTGGCTGGAGCTGTCCTGAGCGGATGCTCAGACACTGACATGGAACAGGCGGCCGACCAGCGCCGCCGCGGCCATGGCCATGGCGCCCCAGAAGCCGACCCGCCAGGCGCCCCGCAGCACCGGCGCACCGCCCACCCACGCGGCCACGCCACCGGAGGCCAGCAGGCCGGCCAGCGTCGCCACCGTCGTGACCAGTACCACGCGGTCCGGCGGGGCCAGCACGGTGGTGGCGATCGGCAGCAGCGCGCCCACGGTGAAGGCCGCCGCTGACGCGAGCGCCGCCTGTAACGGCCGCGCGCGCAGGGCCTCGGTGATGCCGAGCTCGTCGCGCAGGTGGGTGGCCAGGGCATCACGCGCGGTAAGTTGTTCGGCCACCTGCCGTGCAAGACCCGGTTCCAGGCCGCGCTCCGTATAGATCTGCGTGAGTTCCGCCAGTTCGCTGTCCGGCATCTCCTGAAGCTCGCGCGTTTCCACGGCCAGGTCCGCGGCTTCGGCATCGGCCTGCGACTGCACGGACACGTACTCGCCGGCCGCCATCGACATGGCGCCGGCGACCAGGCCGGCGACGCCGGTGATCAGGACCGTGGACGCCGACGCACCGCTGGCGGCCACGCCCACCACCAGGCCCGACACCGAGACGATGCCGTCGTTGGCGCCCAGCACAGCGGCACGCAACCAGCCGACGCGATCGGTACGGTGGCGTTCGCGATGGCGCGGCGTGGCGTTGCGGGGGTGGCGAGGCATGCGTGCAGCGTACGCCTTCGGTGACGCAAGCGCGCCCCTTCGCCTCCATGGATGGGATGCTGCGGCGTTCCGGTGGCGATGAACGCGTGCGGGTGGTCACGCTATAGTGCCGGCCTTGCGACGCAGGGCCGACGGCCCGGCACCGCACTTCCCCCTCGCGAGTCCCGCCCTTGTCCAGTCCCAGCCACGTCGCCGACACGCTGATCACCGACCGTACCCAGCTGGTCGACTACATCGCCTCGGGCGAGAAGCCCGCGGCTGACTGGCGCATCGGTACCGAGCACGAGAAGTTCGGCTTCCGCCTCGACGACCTGCGCCCGCCGACCTTCGACGGCGACCGCGGCATCGAGGCCCTGCTGAAGGGCCTGACCCGCTTCGGCTGGGAGGCGATCGAGGAGAAGGGGCGCGTCATCGCCCTGTCCAAGGACGGCGCCTCGGTCACGCTCGAACCGGCGGGCCAGCTGGAACTGTCCGGCGCGGCGGTGGAAACCCTCCACCAGACCTGCGTCGAAGTCGGCACGCACCTGAAGGAAGTGAAGCAGGTCGCCGACGAACTGCAGCTCGGCTTCCTCGGCATGGGCTTCCAGCCCAAGTGGCGGCGCGACGAGATGCCGTGGATGCCCAAGGGCCGCTACCAGATCATGAAGGCGTACATGCCCAAGGTCGGCCAGCTCGGCCTGGACATGATGACGCGCACCTGCACTGTGCAGGTCAACCTGGACTACGCCAGCGAAGCGGACATGGTGAAGAAGTTCCGCGTGTCGCTGGCGCTGCAGCCGGTGGCCACGGCGCTGTTCGCCGATTCGCCGTTCACCGAAGGCAAGCCAAACGGCTACCAGAGCTACCGCTCGCACATCTGGACCGATACCGACGGCGACCGCACCGGCATGCTCGACTTCGTGTTCGAGGACGGCTTCGGCTACGAGCGCTACGTCGACTACCTGCTCGACGTGCCGATGTACTTCTCCTACCGCGACGGCATCTACCACGATGCCAGCGGCAAGTCGTTCCGCACCTTCCTGCGCGGCGAACTCGACGTGCTGCCCGGCGCGTTGCCGACGCTGCGCGACTGGTCCGACCACATGACCACCGCCTTCCCGGAAGTGCGGATGAAGAAGTTCCTGGAGATGCGCGGCGCCGACAGCGGCCCCTGGAACCGCATCTGCGCGCTGCCCGCGTTCTGGGTGGGGCTGCTGTACGACGATGCCGCGCTCGACGCGGCATGGGACCTGGTGAAGGACTTCTCGCTGCAGGAACGCCATGCGCTGCGCGACGGCGTGCCGAAGCACGCGCTGAAGCTGCCGTTCCGCGGCGGCAGCGTGCGCGACCTGGCGCGCGAGGCGGTGAAGATCGCCATCGGCGGCCTGCAGCGCCGCGCGCGCCTCAACAGCAAGGGCGTGGACGAAAGCGGCTTCCTCGACGCGCTGGTCGAGATCGTCGAGGCGGACGAGACACCCGCCGAGCGCAAGCTGGCCCTGTTCCACGGCGAGTGGAAGGGCGACATCGACCGCGTGTTCCGCGAGTTCGCCTACTAGGGCAGGGT
Organism: Pseudoxanthomonas sp. LH2527; assembly: GCF_022539275.1. Classification (NCBI taxonomy): domain Bacteria; kingdom Pseudomonadati; phylum Pseudomonadota; class Gammaproteobacteria; order Lysobacterales; family Lysobacteraceae; genus Pseudoxanthomonas; species Pseudoxanthomonas sp. LH2527. Next base: position 68,551 of record NZ_JAKZBW010000005.1, on the reverse strand, counting down.
GCCGGCGGCGACCCTGTCCCGGGTCGCCGCACTTTCGCGTTGTTTCCCTGAAAGCCACCGTGCAGGCCCCGGCCTGCCCGGCCACAGGGGGCTGCGGCGGGATGCCGTGGCATACAACGGGTCTCGCGAGCAACGCATGGATCAGGTACCGGTCACCCAGTTGCTGAAACGCGCGCGCGAAGGCGACGTGCGCGCCGCCGATGCGGTGTTCGCCAGCCTGTACGACGAACTCAAGCGGGCCGCGCACCTGCAGTTGCGCCGGCACCACGATCCGCTCGACACCACCGTGCTGGTGCACGAGACCTACCTGAAGATGGCCACCGGCGAACGCCTGGCCGCCAACGACCGTGCGCACCTGCTGGCGATGTCGGCCCGCGCCATGCGGCAGGTGCTGGTGGACCACGCGCGCATCGCGCATGCGCAGAAGCGTGGCGGCGGCGTCGACGCGCTGACCCTGACCGCGCGGCTGGGCGGCGACGAGCGTGCGGTGGTCGAAGTGCTGGCGCTGGACGAACTGCTGGACGCGCTTCAACAGGCCGACCCGCGGGCCGCGCAGATCGTCGAGCTGCGTTACTTCGGCGGCTACGAGGAAACCGAGATCGCGCAGATGCTGGGCCTCAGCGAGCGCACGGTGCGGCGCGACTGGCGAACGGCGCGGGCCTTCCTGCTGGCGGAACTGGGCAAGTGAGCGACGCCGGCATCGAGCGCCGTCGGCGCGCGCTGGCCGTGTTCCGCGAGGCGGTCGAGATCGCGCCGGCCGAGCGCGAAGCCTGGTTGGACCATGCCTGCGGCAACGACGACGCGCTGCGTGAGGCGGTCGATGCGCTGCTGGCGGCCGATGCGAGCGGCACCGAGCCGTTCGCAGGCGATGCGCTGGCGTGGGGGCGCGCCTTCCAGGACCAACACGGCGACGTCGCGCGCGACGCCCTGGTTGGCCGCAGCATCGGGCCGTGGCGCATCACCGGCATTCTCGGGCATGGCGGCATGGGGGCGGTGTACCGCGTCGACCGCGATGATGGCGCGTACACGCAACATGCCGCGCTGAAGCTGATCCGCGCCGGCACCGATTCGCAGGCCGCGCGCGAACGCTTCCTGCGCGAGCGGCAGATCCTCGCCCGCCTGCGGCACCCCAACATCGCCACGCTGCTGGATGGCGGCATCAGCGGCGATGGCGATCCGTGGTTCGTGATGGAACTGGTCGACGGCCAACCGATCGACCGCTGGTGCGATGCGCGCCAGCTGGGCCTGCGCCAGCGCATCGTGCTGTTCCTGCAGGTGGTCGATGCGGTCCGCCATGCGCACCGCAACCTGGTGGTGCACCGCGACCTCAAGCCCTCCAACCTGCTGGTGGACGGCGACGGGCGGGTGAAGCTGCTGGATTTCGGCATCGCCAAGGAGCTTGCCGATACCCGCCGCGAGCTGACCGTCGATCGCGCGCTGACCTTCGAATACGCCTCGCCGGAACAGCTGCTCGATGCACCCATCACCACCGCCACCGACCTGTGGCAGCTGGGCGTGGTGCTGCATCGGCTGCTGACCGGCGCGCATCCGTTCGGGGTGACGCGGGAAACGCCGGTGGCGCACCAGCTGCACCAGCTGGAGCGCGATCCCGAACCGCTGACCCGCGCGGCATCGCAGTCCAGTCGCGAACAGGCCGCCCAACGCGGTGGGCATACGCCGGCATCGCTGGCGCGCGCGCTGCGCGGGAGCCTGGCGCAGATCGTGCAGGCCTGCCTGCGCCGCGATCCCGACACGCGCTATGCCTCGGCCGATGCGCTGGCGAACGACCTGCGCGCGTGGCTCGATGATCGCCCGATCAGCGCGGTGCCGCTGTCGCGTGCCGATCGCATGCGACTGTGGCTGCGGCGCAACCGTGGCCTGGCCGCGGCGGGCAGCATGGTCGCGGTGGCGCTGTTCGCCGGCACCGGCGTGGCGTTGTGGCAGGCACACGAAGCCCGTGCGCAGGCGCGCATCGCCGAGCGCGAGAGTGCGACCGCGCGTGCGACGCTCGCGTTCCTGTCCGACACCCTGGGGGCCGCCGCGCCGGAACAGGCCTTGAGCCGCGAAGTGAGCGTGCGCGAGCTGCTCGACAAGGCCCGCGCGCAACTCGAGCAGCGCGCCTCCATCGATCCGCAGGTGCGGCAGCCGGTGCAGCGCATGCTGGGCCGCCTCTACATTTCGCTGGGCGACAACCCGTTGGCGGTCGAGTTGTTGAAGGCGGGGCTGTCCGGCGTCGCGCCGCAGCAGCGCGAGGACGCGCTCGCCCTGGCCGACGACATGGTGGCGTATTCGGACGCGCTGGGTTTCCTGGAGCGCAACGCGGAGGCGTTGGCGGTGGCCGAACAGGCGGTCGCGCTGCGCACACGCTTTGCGCCGGAGGATCCCGAGCAGCAATTGCGCTCGCTGGCGCACCTCACCCTGGGGCACGTCGAAAAGTACGGCCTGGAAGCGTGCAGGCAACAGGCCGAACAGGCACTGGCGCTGGCCAAGCGCCTGCCGCAACCGCCGGTCGATATCGTGCTCGACATCTATTCCGATCTCAGCACCGCCGCCAACTTCCAGAACGACCGCCGCCGACAGCTCGCGGTGAGCCGTGAGGGACTCGCATTCGCCGATGCCCACCAGGTGCCCGCCGATTCGCCGGTGCGGTTGACCCTGCTGCGTGGCCTCGTCAACGGACTGCTGATGGAAGGCAAGGCGGGCGAGGCGGAAAGCGTGGTGCGACAGGCGCTGGCGTCCGCCGGCAAGACCGGCGGATTCGGTGGTACCAGCCTGAGCGTGTTGCTGCAGACGCTGGGCGAGACGCTGCTCCGGCAAGGCCGCTACCGGGAAGCGCTGGAGCCCCTGGAAGCCAGTGCCCGGGAGTCCGAGCGTGGCGGCGAGGGTCCGCGCAACCGCGCGATGACATCGAGCAACCGTGCGGTGGTGCATACGCTGGTCGGCGACTACGCCGCGGCCATGACGCTGTCGCAGCGGGCGATCGACATCCTGCGAGAGGAAAAGATCGATGCCGACGACCTCTTCGGGCGCACCATCGAGCGTTCGCACGCCACCGTGCTGATGGCGAACAAGCGGCTGCCGGAGGCGGAAGCGTTGTTGCGGGATCTCCGCGAACGCGCGCGCCGCCTGGACGGCGAGGACGCCGAGGAGTACGCGCTGCTGGTGGGCCAGCAACTCATCCTGGCGCTTCGCGGCAACGACCAGGCACGGGGCCTGCCGCTGCTGGCGGAGGCGCGTGCGCGGATGGCGAAGCGTGGCGTGCCGGAGACGCACGAACAGTTCGCCCACTTCCTGCGGTTCGAGGCCGGCTTCGCCTGGCAGCGTGGCGATGCGGTGGCCGCCGAGCGGCTCCAGCGTGACGCATTGCAGCGCCTCGCATCGGCCGCCAACGCGACCGATGTCGCCGTGGTGCGCGCGCAGCTGGCCGAGTACGTCGCGGCCCGTGGCGACAAGGCGCAAGCGCGCCGACTGCTCGCGCAGGCGTTGCCACCGCTGCGTGCGGCCATGCTGCCGCAGGAAACCAGCCGCGCCGCGGCCGAGGCGCTGGCCCGGCAACTCGGCGCCTAGCTAGCCGCAAGGCTCGGTCGGCACCAGCGTGTATTTCTCCGTTCCGCCCCTGCACCGCGTGCCCATGGGGGTCCGCACGCAGCCGTTGCCGGTGCCGGTCATGCTGCCGCCGTTCTCGTCGGCGGACACGGTATAGCTGGTGCCGCCCCACACGGCGAAGCCGCTCATGTTGCCGCTGTAGGTATAGCTGCCGCCTTGCGCGCTGGACGGCGTGAACTGGACCGTCACGCCGCTGCCACTGATGGTGAAGGGCTTCTCCAGGTCGCAGATGGTGCCGCTGCCATGGAACTGCCCGCCGCCACCGGACACGCGATACGCGCGTTGTGTCTTGGTGTCGAACTCGGCGCTGGCCCTGCCCACGCCGCGCCTGCTGCGCGCCTCGAAGGCGATGCTGGCCGACTTGTCCTTCTCGTCCGGCGCCTTGTAGGTGTAGGTGGCATCGGCGCGCACCTTGCCGCCCGGGTCCAGGCTGGCGCCACCACTCAGGGTCGCGGTGACCGAGCCTCCGGTCGGCGCGCCGTCGGACTTCGCGCGCGGCTTGGCCTCGACCGTGAACGTCGTACCCGGCGCTACGCCCTTGCGCTTGCCCGGGCTGCTGGTCACCTGCAGGTCCACGCAGTGACCGCTTTCCCAGGGCGGCTTTCCCAGCACGCCGTCCACGCCGGTCAACATGGCTTCCACGATCGTGGCCATCGTCGTTTCCACCTGGCGCGCGTAGCCGACGACCTGCGCGGCTTCGCCGGACTCGAACAGGCCGATGCCGCTGGTGTCGTTGATGTCGCCACCCGTGGCCGAATCCAGGGTCAGGTCGATCATGCGGCCGCCATCGCCTCCTTCGCGGCCGCCGACGCGGATGTCGGTCGAGCGGCGGTAATCCTTGTCTTCACCCGCCATCAATTCCGCGTTGTCGTCCAGGTGGCGCACGAGACGCATGTGGGTGGAGACGCCGCCACCGGTGCCGGACTTGCCTGCGACCTGCATGCTGGAGTCGATGCTGATGTCGGCGGTGATCGTCCCTGAAGCGTCCGGGCAGGTGTCGATGCGCACCTTCGACCGTGTCTTGCCCTTGAGCCCTGCCGCTTCGACGTCCATCTCGACCACGGTGGTCACGTCGGTCGACGTGTACTGCTGGGTGGCCGTGCCACCGCCAGGCGGCGCGTCCTTTCCCGCCAGCGGCATGGGACCGGCAGCGATGGCTTTTTCGAGGTCCGCTGCGCTGAGGTTGGACATCGCGCTGGTGGCGCCGAGGCTGGCGATCATCGCCGGCGTCAGCGCCAGCGCGGTGCCGGTCAGGCCGCTGTCCATGCCTTCCCCGGTGAACGAGGCGGGCACCATCCTCGGGATCTCGCCCTGCGGTCCGCGCAGCTGCTTTTCGTAGGCATCGCCCAGCGCCTGGAGCGCTGCCAGCGCCTGCGTTTCGCCACCAAGTTCCTTTTCGATGCCGGTCGCCTTCATGAGTTTGTAGTGCAGCCAGTAATCCAGCCTGGCGATCTCGCGCAGCGACGGCTCCATGCCTTCGGCGAGGAGTTTGTCCATGTCGACGTGCGTGGGGATGTTGGATTGCTTCGCTTCCACCGGCTCTGCCGGGTCGGGCGACGGCGAGCACGCCGCCAGCATCAGGGCGCTCGACACGAGCAACGCGACGGATCGGTTCATGACGGCGTGTCCCCCGAGGGAAGTGGATGAAGGTTCACGGAACGCGGGCCAGGGTCATGGCAGCGGTCTCCCTCGCCTCGGGGTACAGCTTCAACAGCGCCACCCAGTCCTGCCGGTTGAGGTTGCAATGCGCGGGTACGTCCGGGCTGCAAGGTGCATCGCCGGCGACGCGCGTGGGCAGGTCGGCAAAGCGTCCCTGCGCATCCAGCCGCAGCATCCGCAGTGCGACCGACTGCTGCACGTTGCCGCCGACCAGCCAGGCCATGCCGTCCTGCGCGGCCACCACGATGTCGCAGTGCATCGGCAGCCCTGCGGCATCACGGCCCAGTACGCCCAGCAGTCCCGGATGACCCATCGCACGCGGTTGCCCGCGCACGTAGCACAGCAGGTCGCCAGCTGCGGGAGGCGCCTGCTGCGGCGCGACGAGACGGTAGGGACCGGAGGACGCTCGCGCTGCCGCGCGCACGTAGTCCACATGCCGGGATGACGCGGTGAAGCCCGGTATCCCCGCCTGCCGCATCACCCACGACACGAACGCCGCCGACCACGGCGTGTCGACCACGAAGCTGCGGCACGCCGCGCCCGCGTTGCCGCAACCACCCGCCAGTCCGCTGCCGCGCCAGTACGTGGCGACCTTGCGCCAGGCCTGCGTGCCATCGGCCAGGGCATCGTTCTCGGCCTCGTACACCGCCTGCCCACCCGCCCGGCCATCGGCATCGATGAACGTGCGGAACCACGCGTGGTTCTCCTGGCAGGCGATGGCGGCGATGCGGGTGGCGACATCGGAGGCGGCGATCTGCGTGCGCAGGTGCGGACAGGGATCACCGGCATGGGCCGGCAGCGCGAACAGCAGTGCGATGAGAGCGAACAGCAGCAGGAGGGGCTTCATGGGAATGTCGTCCTTGGCGGAAGGCAGGCGCATCGCCTGCCTTGGCGGGTGTCAGAAGTTGCGCATCAGGCCGCGCAACAGCTTCTTCGCGCCGCCTTCTTCCTTCTTGTCGGGGTCCTGCTTGCCGGCTTCGTCACCGGTGTCGGTGGGCATGCCGCCCATCTCGCCCAGGTCGATGCCGAGCATCGCCACGGTGGTCGCCTTGGTGCGCACGCGCACGTTCCATTCCGGATCCCATGGCTGCTTCGGGTCCGTCGGCTTCGGCGGCCACACCAGGTTGGTCTCCGGCCCGTAGGCGATCATGTTGAGCGAGGCCATCCCGCCGTGTTCGCCCTTCCCGGTGGACTTGAAGATGCCTTGCGGAATCGCGCAGCTGGTGGTGCCGGGGGCCAGCAGCACCTTCTGCTTCAGCCATTTGTCGATGTACGAACCCGTCAGATAGTTGACCAGCTCATGACCGGCGCCGGGGACCTCGGCACTGCTCCACACGGTGAAGTTGCGCTCGTCCTGCATCGCCATGGCATTGAGGAAGTAGGCCTTGGCGCGATCCACCGGCTGCCAGCTCACGCCGATGCTGTCGGTCATTTCGCCGCGCGTCTGCAGGGCGATCTTCGGCATGAAGTCGGCGTTCTGGCCCAGCTCGAACTGCAGCGACGCGGGGACGCCGGCGCCGGTGATCCGGTGCTGGCCCACCATCGACGCGCGCTCGCCGACGCGGCGGCTGTTCTTCTGGTTCGGCCACAGCGCGTAGCTGGGATTGACGTCGATATCGCGATCGGGGACGAACAGGCCCGGCGCGATCGCACCGTTCTGCTGGAACTGCCCGTTCCTGATCTTCAGCGTCATCACCTTCGGCTGGCCGGCGCGCACGCTCGCGCCGCAGCCCCAGTACTGCCGGATCGTCACCTCGATGTCATGCAGCTCGTGATCCTCCGTTTCCTCGACGTTCCTGCCGGGCAGTGGCGGCAGCAACGACAGCGACTTGCCCACGCCCAGTCCGGCCGGCACCGCCTGTTCGGCGGGGGTGCCGGGCTGCAGGCGGTTGTGCATCGCGATGTCGAGCAACCGGCCCTGTCCGGCCGGGATGTTGCGCGACTGCGGATAGCCTTGCGGCCCCTTCTCGCCGCCCATCATCCGGCCGGCCAGGCCGCCCAGTGCGCCCAGGTCCGGCATGCCGGCCATCGAGTGGGTGGCGACGTCGATCCAGACCTGCGTTTCAGGACCGGCGGGCGGCGCGCTGCTGGCGGGCACAGCGACGATCAGCGCGGTGGCGAGGATGGGTTTGAGTGGCGGTCGGCGCATGGCGGCAAGCTCCTGATGAAGGCGATGGGGTGGTATGCGAAGGAACGCATCCACAGCGGACACGCACCGGGCACACCGCGCCGGTCGCCGTCCCGCTTTGCCCCGACGGACGGACCCTCGTATACTCCCCCCCACTATCAGGAAAGTCGCCGTGCCGCACTCGCCCGAGGACAAGAAGAAAGCCCTGACCCGCGTGCGCCGCATGCGCGGCCAGCTGGATGCGCTGGAGCGCGCGCTGGAAGAGGGTGCCGACTGCGGGCCGGTGCTGCAGCAGCTCGCCGCCGTGCGCGGCGCGGTCAACGGGCTGATGTCGGACATCCTGGAAAGCCACCTGCGCGAGGAGTTCGCGCATCCGGCCTCGACCCCCGAACAACGCGAGACCGGTATCGATACCGCCATCGCGCTGGTCCGTTCCTATCTCAAGTAAGCAGGAGTGCCTCCGATGAAATCCCGTGCCGCCGTCGCCTTCGCCGCAGGCGAACCGCTGAAGATCGTCGAGATCGACGTCGCCCCGCCGAAGGCCGGCGAAGTGCTGGTGAAGATCACCCACACCGGCGTCTGCCATACCGACGCGTTCACGCTGTCGGGCGAAGATCCGGAAGGCCTGTTCCCCGTCGTGCTGGGTCACGAGGGCGCCGGCATCGTGGTCGAGGTCGGCGAAGGCGTGACCAGCGTGAAGCCGGGCGACCACGTGATTCCGCTGTACACCGCCGAGTGCGGCGAATGCCTGTTCTGCACGAGCGGCAAGACCAACCTCTGCACCTCGGTGCGTGCGACCCAGGGCAAGGGCGTGATGCCCGACGGCACCTCGCGCTTCTCGTACGAAGGCCAGCCGCTGTACCACTACATGGGCTGCTCCACCTTCAGCGAATACACCGTCGTCGCCGAAGTGTCGCTGGCGAAGATCAACCCGGATGCGAACCCCGAACACGTCTGCCTGCTCGGCTGCGGCGTGACCACCGGCATCGGCGCCGTGCACAACACCGCCAAGGTGCAGGAGGGCGATTCGGTCGCCGTGTTCGGCCTGGGCGGCATCGGCCTGGCGGTGATCCAGGGCGCGCGCCAGGCCAAGGCCGGCCGCATCATCGCCATCGACACCAACCCGTCGAAGTTCGACATGGCCAGGCAGTTCGGCGCCACCGACTGCGTCAACCCGAAGGATTTCGACAAGCCGATCCAGCAGGTGATCGTCGAAATGACGGGTTGGGGCGTGGACCACTCGTTCGAGTGCATCGGCAACGTCAACGTCATGCGCGCGGCGCTGGAATGCGCGCATCGCGGCTGGGGCCAGAGCGTGATCATCGGCGTCGCCGGTGCCGGGCAGGAGATTTCCACGCGTCCGTTCCAGCTGGTCACCGGGCGCAAGTGGATGGGCACCGCGTTCGGCGGCGTGAAGGGCCGCTCGCAGCTGCCGGGCATGGTGGAGGATGCGATGAAGGGCGACATCGAACTCGCGCCGTTCGTGACCCACACCATGCCGCTGGAGGGCATCAACGACGCCTTCGACCTGATGCATGAAGGCAAGTCGATCCGCAGCGTGGTGCATTACTGATGCTGTTCCCTTCTCCCTCCGGGAGAAGGTGCCCGTAGGGCGGATGAGGGTGCGGCAACGTCCGCATGCCTCGGGCCGCAGTGGCTCCGCCGTACCCTCACCCCAACCCCTCTCCCGCTGGGAGAGGGGCTACAGCAGGCTCTCGTCATGACACTCCAACGCATCGAACACCGCGCCTGCTTCGGCGGCTGGCAGGACGTTTACGAACACGCCTCACGCACGCTCGGCTGCACCATGCGCTTCGCTGTCTACCTGCCGCCGCAGGCCGCGACGCAGACGCTGCCGGTGCTGTACTGGTTGTCCGGCCTGACCTGCACCGAGCAGAACTTCATCACCAAGGCCGGCGCGCAGCGCTATGCCGCCGAACATGGCGTGATCCTGGTGGCGCCCGACACCAGTCCGCGCGGCGACGACGTGGCCGACGCCGACGGCTACGACCTGGGCAAGGGCGCCGGCTTCTACGTCAATGCCACGCAGGCGCCGTGGGCAGCGCACTACCGGATGTACGACTACGTTGTCGACGAACTGCCGGCGCTGGTCGAGGCGAATTTCCCGGTCAACGACGCGCGTGCGATCAGCGGCCATTCGATGGGCGGGCACGGTGCGTTGACGATCGCGCTGAAGAATCCCGGTCGCTACCGCAGCGTCTCGGCGTTCTCGCCGATCGTGGCGCCGACGCAGGTGCCCTGGGGCGAGAAGGCCTTCGGCGCCTACCTGGGCGAAGATCGCGACACGTGGAAGGCGTACGACACCGTCGCGCTGATCGCCGGTGCGCAGGAGCGCTTGCCGTTGCTGGTCGACCAGGGCGACGCGGACGAATTCCTGCCGACCCAGCTGAAGCCGGAGCTGCTGCAGGCCGCCGCCGAAGCCGCAGGCCACCCGCTGACCCTGCGCCTGCAGCCCGGCTACGACCACAGCTACTACTTCATCGCCAGCTTCATCGGCGAGCACATCGCCCACCACGCGAACGCATTGAAAGCGTAGCGTGCGCCGCGCGCACGACCGCAGGGATCTCAACACAGCGCCCACGTGCGCACGGCGCACGCTACGTCCGACCCGCGAACTGACACCGTAGGGCGGGCCCGGGCCCGCCGTGCATTGGGTTGGCCGGAATGTCCACGGTGGGCCAAGGCCCACCCTACGACGCTGCAGACCGTCGGCATCGCGTAGCGTGCGCCACGCGCACGACCGCAGGGATCTCAAGACAGCGCCCACGTGCGCACGGCGCACGCTACGTCCGGCCCGCGAACTGACACCGTAGGGCGGGCCCCGGCCCGCCGTGTGTGCGGTTGGCCGGAATGTCCACGGTGGGCCAGGACCCACCCTACGACGCTGCAGACCAGCGGCATCGCGTAGCGTGCGCCCCGCGCACGACCGCAGTGATCCAACACCGCGCCACGTGCGCACGGCGCACGCTACGCGTAATCGGTGTAGGCGAAGCGTCCGTCGCGCAGTTCGGTGTCGCCCTGTGTCAGCGGCAGTGGCGCGGCGAACATCGGGCCGGCCGAGACGCAGGTGTGGAACTCGCCGTTCTCGCCGCAGGGGTCGACGGTTGGCGGCAGTTCGCGGAGCAGGGCTTCATCGAACGCACGACCGGCGAAGCACGCATCGAGCTGCTGCGTATCCACGCAACACAGGTGCGCGCGCAAACCGCCATCGATCATCTCCCGTGCCAGCGCGGCGGTGTCCGCACCGAACAGCGGCGTCAGCACTTCCCAGCCGAGCTTCGCCAGGTTGCGTACGCGGTACGCGCGGATGTCTTCCAGGAACAGGTCGCCGAACGCCACCGTGCGCAGGCTGGGCCAGCGTCGTGCGGCCGCGGCCAAGGCGTCGGCCATCGCGCGTTCGTAGTCGTCGTTGCGGCAGGCGGCCGGGATCATCGCTTCGATCAGCGGCAGGCCGGTAGCGCTGGCCTGCGCATGCAGCACGCGGCGGCGGATGCCCTGCATGGAGACGCGGTCGTACTCGCGGGTGATCGTGGTCAGCAGGCCGACCACCTCCACGTCATCGCGCTGGCGCAGCACGTGCAGCGTCCACGCCGCGTCCTTGCCGCCGCTCCACGCCAGCAGGACCGGCAGGCGGGCCGTCATCGGGGAGCCGCGCGGATGCGGGCCGCGGAACGGCTACGCCGCGGAAACGTCACGCAGTTCCCAGGCGCTGCCCGCCAGCAGGCGCAGGCGATGCTTCAGCACCTGGCCGGGGATCGAGGACGTGGCCACCAGCAGGATGCTCAGGTCGTCCTGCTGGCCGCGCACGGTGGCATCGTCGTCGGTCACGCCGAGGCCGGGATCGACTTCATCGGGTTCTTCCTGGCGCGCGCGCCAGCGCTCGAACAGGCTGCTGGTGCGCAGCGCGTGCTGCAACTGCGCGGCGAATTCGTCCGCGCCGTGCGCATCGAAGCTGAAAGCCGGATCGCCGCCGCGCGCGCGGCGCGGATCCGGCAGGCTGATGTAATAACGGACGGCCATGGCACCCCCGGTTGAAACCAGGGCGATAGCGTATCGCCGACGCGTTAGCCCGCCGTTATGCCGGCTTGAACGGCGCCGGCGGCGCGGCGAAGGCGGCCACCACCGCGCCCTTGCCCACGTTGACCATGCCGGTCAGGCTCATCACGCTCTCGAACACCTCGACCTTGTTGTTCTCGCAGATGTCGCGCAGGCGCTGGTAGCCGGGCAGGGCGCGCAGTTCCGCCAGTTCGCCGCCGTAGCTCAGGCATACGGTGGGCGTCATCAGGCCGGCCATCACCCGGTTGCCGGTGAACTTGAACATCTGTTCCACCGCGTTCTCGAACCCCTTGATCTTGGCCACCGGCTCGGTGTTGCCGGCGTGGCCGTACAGCACCGGCTTGATGTCCAGCGCGCTGCCCAGCGCGGCGCTGAGCAGGCCGACGCTGCGGTCGCCCTTGGTGCGCGCGCGGTTGCGCAGGTAGTACAGGTCGCGCGGGATCATGTAACCGTGCGTGTGGTTGGCCAGTTCCTCCAGCCGCACGCGGATCTGCTGCACGTTGGCGCCGGCATCGCGCATGCGCACCGCTTCGACGGCGGTGATGCCCTGCGCGGCGAACAGGTTCTGCGTGTCGATCACCCGCAACGCGAACGGCGAGTTGTGGCCCGCGGCCTGCCGCACCGGCTTGTAGTCGTTGAGGATGGCGAAGCTGGCCTGCATCGCGTTCTCGTGGATCGGCGAACGCGTCTTGGTGATCGTCATGCAGAAGACGTGGTCGTAGTCGATCACCAGGCGGCCCAGGAACAGGTCGCGGATCTGGTTGACGGTGAACGGCGTGGTCTCGGCCTCGTGGCCGCGCTCGGCCACGTGCGCGTGCAGGAAGCTCAGCGTGGCCTGCTCGTCGCGATGGTCGGCCAGCACGGCCTCGCCGATGCGCACCGTGATCGGCAGGATCACGATGTTGTGTTGTTCGAGGTATTCCAGCGGCAGGTCGCACGCCGAATCGACGACTATCCCAATGCGCATCTAGCCCCTCCCGGCATTCGTCGCATGTGCAGCTAACGCCGGAAAACTAGCGGAGAACAGCGGGCAAGTCGCTGGATAAACGCATGAAGTGTGCGGCACGTCACCCTTTTGTGACGTGATTCGGCCGACAAAACGCGGTCGCGGTCAGGTGTACGGCGGGGTGCCGTGCGCACAAGTTATGTGAACCAAGTCACAAATTGCTCCGCTTGCGGCTTGTCCCGCCCTAGGCCCGGCCCGACACTCGCCGCATAGGGAAGGGGCAACATGACACAGCGGGGGTGGTCGTTACTGCTGCTGCTGGCCCTGCTGCCGGTGGGCGCGCACGGGGAGAACATCGCGCGGATCGACCGCCTCCAGCCACTGGCGCTGGAACAGCAGGCCGGACAGCGCGCGGGGCTGTTTTCGGAACGTCGCTTCGAAGGCGACGCCGGTGATGTGCGCGTGATCGGCAACGGTACGTGGCGGGTGCACCCCGCGCCGGGCGTGGCGCAGCCGCTGCTGGTGTTCTACCACCCGTACACCGCGCGCGTTACCGTGCAGGACGGCAGCGGCGGACCGCCACGCCGGCAGGACATCTTCAGCGCCGAGCTGGAGCCGCAGTACAGCCGGCGCGGACTGGTGTTCCCGCTGACCGTCGATGGTCCGGTCGACGTGACGGTCGAGGGCGCGCGTTATCCCTTGCGGGTCGCGGTGGAATCCGCCCCGGCCTACGCCGCCGCCGATCTCTGGCATGTGCGGCTGGTGCTGCCGGCGATCGGCATGGTGCTGGGCGTGTCATTGGCGGTGCTGCTGTTCTGGGCCATGCTGCGCGACCGCGTCTACCTGCTGTACGCCGGCGCCATGCTGTTCCAGCTGCTGTACGCGCTGTGCTCGTACGGCGAAGCCTATGCGTGGCCGGGCTTGTCGGTGCTGGCGCGCTTCGGTGCGCAGGGCATCTGGCTCTCCGGCTCGCTGGCCACCATCCTGCTGGTCCTGCTGTGGCTGGATTACGCCGCCCTGCGCCGGACCACGCCACGGCTGGCGCTGGCGATGCGCGCCGTCGGCGTCTACGGCTGCGGCGCGACCCTCGTTCTGCTGCTGTCGCCCTGGCCGGCCGACAAGGCGTGGTTTCCCGACATTGCCAATGCCCTGTTCCTGCTGACCAACGCGATCGCGCTGGTCACGCTGGTGGTGGCCTGGTGCCGCGGCCAGCGCCACGCGGCGTATGTCCTGATCGCGTGGGTGCCGCTGCTGGTGTTCACCATGATGCGCGCGTTCCGCTTCAGCGGCGGCGAGCGGCCGGAGCCGTGGCTGGAATACGGATTGCCGTGGGTGCTGGCGTTCACCGCCGTGGTGCTGGCGCTGGGTCTGGCCGACCGCATGCTGACTTTCCGCCGCGAGCGCGACCGCGCCAAGGCGCATGCCGAGCGCGATGGCCTGACCGGCATGCTCAATCGCGCCGCCATCGAGCACCGCCTCGACTGGGCGCTGATCGAACGCCCGCGCGAACACATCCCGGTGTCGCTGCTGTTCATCGACCTGGACCACTTCAAGCAGGTCAACGACCGCCACGGCCACGCCATCGGCGATGCCTGCCTGCGCGCGGTGACGCGCGTGGTCAGCCAGCAGTTCCAGTACGGCGACCAGCTCGGCCGGCTGGGCGGCGAGGAATTCGTGCTGGTGCTGTCCGGCGTCGAACTTCATGCGGCCATGCGCATCGGCGAAGAAGTCTGCGCGCGCATCCGCCACGACTGCGCGCAGGTCGAAGGCGTGGCCGTGGGCGTGACCGCCAGCATCGGCGCCGCACAGGCGCGCGACGGCGATACCGTAGCCTCGCTGGTCGCGCGCGCCGACCGGGCGATGTACGTGGCCAAGCGCGCCGGCGGCGACCGCATCGTCGCCGAAGATGCGCCGTGCGATGGCGAAGAATGCACGGAGGCGCCCGCAGGCGCCTCCGTGGAATGACGCCGCGCGGCGCCGCCTATTTCGAATACGCGCGCGGCAACGGACCCGGCTGTTGCAGATAGCGGTCGCGCAGTTCGGTCTGGCGCGAGCGCATCGGGATCGCCCGTCCACCCAGCCACAGCTGTTCCGCCGTGTGGGCCACGTCCAGCGGATCGCCGCTCCACAGCACCAGGTCGGCCAGCTTGCCCGGCGCGATGGTGCCCACCCGGTCGCCCACGCCGAACGCCTCCGCCGGCACGCGGGTCAGGCCGGCCAGCCCGTCTTCCCACGGCAGGCCGTTGGCCACCGCATTGCCGGCCAGCTGGCGGATCTTGCGCGCGTTGTGCGAGGCATCGCCGGCCTGCGAAAAGCTGACGCTCACGCCGGCGCCGTCAAGCCGCGCCGCGTTCTCCAGCGACGCGCCGATCTGGTCGAAGTCGGCCGGCAGCGCGGCCAGCGCATCGACGAACACCGGCACCTTGGCCTGCGCCAGCTGCGGCGCCAGCTTCCACGCTTCCGCACCGCCGACGATGGCGATGCGCACGTTCTCGCGTTGCGCCCAGCGCAGCAGCTGGCGGATGTCGGCGGCCCGGTGCACCTGCACCACGATGCGGCCATTGCCGGCCAGGTAGCGCGCCAGCGTGGCGCGTCCCGCCGGCGTCAGCAGCGCATGCGGCGAGTCGGCCGGCACGCGACCACGCGCCTCGGCCACCATCTGGTCCAGCAGCATCCACTGCGCCGCGCGCGACTTGCCTGCCAGTTCCGCACCGCCACTGCCCAACCGCACGAACAGCGCGCGCGGCCCGACCGGATCGGCACTGCCGTCCAGCCGTATCACCCCGCCCTGGCCGGCGATGAAGGAACCGCCCGTCGACGCCGCCAGCAAGGTGAAGCCGATGCCCTCCACGCGCGTCACCGGAATCAGCACCGACGCCGGGTTGTAGGCCAGCGTCACGTCGAACTCCGGCCGCATCGGCTGGTCTTCCAGCGTCACCGCCGCATCGACCGTCGAGGATTCACCCGACACCTCCTCGATGCCGATCTCGGTGATGCCACCGAAGAACGCCGGCGTCAGCGGCCGCCCGCTGGCCTCCACCACCGTCGCGCCGGGCGCGGCGATGCCGCTGCCGACGGACTGGATCACGCCATTGCGCACCAGCACATCGGCGTTCTGCAACGTGCCCTGCGCACCGGCGGTATGCACGGTGGCGTTGCGGATGAGCACGTCCTGGGCGAGGGCAGCGAAGGAAGTGGATGCCAGTGTGATCGCCACGACAAGTGATTTCACCGTCATCCCGGCGAAGGCCGGGACCCAGCGACTTTGCGCGCGATCCGCAGGGCCGACAGCAAGAGGCACGGGGTCCCGGCCTTCGCCGGGATGACGGGAAAGAAGAATGCGAGCGCGCTTCACGGCATCACCTCCTGGCCCAGCATGAAGTCCGACACCGGTTGCCGGCTGCGGTCGTGGCGGTCGTAGATGCGGGCGCCGTCGATGTAGACCTGCTCGGCCTTGGCGTACACGCTGAAGGGGTTCTGGTTCCACAGCACCACGTCGGCCATCTTGCCGGCCTCCAACGTGCCGGTGCGCTCGGCGATGCCCAGCGACTTGGCCGCATTGCTGGTCACCCAGCGGATGGCGCGCTCCGGTGCGATCTCGCCCATGCCGGCGCGGCGCGCGCTGGCCATCACCTTCGCCGCTTCCTGGTTCAGGCGCTGGATGCCCTCGTCCGAATCCGAATGCACGATCGCGCAGCCGTTGGCCGGGCGGTCGACCAGGGCGATGTTCTCCTGGATGCCGTCGAAGGCTTCCATCTTGAAGCCCCACCAGTCGGCCCACAGCGCGCCGCAGACGCCGTCCTGCGCCAGCCGGTCGGCCAGCTTGTACGCCTCCACGCCGTGGTGGAACGCGGCGACCTTGAAGCCGAACTCCTTCGCCAGGTCCAGCATCGTGGTCATTTCATCGGCGCGGTAGCAGTGGATGTGCACCAGGATCTCGCCGTTGATCGCGCCGGCCAGCGTGTCCAGCTTCAGGTCGCGCTTGCCGCCGGCATCACCGCCACTGTCGGTGCCTTCGCCACCGCTGGCGCGGTCCCACCAGCGCTTCTTCTTCGGCTGCTGCGGCTTGGGTGCGTTCTTCTTCAGGTATTCGCTGGCATCGATGAAGGCGGCGCGGTAGCCGGCCACGTTGCCCATGCGCGTGGCCGGACCGGCCTTGCCGCCGTACACGCGCTTGGGGTTCTCGCCGCAGGCCATCTTCAGGCCCCACGGCGCACCGGGGAACTTCATGCCCTGGTAGCTGGTGGACGGCACGTTCTTCAGCGTCACCCCGCGGCCGCCCACCAGGTTGGCCGAACCCGGCAGGATCTGCATCGAGGTCACGCCGCCGGCCAGCGCGGTATGGAAGCCCGGGTCCTGCGTCCAGATCGAATGCTCGGCCCACACGTTCGCCGTCACCGGCGCGGTGGCCTCGTTGCCGTCGCTGTGCGCCTTCACCCCCGGGCTGGGATACACGCCCAGGTGCGAATGCACGTCGATCAACCCCGGCGTCACCCACTTGCCGGTCGCGTCGATGCGGGTGGTGCCCTCCGGTGCGGACAGGCCGCGGCCCACGGCCGCCACCTTGCCGTCGGCCAGCAGCACGTCGGCGCCGTCCAGGCGCTCGCCGGTGCCGGTCAGCACGGTGGCGTTGGCCAGCAGCACCGGTCCGCCCGGCAGGGCGCGGTAGGTGCTGGGGTAAGGGTCCTGCGTGAAGCGGGACGCGGGCGTGGCGGCGTGCGCGCCGCTGCCCAGCGCAGCCAGGACCAGCCCGGCCAACAAGGTCATTCGCATGGTGTATCCCCCGGAACAGACCCGAAACCTAACCGGCCGCGGCGCGCCTTGCCAAGTGCGTGCGTCGCAGTCGTGCCAGAATCGCCGCACAACAACAAGAAAAAGAGGCTTCCATGAAGGACAAGAGCGAGATCGTCGACAACTGGCTGCCGCGCTACACCGGCGTGCCCCTGGACCAGTTCGGCGAGCATGTGCTGCTGACAAATTTCGGCGGCTACCTCAACGTGTTTTCGCAGCTCACCGGCGCGCCCATCGTCGGCCTGGACCGGCCGATGGCCAGTGCCACCGCCGACGGCATCACCATGATCAACTTCGGCATGGGCAGCCCCAATGCCGCCACCATGATGGACCTGCTGTCGGCCATCATGCCCAAGGCGGTGCTGTTCCTGGGCAAGTGCGGCGGGCTGAAGCGCAAGAACCAGCTGGGCGACCTGGTGCTGCCCATCGCGGCGATCCGCGGCGAGGGCACCAGCAACGATTACCTGCTGCCGGAAGTGCCGGCGCTGCCCGCGTTCGCGCTGCAGCGCGCGGTCTCCACCATGATCCGCGACCTGGGCCACGACTACTGGACCGGCACGGTCTACACCACCAATCGCCGCGTGTGGGAACACGACGTCGCGTTCAAGGAACGCCTGCGCGCCATGCGCTGCATGGCCATCGACATGGAAACGGCCACCGTCTTCGCCGCCGGCTTCGCCAACCGCATCCCCGTGGGCGCCCTGCTGCTGGTCAGCGACCAGCCGATGATCCCCGAAGGCGTCAAGACCGAAGCCAGCGACGCCAAGGTCAGCTCCTCGTTCGTGGAGAACCACATCACCGTCGGCATCGAAGCGTTGAAGCTGATCCGACGCAACGGGAAGTCGGTGCGGCATTTGCGGTTTGATGAGTAGTCAAGCTGTGACAACCAAGGAGTGGGAATGGCAAGCAAAGCGGAGTACGAGAATGATCCTGCGGATGGACTCCCCTGCCTGAAAGTTCAGGAGTGGGCGCAACGAAAACATCGATTGCTCACTCAGTACATCGAAGCAAGCTCGCAAGCAAGAAAGTCTTGGCCAAGACGCACGTATATTGATCTGTACTGCGGCCCCGGCAGATGTTTGAATCAAAGTGGTGGCTTTTCCGATGGAAGCCCTGTGGCGGCATTCAAAGCGTCATCTAGGGCGCCATTCACAGCGATGTACATTTCGGACTTCTCGCGAGAAAACGTAGGAGCATGCGAGGCGCGCCTGCAGTGTTTGGGAGTCAGTCCGGATGTATTTGTAGGCAAGGCAGAGGACACTGTCCACGAGGTTGTGAAGAAGATGGATCGCGGAGCCCTGCATCTCGCCTTTCTGGACCCCTTCTCGCTTCACGCGCTTCCTTTTTCGGTAATAGATCAGCTCTCGGCCTTCAGGAAGATTGATTTCCTAATCCATTTCAGCGTCATGGATTTCGTGAGGAACTATGAAAAGTTGCTCCTTGCCGGGACCATAGATCAATACATTCCTGGAGCCTCCCTCGCTTACCGGAAAAACAAGTCTTTGCGAGAGAACAGGCGTTCGGCTTTTGGGATCTGGTATCAAGCTTTGCTTGCTAAGGGCTACCATTCCAGCAATGTAGAGATGGTCAGGGACAAGGGAAAGAATATGTACTGGCTAATCCACGCTACGGGTAACCAGACTGCGCTAAACATCTGGAATGATATTCAGGCGAGAGACTCTCAGAGAGGATTCGAGTTCTGATGACCACAAAATCAAGAATTGAGTGGACGGAAAGCACGTGGAATCCGGTGGTTGGCTGCACCAAGCTCAGCGCAGGCTGCAAGCACTGCTACGCGGAGACCATGGCGCGGCGCCTGCAGGCCATGGGTGTTGTCGGCTACGAGCAGGGATTCAAGGAGGTGCGGACACTCCCGTTCCGCCTTGACGAGCCGCTGAAGAAAAAACAGCCGACGGTCTACTTCGTCAACTCCATGAGCGACCTGTTCCACACGGCGGTGCCGGAAAGCTTCATTGACCGTGTGTTCGACGTCATGACGCGTTGTCCGCAGCATACGTTCCAAGTGCTCACCAAGCGAGCGGAGCGGATATCCGAGTACAGTCAGGAGCGTGTGATTCCGGACAATGTCTGGATCGGGGTTTCCGTCGAGAACAAGCGTCACGGTGTGCCGCGCATCGCACATCTCCAATCCGCCAAGGCGAGCGTCAAGTTCCTCAGCGTTGAGCCATTGCTTGAGAATGTCGGCCCACTTGATCTGACCGGCATCGACTGGGTGATCGTGGGGGGCGAATCCGGTCATGGCGCCCGGCCGATGAAAGAAGCATGGGCGTTGAACGTGAAGCGGCAATGTGAAGAGCAGGGTGTCCGCTTTTTCTTCAAGCAATGGGGTGCGTTTGGCGCTGACGGCATCAAGCGCGACAAGAAGTCCAACGGACGCGAGCTGCTGGGCCGCACCTGGGACGCCATGCCGGAGTACGCACGCGCATGAACGAATCCAACGACGTCATCACCTTCTGGAAGAACGCCGGCTACGAGAAGTGGTTCGCCAACGACGATGCGTTCGACGCCGAGTTCGACCAGCGGTTCCGCGGGCTGCATTTCCGTGCAGCGCGGCGCGAACTGGAAGGCTGGATGGGCGATGCCGAGGGTGCGCTGGCGCTGGTGCTGCTGCTGGACCAGTTTCCGCGCAACTGCTTCCGCCAGAGCGCGCATTCCTACGCCACCGACGGGCTGGCGCGACACTACACCGCGCGCGCCATCGAGGCCGGTTTCGACGCGCAGGTCGATCCGGCGCTGAAGATCTTCTTCTACATGCCGTACGAACACGCCGAGGCGCTGGAGGATCAGCAACGCTCGCTGGACCTGTTCCACGCCACCGGCGACGAGAACTACATCAAGTACGCCCAGCTGCACTACGACCTGATCGCCCGCTTCGGCCGCTTCCCGCATCGCAACGAGGCGATGGGGCGCGTCGCCACGCAGGAAGAGCGCGATTACCTGGCGAGCGGGGGTTTCTCGGGATGACGTAGGGTGGGCCTTGGCCCACCGTTGCCTTTCGGGGCGAGCCCCATGACATGGCGCGTGGTTCGCATCCCCTGGCGGTGGGCCAAGGCCCACCCTACGCGGCACACCTCATAGGTGAAGCAAAAAGAAAGCGGGCCGAAGCCCGCTTTACCATGGATCGCTCGCGTCGTGCCGGCTCAGTACTTGCTGAGCGTGCCATCCACGTCATCGGCCCAGGCGTTGATGCCGCCGGTGATGTTGGAGACGTTGGCGAAGCCGAGCGCGCGGAATTCCTCCGCGGCCTGCTGGCTGCGGCCGCCGCTGCGGCACAGGAAGGCGATGGCGGTGTCCTTCGGCAGCGCTTCCAGCTCGGCACGGCCGTTGCCGTCGAAGGTCTTGAAGGGCAGCTTCACCGAGGCGATGGCGCGTTCGTCGGCCGGGCGCACGTCGACCAGCAGCACTTCGCTGGCGCGGACCTTGGCATCGGCATCGATCGGCGACAGCGCCTGCACCGGCTTGGGCGCGTTGGGGTTGTCGATGGCCAGGCCCTTGCCGCGGATGTCGTCCACCCAGTCGATGGTGATGCCGTCGGCGCGGCGCGCGCTGGCCAGGTCGAACTGCACGCGCACGCCATTGGATTCGCTGGCGATGGCGTTGGCGTCGAACTGGGCCAGCTGGAAGTTGGGCTGGAACTGCGCGTTGATGCCCAGCGCCAGCGCGGCGCCCGGGCCGGCGTCGGCCACCGCGTTCTGCAGCATCTCGGCGGCGGCGGCGGTGATGGTGATCGCCGGCGGCGTGCGGTCGGGCGCCTGCAGGCCCAGCACGGTGGCCAGTTCGCCGGAGTTGGTCATCTGCTCGATGATGTCGCTGCCGCCGACCAGTTCGCCGTCGATGTACAGCTGCGGGATGGTCGGCCAGTCGCCGTAGACCTTGATGCCTTCGCGGATTTCCTGGTCGGCCAGCACGTTGACGTGCGCGTAGTCCACGCCCAGCGCCGACAGCGCGCCCACCGCCTTGGCCGAGAACCCGCACTGCGGCATGGTCGGCTGGCCCTTCATGAACAGCACCACGCGGTTGGACTGCAGGAGGGATTCGATGCGCGAGCGCAGGGCGGGATCAAGGGACATGGACAGGCACCGGTATGCGGAAGGAAAAGCGGAGGGGGATTTTACGCCCCGTGGCATCATGGGGCATGAGCACGACAGGAACACTGCATCGTCCGCCGCGCCATCCCGGACTGATATTGGGCCTGCTGGCGCTGTCGCAAGTGGGCGTGGCCTGGCTGTGGTGGCGGTCCGGCTGGACCGTCGGCCTGCCGGCGATGATGGCCACCCACCTGCTGGTGGTGTGGGCCACGCTGTATCCGCGCGCCACCGTGTTCTGCCCGGCGCTGTCGCGGCTGCCGACCGAGCAGCGCGTGGTGTGGCTGACCCTCGACGACGGCCCCTCGGCCGACACCCCGGCGATCCTCGACCTGCTGGACCGCCATGGGGCGAAGGCGACCTTCTTCCTGGTCGGCGAACGCGCGCTGGCGCAGCCGGCGCTGGTGCAGGCCATCCGCGACCGCGGCCACGGCATCGGCAATCACAGCGCGAGTCATCCGGATACGCGATTCTGGCGGCTGGGACCGGGTGCGATGGAAGACGAGATCGGCCGCAACCAGTCCATCCTTACCGCGATCACCGGCGACACCCCGCGCTGGTACCGCAGCGTCGTGGGCATGACCAACCCCTTCGTCGGCCTGTCGCTGAAGCGCCACGGCCTGGCGCGCGTGGCATGGAGCGCGCGCGGGTTCGACGGCATCGACTGCCAGCCCGACCAGGTACTGGCGCGCATCACCCGCGACATCGCCCCCGGCGCCATCGTGCTGCTGCACGAAGGCGCCGCGCACGGCCACAACGTCGCCATCCTGGCGCAGCTGCTGGCATGGCTTGATGCCCAGGGCTATTGCACCGTGCTGCCCGAGTCGGATGCGCCGCCGCTGGTCGCCGCCGCCGCGTAGCGTGCGCCGTGCGCACGACGCATGGATCTGTCGACGCTGCGCATGAATCCGGCATCGCACGTCGTGCGCATGGCGCACGCTACGTTGGCGATCCCGCAGCTGGTGGGTCTGGATCCTTCTCCCTTCGGGAGAAGAGCCTGCCCCGTACCCGATACGGGGTGGCGCGAAGCGCCGGATGAGGGTGTGCGAGCCGCCGAACCATCGCCACTCCGCCGACCCTCACCCCAACCCCTCTCCCGGTGGGAGAGGGGCTTCAAGCGCGCCGCGGATGTAGCGTGCGCCGCGCGCACGACGCATGGATCTGTCAGTGCTGCGCATGAATCCGTCACCGCGCTTCGTGCGCATGGCGCACGCTACGTTGGCGATCCCGCAGCTGGTGGGTCTGGATCCTTCTCCCTTCGGGAGAAGAGCCTGCCCCGTACCCGATACGGGGTGGCGCGAAGCGCCGGGTGAGGGTGTGCGGGCCGCCGAACCGTCGCCACTCCGCCGACCCTCACCCCAACCCCTCTCCCGGTGGGAGAGGGGCTTGAGGCGCGATGCGGACGTAGCGTGCGCCGCGCGCACGACGCAGGGATCTGTCGCCAATGCGCGTGGACCTATCACCGCGCCGGACCCTTCTCCCTTCGGGAGAAGGTGGCGCGCAGCGCCGGATGAGGGTGTGCGAGCCGCCGAACCTTCGCCACTCCGCCGTACCCTCACCCCAACCCCTCTCCCGGCGGGAGAGGGGCTCAAGCGAGCAAATGATGCGCGATCGGAAACGCCAGCCGCGTCCATTCGGCGTACATCGCGGCGGAGGGGTGCAGGCCGTCATCGGCCAGCATCGCCGCTTCGCCGCCGCGTGCACGGCTGACCGGGGTGATGTCGACGAAAGAGACGCCGCGCTGCGCGCAGACCTCGCGCGCGGCCAGGTTGTAGGCATCCAGTTCGCGCGCGATCTGTGCTGCGTCGCGGCCGGATTGCGCGGCGAACGGGGTGACGCCCCAGTCGGGGATGGAGAGCACCAGCACGCGGTCGGGGCGGTTGCGGGCGAAGCCGATGGCGCGCCAGAGCAGGGCGGCGAACTGGGTGCGGTACTCCTCGACGCTGCGGCCACGGTACTGGTTGTTCACGCCGATCAGCAGGGTGACGAAGTCGTGCTCGCCGAGCGGCTCGGCGGCGGTGATCGCGGCGTCCAGTTCGTCGGTGGTCCAGCCGGTGGTGGCGATGATGCGCGGATCGCCGAGCAGCACGCCCTCCATCCGCAGCAGGCGCGCCAGTTGCGTCGGCCAGCGGCCGGCTGCGTCCACGCCTTCGCCGATGGTGTAGGAGTCGCCGAGCGCCAGGTAGCGCAGCTCGGTGGTGAGGGCGGTGGTGTGGGGGGCGGAGAGCGTCGTCATGGACGCATGATGCGCCCTTCCGGTCCGTTGTAGGAGCGACGTGAGTCGCGACCGGGAATTCAACCCTGCAGCGAAATATCGGTCATCCTAGGCGCAGGGTCACGGCTGCCCTTGGTTGTCCCCCGATGGGGTTCAACAGGCGCGTTGTAGCGTGGGGTCGCGACTTACGTCGCTCCCACAGGGGCCACACGCTCGATCTCGTCTGCGAACAGCGTCGCCAGCCAGCGGGTGTGACCGTCGGGGTCGACACACTCGACCTCATACGCGGTACGCGCCTCGGACGCGGCCAGAGCCATAACGATCGCCCCCACGTCGCCGACACGGACGTCCTTCGCTCTGGATGCGCTTGCGTCGACCCGCTCGGAGGGTATCGGCGCGATCACGCGGACGATGTCATACATGTTCAAGGTCATCCGCGTTCCCCTGCCTGCCTGAGGGATGGAGCCTGCCTGTGGGAGCGACGTAAGTCGCGATGGGCCATCCGGATGCCGTCTCGCGACTTGCGTCGCTCCCACAGCAGCCGCACAGCAACCGCGATCCGGTTTACGCCGCCGCCGGCCGCGACTTGCCCTTGATCGGCACCACCTTGGTGGCCGCTTCCGCACGGCGCGTCAGGGCGCGGTCGATGCGGGCGAAGACTTCGCGCATGGTCGCCGCTTCGGGCAGCAGGGTGACGCGGAAGTGGTGGCGGTAGGGCACGTTGAAGCTGGAGCCGGGGACGACCAGCACGCCTTCGGTTTCCATCAGTTCCAGGGCGAAGCTGTGGTCGTCGAAGTTCTTCGCCGCGTCGCCGACCACGGCCGGGAACGCGTACAGCGCGCCGGCCGGGTTCACCAGCTGCAGGTGCGTGCTGGCCTCGCAGGCCTCGATCACCGCGCGGCGGGTTTCGTACAGGCGGCCGCCCGCTTCGCACAAAGCACTGATCGTGTCGGGGCCGTTCACCGCGGCGTCGATCGCGTACTGGCCGGGCACGTTGGCGCACAGGCGCAGGGCGCTGAGCAGGTCCATCGCGTGCAGGAAGTCGCGCACCACGTCGCCGTGGCCGGACACCACACCCCAGCCCACGCGCCAGCCGCAGGCGCGGTGCACCTTGCTGAGGCCGCTGAAGGTGATGCACGGCACGTCGCCGGCCAGCGGTGCGACCGGGACGAAGGTGGCGCCGTCGTACAGCACCTGGTCGTAGATCTCGTCGACCATCAGCAGCAGGCGGTGCTTGGCGGCGATGGCGACGATGCGTTCCAGCAGCTCGCGCGGATAGGTGGCGCCGGTCGGGTTGTTCGGGTTGATCAGCACGATGGCGCGGGTGCGCGAGCTGACCAGCTGCTCGATCTCGCTGGGGTCGGGCAGGAAGTCGTTGTCGGGATCGCAGCGGTAGTACACCGGGCGGCCGTCGTTGAGGATGGTCGCCGCCGACCACAGCGGGTAGTCGGGCGAGGGCACCAGCACTTCGTCGCCGGGGTTGAGCAGGGCGCGCAGCGACAGGTCGATCAATTCCGACACGCCGTTGCCGACGAACACGCGGTCCGGGTGCGCATCGGGCGTGCCGCGCTTGGCGTAGGCCGCGGCGATGGCATCGCGCGCCGAGGGCAGGCCCTGCTGGTGCGTGTACGGATCGGTGCGGCCCATGTCGTCGGCGATCGCGCGCTGCAGGTGTTCCGGCGCGCGGAAACCGAACGCGCCCGGGTTGCCGATGTTGAGCTTGATCAGTTTCTGCCCCTGCGCTTCCAGCTCGCGGGCTCGCCGTGCCAGTTCGCCCCGGATCTCGTAGCGGACTTCGGACAGGCGTTCGCGCGTGGCGAGCGGTTTGACGGGCGGAGTGGGCATGGCGGCGACCGCAGGGGGCGGAAAAACGGAAGGAGGGGCAGCTTAACGGATATTTCGCCTGCCCGGCCCCGCTGGCGCCAGCCCGCGTCTAGAATGCGCGCCATGCCCGAACCCCCCCTCCCCAGCGTGTCCGACGTCACCCTTCTGCGCGCCATCGGCTGGCCGTACACGGGGGAACCGACGGATGCGGCATGGCGCGAGGCGCTGGCCGCGCATCCGCAGGCCACCCCGGCGCGGGTGATCGAACAGCACCGCTCCGGCTACGTGGTCGCCGATGCGCCCGGCGTGGGCGTGAAGGCCGAATCGCTGCCGGAATGGCAGCGCCCGCGGTTCCCGGCACATGAACGTCCCGCGGTCGGCGATTGGGTGCTGCTGGAAGACGCCACCGGCAAGCGGCCGCGCATCGTCGCCCTGCTGCCGCGCCATACCGGCATCAAGCGCGGTGCGGCCGGCGAGCATTACCACCAGCAGGTGATCGCGGCGAACATCGACACCGTGTTCATCGTCTGCGGCCTGGATGCCGACTTCAATCCGCGCCGCATCGAGCGCTATCTGCTGCTGGTCGGCGGCGGTGGCGCGCAGACGGCGGCTCCAGAACCCGTGATCGTGCTGACCAAGGCCGACCGCACCGAGTACGCCGACGACGCGGTCGAGGTGCTGGCCGACCTCACCGCGCAGGGCGTGCCGGTGTTCACCGTCAACGCGAAGGATCCGGACAGCGTCGCGCAACTCGAACCTTGGCTGGAACCCGGCCACACCGTGGTGCTGGTCGGCTCGTCGGGTGCCGGCAAGTCAACGATCACCAACACGCTGCTCGGCGACGAGCGCATGAAGACCGGCGAAGTGCGCGAGAGCGATTCGCGCGGGCGCCACACCACGACCTACCGCGCGCTGATCCCGCTGCCGGCGGGCGCCTGCCTGATCGACACGCCCGGCATGCGCGAGCTGAAGCCCACCGGCGAGGAAGACCTGGCCGACGGCGGCTTCGCCGACATCGAGGCGCTGGCCGCGCAGTGCAAGTTCCGCGACTGCTCGCACGACCGCGAGCCGGGCTGCGCGGTGCGCGCGGCGATCGACAGCGAGGCGCTGGACGAAGGCCGCTTCCTCAACTACCTCAAGCTGCGCGATGAAGTCGCCGCGGCGGCCGACAAGCTCGCTTCGCGCCTGGCCGACAAATCGAATGCCCGCGTGCAGGGCAAGGCGCTGAACAAGCGGCTGACGGACAAGTACGGCAAGCGTTAGCAACACACCGTACCGTCATCCCGGCGCAGGCCGGGACCCAGGGTCTTTCTGCACGTCTACCGTCATCCAAACATCAAAGTCACTGGGTCCCGGCCTGCGCCGGGATGACGGTGGATGGATCGTGACGGCTGATAGGTTCCAGCGTTCGATCAATCCCAAAGATTGATGAACCCCGTGATGATCAGCGCATTGCTGAAGTCGATGAAGAACGCGCCCACCAGCGGGGCGACGAGGAAGGCGCGCGGGGCCATGCCGTAGCGTTCGACCAGGGTGCGCATCACCGCCATCGCGTTGGCCGTGGTGCCGAGCATGAAGCCGATGAAGCCGCCGCCCATCACCGCGGCGTCGTAGTCGCGGCCCATCACCCGGAACACCACGCCGCAGAACAGCGCCACCAGCGCGACCTGCAAGCCGAGGTTGACCAGCAGCGGCGCGGCCAGGCCGGCCAGTTCCCACAGTTTGAGATTCATCAGCGCCACCGCCAGGAACAGCGCCAGGCAGACGTTGCCGATCAGGTCGGTGGTCGCGACCGGCAGGCCGATCCAGCCGGTGCGATCGTCGAGATAGCGGAGCGCCGCGCCGACCATCATCGCGCCGACGGTGGCCGGCAGGGTCAGGCCGAGCGCGGCCAGGCCCTGGCTGACGCCGGCGCCGGCCCACATCGCCACTAGGATCACCACGATGCTCTTCAGCGCGGCGTGTTCGCGCGAGGCGAAGTCGACCGTGTCGCGCGCACCGGCGGGCTCGGCCGAGGATTCGTCCGGCGCGCCCAGGCGCACGCCGCCGTACAGCTTGTGGCGGCGGATCAGCACGGTGGCCACCGGTCCGCCGAGCAGGCCACCGCAGAGGATGCCGGCCATCGCCGAGGCGACCGCGATGGATTCCGCGCCGGCCACGCCGGCCTGTTCGAACAGCGGCGCGAACGCCAGCCCGGTCGCCGGTCCGCCGGTCAGCGTGGTGGACCCGGCCAGTACGCCGAACAGCGGATGCAGGCCGAAGCCCATCGCCACCGCCATGCCCAGCAGGTTCTGTGCCACCGCAAACGCACTGGCCAGCAGCAGGAACACCACCACCTGGCGGCCGCTGAGTTTCAGCAGGGCCACGCTGGCGTTGACGCCGATGGTGGTGAAGAAGGCGATCATCAGCGGCGACTGCAGGCTGGTGTCCAGCGTAAACAGGGTGATGTCGCGGCTGCGTGCGGCCAGCACGACCAATGCCACCGCCAGGCCGCCGATCACCGGCGCGGGCAGGTTGTACTTCGAGAACGGCGGGACCACGCGGCAGAGCGCATAGCCGAGGAACAGGGCGAGGCCGGCGAAGGCCAGTGTCTGTACGGCATCGAGCTCCAGCATGCTGCCCCCGCAACTGTTGGAAGAGCCCCGAGCATAGTCCAGGGCCTGTTAACGCGCATGCCCCCTGTCGCATGCCGCTCCGATGGCCGTCAGGTCAAGCCGCGCGACGCCGCCCGACGGCCATCGGTGCGACACCCTCCGGGCCGACCCTGCGGACGCACGCGGCGGCGTCATCGCTCTGTTGCGTATCGACATACGCGCCCTCGCTCTTCCTTGCTGCGCACGCCCGCAGGACCGGTGCGACAGGGGTCATGCGCGTTAGCAGGCCCTGGCTTCCACCGCTTGTGCGGACCGGCGCGCTAGAGTGTCGGCAGGGAGGAGCCCCATGCAGCCTGACATCGCCCATCACGCCGCGCTCGATGCGCGCCTGGTCAAGGCCGTGCGCGGCATCAAGCTGCTCAGCCTGGCGAGTTGGCCGGCGGACGTGCAGGCGCCGTTCCTGGACGGGTTCGCGCGCGGACAAGCGCAGCTGCCGGCGATCGCGTATCCGCGCCTGGACTTCGGCGATGCGCGCCGCGAACTGGCCGCCATCGCCGCCGCAGCCGACGAGCATCACCCGCTGGGCGGCTACCTGCGCGATTCCGTGCACAGCTGGGACATCGCCGCGCAGCTGCTGGAATCGCTGGGCACGGCAGCCGTCACCACGCACTCGGTCGCGCTGTTCGGCACGCCCGAGGAATGCCTGCCCGGCGACGGCCCGACCACGCGCGATGCCGCCGGCCACTTCATCGCCATCGCCAACGAACTGGACCACGAGCTGCTGGCGCCGGAAGAACAGGTGCCGGTGTCGGCCACCGCGCTGCAGTTGCAGTTGCAGGCGGACCTGGACGATTTCTTCGACGGCCGCGTCATCACGGTGGAACTGGACCGCCAGCTGATCGCCAAGGCCGCCGCCGGGGCGACGCGCATCCGCCTGCGCCACGGCGCCGCCTTCAGCGACTACGACCGCCGGCAACTGCTGCAGCACGAGGCGCTGGTGCATTCGCTGACCGCGTTGAACGGACGCGAACAGACCGTGCTGCCCAGCCTGGCGCTGGCCTCGCCGCGCGTGACCGCCACCCAGGAAGGACTGGCGACGTTCGCCGAGCAGATCACCGGCAGCATCGACATAGAACGGATGAAGCGGATCAGCCTGCGCATCGAGGCGGTGGCGATGGCGCTGGCCGGCGCCGACTTCATCGAGGTCTTCCGCTACTTCATCGACGCGGGGCAGAATCCGGCCGAGAGTTTTTCGTCGGCGCAGCGCGTGTTCCGCGGCGTGCCCACCACCGGCGGTGCGGCGTTCACCAAGGACACCGTGTACCTGCGCGGGTTGATCGGCGTGCACACGTTCTTCCGCCATTCGCTGCAGCAGGACCGGTTGCGCCTGTGCCGGCGCCTGTTCGCCGGCAAGATGACGCTGGACGACGTGGCCACGTTCGAGCCGATGTTCGAGGCCGGCGTGCTGGCGCCGCCGCGCTGGCTGCCGCGCTGGGTCAGCCGCGCCAACGGACTGGCCGGCATGCTGGCGTTCTCGCTGTTCGCCAACCGCATCCGCCTGGACAAGCTGTCGGAAGACGCGCCCACGCTGTCGTGAGCCGCACCGCGCGTTGCGGGCACTGCCGCACACGCGGTGGTCGCCGCCGTGGCCCTAGCCACAAAGTGCTACCCGCTGCCGCGCGCGCCGATGGCACACTGGCGGCATGAGCGCGCCCGCCATCCTCGTTGCCGACGACCATCCGCTGTTCCGCACCGCGGTGATCCATGCGCTGCGCGAGGCGTTGCCCGGCGCGACCGTGACCGAGGCCGCCAGTGCCGCCAGCCTGGGGCAGGCGCTGGAGGCGCGGCCCGACACCGACCTGGTGCTGCTGGACCTGACCATGCCGGGCGCGCACGGGTTCTCCGCGTTGCTGCATGTGCGCGGCGAGCATCCCGAGGTGCCGGTGGTGGTCATCTCGTCGAACGAACACCCGCGGGTGATCCGGCGTGCGCAGCAGTTCGGCGCGGCGGGCTTCATTCCCAAGTCCTCGCCGGCCGAGACCATCGGCGAGGCGGTGGCGGCGGTGCTCGACGGTGGCGCGTGGTTTCCGCCGCTGACCGTCGAACGCTCGGAGCAGGATGCCGCGCTCGCCGCGCGCCTGGCGCAGCTGACGCCGCAGCAGTTTCGCGTGCTGCTGTGCCTGGCCGACGGCTTGCTCAACAAGCAGATCGCGCACGAATTGGGCCTGGCCGAGAACACGGTGAAGGTGCACGTCACCGCGATCCTGAAGAAGCTGGAATGCCACAGCCGCACGCAGGCGGCGGTGCTGGTGAAGTCGCTGGAACCGGAAGGTCCGCCGGTCGAGTGAGGCTCAGGCCAGCCAGGCCGGCAGCTGCATCACCAGCGGCACGGTCGCCGCGGCCAGCAGCGTCTGCCAGGTCACCAGTGAGGCCATCAGCGGGGCGTCGCCGCCCATCTGCCGCGCCATGATGTAGGCGTTGGAGGCGGTAGGCAGGGCCGCGTAGAAGCAGGCCGCAACGGTGACCGGCGCGCTGGCGTCCAGCCAACGGCAGACCAGCACCGCCAGCAACGGCAGCGCCAGCAGCTTCAATGCGGAGGTCGCGCCCAGCAGCAGCGGACGCAGGTGGTCGCGACGGAACTGCAGGCCACCGCCCACGCATAGCAGGCCCAGTGCCAGTGCTGCATCGGCGAGGATGTCGAGCGCGGCCGCCAGCGGCACCGGCAGCGGCAGGCCGCTGAGGTTGAACAGCAGGCCGGCCAGCGTCGCCAGGATGATGGGATTGCGTGCCAGCGCCCGGGCGATGCCACGCGCACTGGCGTCGCCGTTGCCCCAGACCGCCAGCGCGACCACCGCGATGACGTTGACCACCGGCAGGCAGATCGCCAGCGCCAGCATCACCATGGCGGTGGTCTCCGGCGGGAACAGCAACGCCGCCACCGCCAGCCCGAAGTAACTGCTCGGTCGCACCGCGCCCTGCACCACGGAGGAGCGGCTCGGGCCGGACAGGCGCGGCGCGAACCGCAGCGCCAGCAGCATCACCGCCGTCAGCAGCAGCGTGGGCAACAGCGCGGCCAGCGACAGGTCGAGCGCGTCGCTGGCGGAGAGTTTCAGTCGCGCCGCGCCGACGAACAGCAGCGCGGGGAAGGCCACATAGAAGGAAAACCACTCCATCGCCGGGAACAGGCTCTCGGGCACGCGCCGCATCCGCCGCAGCACGGCGCCGAGCAGCATGATGGCGAGGACGGGAATGACGTAGCTCAGCATCGCAACCGCATCCTCGGCTCCTCAGCGCGCCCGGCGCACGTGCAGCTGGGTCATCAGTGCGCGCAGCGCCGCGGGTTTCACCGGTTTGGCCAGGAAGCCCCAGCCGCGCTCCAGCGCCAGCGCGCGCAGGGCCTCGTCGCGCTCGGCGGTGACCAGGATCACCGGCGGCGCCGTGCCCCAGCGTTCGCACAGGCTCGCATATAGCGTCGGTCCGTCGGTGTCGCCCAGGCGCACGTCGAGCAGCAGCAGGTCGGGCGAGGCGCCCGGGGTCGCCGCGGCTATCGCGGCGTCCGGACCGGCGGCCAGGTCCACCTCGCAATCCCAGCGTTCGAGCAGCGCGCGGGTGGCGTCGCAGACGCGCGGGTCGTCGTCCACGCACCACACGTGGCGGCCGCGCAGTGGCGAGCCGTCGTCGACCTCGGCCGGCATCGGCGTGGCATCGGCGATGACGGCGCCGGCGACGCCGCGCGGCAGTTCCACCCAGAACACGCTGCCGCGCCCCAGCTGCGAGCGCAGGCCGATGCGGTGCCCCAGCAGGCGGCCGATCCGTTCCACGATGGCCAGGCCCAGGCCCGCGCCGCGGTCGTTGGCCACGCCGTCGTTGAGGCGGCGGAACTCCTCGAAGATCTCCGCCTGCAGGCTCTCGGGAATGCCCGGTCCCTGGTCGTGCACCTCGATGCGCACGCGGTCGGCGCTGCGGCGCACGCCCAGCAGCACCCGCCCGCGCGGCGTGTAGCGGATCGCATTGGAGAGGAAGTTCTGCAGGATGCGGCGCAGCAGCGCTTCGTCGCTGCGGACGATGGCGCGGGTGGGCACGCCGTCCAGCACCAGTCCGCGCTCGCCGGCGACCATGCCGAACTCGCGCGCCAGCGTTTCCAGCAGCGGCGCCAGCGCGAAATCGCGCACTCGGGTCGGCAGCGCGCCGGACTCCAGCCGGGCGATGTCGAGCAGGCTGTTGAGGATGGCGTCCTGCGCGGCGAGGGCGTTGTCGACATGGTCGGCGATGCGCCGCGCCTCGTCGTCGTGCAGCCGCCCGCGCAGCGCCGAGACGAACATGCGCGCGGCGTTCAGCGGTTGCAGCAGGTCGTGCACCGCCGAGGCGACGAAGCGGGTCTTGTAGCGGTTGGCGTTCTCGGCGGCGCGGGTGGCGTCGGCCAAGGCGCGCGTGCGCTCCTCGACCCGGTGCTCCAGCGCATCGGCCAGCGAGCGCAGTTCGCGCGCGGCGTTCTTGTAGCTGGTGATGTCGGCGTAGCTGGTGACGAAGCCACCATCCGGCAGCGGGTTGCCGCGGATCTCCAGCACCACGCCATCGTCCTTCTCGCTCTCGCGCATGTGCGGCTTGCCGCTGCGCAGGTGGTCGAGGCGGCGCTGGATCGCGTCTTCCACCGGACCGGGGCCGAGCAGGCCGCGCCGCGCGTTGTGGCGGAACACGTCCTCGATCGGCCGGCCGACGTGGATCAGGTCGGGCGGGAAGCGGAACAGTTCCATGTAGCGCGAGTTCCACGCCACCAGCCGCAGGTCGGCGTCGATGATGACCACGCCCTGCGGCAGGTGCTCCAGGCTGCGGCTGAGACCGGCGTCGGCCGAGCGCGCGGCTTCGACGATGCCGTCCTGCGCGGTGCGCAGTTCCTGCGCGTGCTGCTGCAGCACCGCTTCCAGTTCCTCGCGGCTGCGCCGCTGCAGCAGGGCGATGCGCCGGCGCTGCTGCATGAAGAGTGCGAGGAACGCCAGCGCCAGCCAGCCGCCGCCGGCCGCCAGCGCGGCGCTGCGTCCGGCGGCGGTGATCGCCGAGGCGTCGTGCAGCAGGTGCAGCTGCCAGCCTTCTTCCGGCAGCGCGATCGACTGCCACAGCACCGCGCCGGGCAGCAGCGGATCGCGCAGCTGCACGCGCCGCGCGCCCTCGCCCGGCGCCGACAGGTCCTGCACCTGCAGCGGACGCAGGGTCTGCCGCGCGTACTGGCGCGTGGCGGTGAGCTCGCGGCGGTCGGCGTCGCTCAGCGGCCGCAGCGTGCGATAGCGCCAGGCATCCTGGCTGGCCAGGAAGATCACCCCGTGCGCGTCGCTGACCAGCACGATGTCCGGGGTCTGCAGCCATTCCTGTTCCAGCGCGTCGAGCTCGATCTTGATGACGACCAGGCCGGCGACCGCACCGTCGTCGCCGGTGATCGCCTGCGAAAGGAAGTAGCCTGGCTCGCCGGTGGTCAGGCCGATGCCGTAGAACTGGCCACGCCCGTCGCGCAGCGCCTGCTTCACGTACGGCCGGAAGCTGTAGTCCTCGCCGACGTTGCTGGTGGGCTCGCGCCAGTTGCTGGCCGCCAGCGCGATGCCGCGGCGGTCGATCAGCGTCAGCGTGGAAGAGCGGGTGACGCTGTTGGCGTCTTCCAGGCGCTGGTTGAGCGCGTTGCGGCGCACGTCGTCCACCGGCGAGGTCAGCGCCGCGCGCAGGTCGGGGTCCTGCGCCAGCACCTGCGGCAGCGTGCGGTAGCGATCGATGCGCTGCTGCAGTGCCTGCGCGTGCAGGTCGAGCTGGCGTTCCAGTTGCGCGGTCTCGGCGCGCTGCGCGCGGGCGCCCGCCCAGTGGTAGGCCAGCGCCATGACCACGCCGGCACCGCCGAGGATCGCCAGTGCGACGAGCAGGATCAGGCGGTGGCGGCGGACGCGCGGCATGGGGCAAGTCTACGGGCCTGCCGCTGCATCCGCGCCGGCTAGTACCAATAGGTTATCGGTGCCGCGGCGATGCGGGGTTACAACATGTCGGCCCCGGTTCCGTGGGCGACGCCATCCGCCCCGGAGTCCTGCCATGCATCTGGCCGATACCCCCTTCGTGCCGCCGCCGCGCCAGCCGCTGTACAAGCAGCTGTACTTCCAGGTGATCGTGGCGATCGTGCTGGGCGCGCTGCTGGGGCACTTCGAGCCCGCATTCGCCGAATCGATGAAGCCGCTGGGCGATGCCTTCATCAAGCTGGTGAAGATGATCATCGCGCCGGTGATCTTCCTGACCATCGTCACCGGCATCGCCGGCATGACCCACCTGCGCACGGTGGGCCGCGTGTTCGCCAAGGCGATGGCCTACTTCCTGTTCTTCTCCACGCTGGCGCTGGTGATCGGCATGGTGGTGGCGCACGTGGTGCAGCCCGGCGCCGGCATGAACATCAACCCGGCCGACCTGGACCAGTCCGCGGTGCAGGACTACGTGCAGAAGTCGCACGAACTGTCGCTGGTCGGCTTCCTGATGGACATCATCCCGAAGACGCTGGTCAGCCCGCTGGTGGGCGACAACATCCTGCAGGTGCTGTTCGTGGCGGTGCTGTTCGGCCTGTCGCTGGCGCTGGTGGGCGAGAAGGGCCGGCCGGTGCTGACCCTGCTGGAGGCGCTGACCACGCCGGTGTTCCGGCTGGTGCACATCCTGATGCGCGCCGCGCCGATCGGCGCATTCGGCGCCATCGCCTTCACCATCGGCAAGTACGGCGTGGGCATGCTGGTCAACCTGGCCTGGCTGGTCGGTTCGTTCTACCTCACCTCGCTGCTGTTCGTGATCGTCATCCTCGGCCTGGTGTCGTGGTGGTGCGGGTTCTCGATCTTCCGCCTGATCCGTTACCTCAAGGCGGAACTGCTGCTGGTTCTGGGTACGTCGTCGTCCGAATCCGCGCTGCCGTCGCTGATGGAGAAGATGGAGCGCGCCGGCGCGTCGAAGTCCGTCGTCGGGCTGGTCGTGCCGACCGGCTATTCGTTCAACCTCGACGGCACCAACATCTACATGACGCTGGCCGCGCTGTTCATCGCGCAGGCCACCAATACCGAACTGAGCCTGGGCCACCAGATCATGCTGCTGCTGGTGGCGATGCTGAGCTCGAAGGGCGCCGCCGGCGTCACCGGCGCCGGCTTCATCACGCTGGCGGCGACGCTGGCGGTGGTGCCGGAAGTGCCGGTCGCCGGCATGGCGCTGATCCTGGGCATCGACCGCTTCATGAGCGAGTGCCGCTCGCTGACCAATTTCACCGGCAATGCGGTGGCCACGCTGGTGGTTGCGCGCTGGGAGAACGCGCTGGACCGCGATGCTTTGGCGCGCGCACTGGGCGGACCATCCGCCCCGATTGCCGCCGCGCCGGATCCGGCCGCGGGCCCGGGCGACCCGACACGACTCACGGCCGACTGACGCCGGCCACACCACGTCTTCAGAGGAGGGACTGAACGATGCATACCTTGAACCCACGCCGCGCCCCGTTGCGCAGCAGCCTGACGCTCGCCTTGCTGGCGGTGATCCACGCCGCCGCGGCGCAGGACACCGCGCCGCCGGCCGAACCCGTACCGCCATCGGCGATCACCGAGGAGGCGACCAACCTCGACGCGGTGGTCGTGGTCGGCTCGCACATCCAGGGCGCGTCCACCACCGACGCGCTGCCGGTGCTGGTGGTGGGGGCCGAACAGATCGACGCCGCCGGCGCGATCTCCGGCGACGAGCTGATGCGCACCATCCCGCAGATGGGCGACGTGCTGTTCGATGCGTCCAACAATCCGCAGACCAGCAACGCCGCGCGCGGCGACGTCAATTCGGTCAACCTGCGCTCGCTCGGCGTCGGCAACACGCTGGTGCTGCTCAACGGCCGCCGGCTGGTGCAGCACCCGACCAGCCAGGGCACGTCCGACACTGGCACGGTGCCGGTGCAGAGCTTCAACTCGAACGCGCTGCCGGTGTCGGGCCTGGACCGCATGGAGATCCTGCTGGATGGCGCGGCCGCCATCTACGGCGCCGACGCGGTGGCCGGCGTGGTGAACACCGTGCTGCAGACCGACTTCGACGGCGTCAGCGCCAGCACGCGCTACGGCGGTGCCGAAGGCACGGGCATGAACGAGTTCGAGGTCAACCTGTTCGCCGGCCGCAACTTCGACCGCGGCAACGTGTCGGCCTTCGTCAACTACACCGACCGCTCCGAACTGATGGCGGAAGACCAGGACTTCACCGCGACCGACGACCTGCGTGCGCTGTTCGCCGACTATCCGGATTTCGCCGGCCTGTCCGCGCTGGATGGCCGCTCGTCGCATACGCCGTGGGCGCGCCTGAACGTGGGGCCGCGCGCGGTGATCCGCTCCAACGGCACTGCGGTGACCAACAGTTCCGGTGCCTTCCGCATCCAGCCGTCGAGCTTCGGCTGCGGGGTCAGCCTGGGCAACGACCTGTGTCTGTCCAGCGGCAACCACAACTTCAACACCACCAACCGCGAGATGCGCTACGACACGCGCCATGGCACCAGCGTGCGGCCGTCGGTGGAGCGCATCAACCTGTTCCTGACCGGCCATTACGACGTGGCCGACAACGTCGAGGCCTTCGGCGAGATCGGCTTCTACCACGCGGTCAGCGAGGCCACGCAGCCACCGGTGGTCAACCTCAACAGCCTGTGGATTCCCGCGACCAACTACTGGAACCCGTTCGGCGCCGCCACGCTGCCCGATGGCACGCCCAACCCGAACCGCCTGCCCGGCCTGACCAACGTCCCCGCCGCCGGCCTGCCGGTGCAGATGAGCAACTACCGCTACGTCGACACCGGCTTCCAGCGCGTGCGCGTGGAGAACTACCAGGCGCGCTTCCTCGCCGGCCTGCGCGGCGACTGGAACGGCTGGAACTGGGAGACCGCGCTGCTGTATTCCGAAGCCGAAGCCGAGGACCGTTCGCCCAACATCAACATGACGTTGTTGCAGCAGCAGCTGGCGCTCGCCACGCCGGATGCGTACAACCCGTTCAGTGGCGGCTGCGTGTCCACGCCGACCTATGGCGACTGCTCGCCGAGCTCGCAGGCGGCGATCGACGGCATTGTGTTCGACCTGGTACGCGAATCGCGGACCACGCTGACCATGGCGGACTTCAAGATGAGCCGCGGCGACCTGTTCTCGCTGCCGGCCGGCAGCGTGGGCATGGCGTTCGGTGCGGAAGCGCGCCGCGAGACCCAGCGCGACGACCGCGACGCCAACCTCGACGGTACCAACACCTTCACCGACCTGGTCACCGGCGAGACCAACCTCAGCAACGTCGCGGCGGTCAGCCCGAACCCGGACACGCGCGGCTCGCGCAACGTCGGCTCGGCGTATGTCGAATTCGCGGTGCCGCTGGTGTCCGAGGAGATGGGCATTCCGCTGGTGCATCGCCTGGACATGCAGCTGGCCGGACGCTACGAGCACTATTCCGACTTCGGTTCGGTCGCCAAGCCCAAGGTGGCGCTGGCGTGGGACCTGGTGGACGGCGTGCGCCTGCGCGGTTCCTATTCCGAAGGCTTCCGCGCGCCCAACCTGGAGCAGACCAACGCCACCCAGTACGCGCGCCTGGCCAGCGGCGTGGACCACATCCGCTGCGAAGCCGACCTGCGTGCCGGCCGCATCGCCTCGTTCAGCGAGTGCGGCCAGAGCACCTCGGGCGCGTCGCTGCTGGTGGCCGGCAATCCGGACCTGGAGCCGGAAGAGAGCACCAACACCTCGTTCGGCGTGGTGTTCCAGCCGACCTTCATCCCCGAGCGCTTCGGCAACTTCACCTTCACTGTCGACCGCTGGAAGATCAAGCAGGAACAGATCGTCGGTCTGCTGGGGGCGCAGACCGCGCTGACGGTGGACTACCTGGCGCGCGTGGGCGGCGGCAGCAATCCGCTGGTCGTGCGCGAGGCGCCCACGCAGGAAGACATCGACGCCTTCGCCGGCACCGGCATCGATCCGGTGGGTCGCGTGACCGCCATCAACGACCGCTTCATCAACCTGCAGCCGCAGACCGCCGGCGGCCTGGACTTCGGCGTGGACTGGTCGCTGCGGCGCACGCGCTTCGGCTCGTTCTCGGTCAACCTCAATGCCACGCGCCTGCTGGAGTTCACCCGCGATCCGGGCGATATCGTCAACGCGCTGTACGCGGCGCGCGCCGCCGGCACCATCGATCCGCTGACTCCGCTGCCGGACTCCACCCAGCTGATCGGCCAGAACGGCCGCCCGGAATGGCGTGCCAGCGGCTCGCTGACCTGGAACACGTCCGCCTGGCGCGTCGGCTACTCGGCGCAGTACATGAGCTCGTTCGAGCAGCCGCAGCTGCTGGGCATCTCGGGCGATCCGTGGGTGGTCGAGCAGCGCCTGACCCACAACCTGTACGGCCAGTACCGCTTCGCCGACGGCACCGCCGTGCGCCTGGGCGTGCGCGACCTGACCGACGAGGGTCCGTCGCTGGCCGATGGCGGCTACCGCGGTTCGCTGCACAATCCGTGGGGCCGCTACTGGTACGTCAACATCAGCCGCTCGTTCTGAGGACACCGTTGCAATGCGCCTGAGCCGCCACTGCCTCATCGCCGCGTTCGCCGTGCTGGTCGCCGCTGCATTGCCGGGCGGCGTGGCGGCGGCCGAGGCGGAAGCGACGTTCGCGCCGGTCGCCTGTCCGGCCTCGGTCGGCGCGCAGGTCGAGTGCCACGAGGCGCAGGACGGCAACGGCGCCTGGCTGCTGGTGGCGATGCCGAAGACGTGGAACCGCCGGCTCATCGTGCACGCGCACGGCGGGCCGCGGCTCGGCGAACCCGAGGCCGGCGATTCGGCAGAAGACCTGGACCGTTTCGCGGTGATGGTGCGCAGCGGCTATGCGTGGATCGGCAGCACCTACCGTCGCGGCGGCTATGGCGTGCGGATGGCGGCGGCCGATGTGGAGACGAGCCGCCGCGCGTTCTGGGCGCGCTGGGGTCGCCCGCAGCGCACGCTGCTGCATGGCCAGTCGTGGGGCGGCAACGTGGTGGCGAAGCTGGCCGAGCTGCATGCGCTCGACCTCGACGGGCGCCCGAACTACGACGGCGTGCTGACCACCAACGGCCTGCTGTTCGGCGGCACGCGCGGTTACGGTTTCCGCGCCGACCTGCGTGCGGTCTACCAGTATTACTGCCGCAACCACCCGGCGGCCGATGAAGCGCAGTACCCGGTCTGGCAGGGGCTGCCGGCCGGCACGAAGATGACGCGCGACGAGCTGCGCAGGCGTGTGGACGCGTGCACCGGCGTCGACCAGCCGGCCGCGAAGCGCACGCCGGCGCAGGCGGCGACGCTGCGCGACCTCCTCGCGGTCACCGGCGTGGCCGAAAAGCAGCTGGTCGCACACCTCGCGTGGGGCACGTTCCACTTCCAGGACGTGGTGCAGAAGCGGCTCGGCGGCCGCAATCCGTTCGACAACGCGAAGACCGTCTATCGCGGCTCGCACGACGACACCGCGCTCAACGCCGGCGTCGAGCGTTTCAGCGCCGATCCCGCCGCCGTCGCGGCGCTGGCTTACGACGCCGACCTGTCCGGCCTGATCGTGCTGCCCACGGTCACCGTGCATGCACGCCACGATCCGACCGTGTCGTACGAGGCGGAAGCGGCCTACAAGGCCACGGTGGAGGTGGCCGGCCGTGGCCATCTGCTGTTGCAGGCGCTGACCGACGAGCGCGACCACAGCCGGCTGCGCGATGCGACATACGCCAGCGCACTGCAGGTGCTCGAACAGTGGCTGGATACCGGCACGCGCCCGTCCGCGCAGGCGTTCGGCGCCGCCTGCGGCACGCTGTCGCGCACGCGCGAGGACTGCCGCTTCCTCGCCCCGTGAGCGCGCGCCGCGCACGCGTGGCGTGATGCAGCGCCGCAACCGGCCGGGTCCGGCTTCGGCGGGGAAGGGGTAGAATCGCCACTCCCCCGCCTTCATCACAGGCACCGTTTCCGCAATGACGAACGACGATTTCAAGCAGGCCGCGCTCGAATACCACCGCGTGTCTCCGCCCGGCAAGATCAAGGTCGCGCCGACCAAGCCGATGCTGACCCAGCGCGACCTGGCGCTGGCCTACTCGCCGGGCGTGGCCTACGCCTGCGAGGCGATCGTCGAGGACCCGAAGGCCGCCAGCGAACTCACCGCGCGCGGCAACCTGGTGGCCGTGGTCACCAACGGCACCGCCGTGCTGGGCCTGGGCAACATCGGTGCGCTCGCCGGCAAGCCGGTGATGGAAGGCAAGGGCGTGCTGTTCCAGAAGTTCGCCGGCATCGACGTGTTCGACATCGAGATCGACGAGACCGACCCGGACAAGCTGGTCGACATCATCGCCTCGCTGGAGCCGACCTTCGGCGGCATCAACCTGGAAGACATCAAGGCGCCGGAGTGCTTCATCGTCGAGCGCAAGCTGCGCGAGCGGATGAAGATCCCGGTGTTTCATGACGACCAGCACGGCACGGCGATCATCGTCGGCGCGGCGGTGGTCAACGCGCTGGAAGTGATCGGCAAGAAGATCGGCGACGTCAAGCTGGCCACCAGCGGCGCCGGTGCTGCCGGCATCGCCTGCCTCGACATGCTGGTGGCGCTGGGCCTGAAGCCGGAGAACATCCTGGCCTTCGACCGCGACGGCGTGATCTACAGCGGTCGCCCGAACCTGGACCCGGACAAGGCGCGCTATGCTCGCCCGACCGACAAGCGCACGCTGGCCGAGATCGTGGAGGGCGCGGACATCTTCCTGGGCCTGTCGGCCGGCGGCATCCTCAAGCCGGAGATGGTGGCCACGATGGCGGACAAACCCGTCATCTTCGCGCTGGCCAATCCCAATCCCGAGATCTCGCCGGCCGATGCCAAGGCCGTGCGTCCGGACGTCATCATCGGCACCGGCCGCAGCGACTATCCGAACCAGGTCAACAACGCGCTCTGCTTCCCGTACATCTTCCGCGGCGCGCTCGATGTCGGCGCCACGGTCATCAACGAGGACATGAAGGTCGCCTGCGTGCACGCCATCGCCAAGCTGGCGCGGCGCGAGGCCTCCGACCTGGGCAGCGCCTACGGTGACGACGTGCCGTGCTTCGGTCCCGAGTACCTGATTCCGCGTCCGTTCGATCCGCGCCTGCTGGTGGAAGTGGCGGCGGCGGTGGCGCAGGCGGCGATGGACAGTGGTGTCGCGCTGCGTCCGATCGCCGACATGTGGTCGTACCGCGAGAAGCTGGGCCAGTTCGTCTACCGCACCAGCCTGATGATGAAGCCGGTCTACGACCGCGCCCGCGCCGACAAGAAGCGCGTGGTCTACGCCGAGGGCGAGGAAGAGACCGTGCTGCGCGCCGTGCAGACGGTGATCGACGAAGGCCTGGCGTTCCCCATCCTGATCGGCCGTCCGGATGTGATCGAGGCGCGCCTGCAGCGCCTGAGCCTGCGCATGCGCGCCGGCATCGACTTCGAGATCACCAACCAGGACGACGATCCGCGCTTCAACGACTACTGGCAGCACTACCACGCGCTGACCTCGCGCCGCGGCGTGACGCCGGCAGCGGCGAAGAACCTGATGCGTTCGCGGCCCACGCTGATCGCCGCGGTGATGGTGGCGCGCGGCGAAGCCGACGCGATGATCACCGGCCTGGTCGGCCGCTTCCACAAGAAACTGGGCTACGTGCGCAGCGTCATCCCGCTGGACCCGGGCGTGCAGTCGACCTCGGCGATGACCGGCGTGATCAACAACCAGGGCGCGTACTTTTTCCTGGACACGCACGTGCAGGACGACCCGACCGCCGAGCAGATCGCCGAGGCCACGCTGCAGGCGGCGTACCGGCTGAAGCTGTTCGGCATCGAGCCGCGCATCGCGCTGCTGTCGCACTCCAACTTCGGCAGCCACGAGACACCGGGCTCGCTGAAGATGCGCAAGGTCCGCGAGCTGCTGTTGAAGCGCAAGCCCGACCTCAACGTCGACGGCGAGATGCAGGGCGACACCGCGTGGGACGAGATCCTGCGCAACCGCATCATGCCGGGCAGCACGCTGAGCGGCCGCGCCAACCTGTTCGTGCTGCCCAACCTGGACGCGGCCAACATCGCCTACAACATGGTGCGCGTGGTCACCGACGGCGTGGCCATCGGCCCCATCCTGATGGGCATCTCCAAGCCGGTGCACATCCTGACCACCAGCGCCACCCCGCGCCGGGTGATCAACATGACCGCCATCGCCGCCGTCGATGCGCAGATCCGCCTGCAGCGCGAAGCCGAGCGCAACGGGCCGGGTTGAGCGCTTGTCCCGGCGAAAGAAAACGCCCAGCATGCGGGGCGTTTTTGTTGGGCGCCGCTGTGGCCGTTGTAGGAGCGACGTGAGTCGCGACCGGATGCCCCGGAACACCATGGACCTTTGATTCATGCGGTCGCGACTGACGTCGCTCCTACAGAAGCCGTCAGGCTTTCTCCCTCGCCATCCAGGATCCGCTGCGCGAGCGCATCCAGGTTGGCGTCGGCGCTGGATTTGAAGATCTCGCCGCGAAGCCGGGCGCAATGGACTGGAGTGAGGGGTTGTGCCGGTGAAAGAAAACGCCCTGCATGCGGAGTGTTCTGTTGAGTGCCGCTGTGACCGTTGTAGGAGCGACGTGAGTCGCGACCGGATGCACTGAAACACCATGGACGTTTGATTCGTGCGGTCGCGACTGACGTCGCTCCTACAGACGCCGTCAGGCTTCTTCCTCGCCATCCAGGATCCGCCTTTGCAGCGCGTCCAGGTAGGCGTCGGCGTCGGCGCTGGACTCGAAGATCTCGTCCATCGGCACGGCCTGCACGATCTCGATGACCTTGCGGATCTGTTCCTGCGGATGCACCACCAGCAGGCGGCCTTCGTGCGGGGCCAGTGCCTTGCGCGCCTTCAGGATGCTGCGCACGCCGGCGCTGCTGATGTAGTCCAGGTGCGCCAGGTCGAGCACCAGTGCCTGCGGGCGGGCGGCGAGCATCGGCGCCAGCGCGTCGTCGAGCTGGGCATGGCTCTGCGTGTCCAGCCGGCCGCCGAGCAGCACGTACTGGTTGCCGTTGACCGGCGGGTAGACCTCAATCTCCAGCGTCATCAGGCATCTCGTCGTCGCGGGTCTGCCGGAGGTGGTGTCCGGCGCGGCATGGCATGACGCTGGATCGTAAATCAAATGTGAGGCGAAGTGCGGTGAGCGTGGCGCGGACGGGTCAGTCGTCGTCCTCGGCGGCATCCAGTACCCGGCGCTGCATCAGGTCGAGATAGGCATCGGCTTCGGCCGTGGACGAGAAGATCTCGTTCAGCGGCACCGCCTTGACCATGTCCAGCACCTTCTGGATCTGCGGCTGCGGATTGACCAGCAGCACCTTGCCGCTGTGCGGGGCCAGTGCCTTGCGCGCCTTGAAGATCGAGCGGATGCCGGCGCTGCTGATGTAGTCCAGCCCCGACAGGTCGAGCACCAGCGAGTGCATCTGGCGATTCAGCAACGGCGCCAGGGCTTCGTCCAGGTCCTCGTAAGTGTGCGTGTCGAGCCGTCCGCGCACCGACACGCGCTGGCTGCCCGTGCCCGGGGGATGGAAGGTGATGTCCAGGCTCATGCGGAGGTCTCCTCGGTGGGGATACGCAGGGACAGACGCAGGATGTTGTAGTTACCTATTCGCTGATACGTGGCCATTTCGGCCACCTGCCGGATCATGTGCAGGCCCAGGCCGCCGATCGGGCGGTCCAGGATGTCGGCCTCCAGGTCGGGTGCGGGCTGTTCCAACGGATTGAAGGGGGCGCCGCTCTCGCGGAACTCG
This sequence comes from Pseudoxanthomonas sp. LH2527, assembly GCF_022539275.1. Taxonomy (NCBI): domain Bacteria; kingdom Pseudomonadati; phylum Pseudomonadota; class Gammaproteobacteria; order Lysobacterales; family Lysobacteraceae; genus Pseudoxanthomonas; species Pseudoxanthomonas sp. LH2527. Next base: position 24,828 of record NZ_JAKZBW010000005.1, on the reverse strand, counting down.
AGGGTCAGCACCTGCCCGCGGATGGCGATGTCCACGCGCAGCTCGCGTTCCTCTTCGTCCAGGCCCTGCGGCACGCCGTGCTCGATGGCGTTGCTGGCCAGTTCCTCGACGATCAGCCGCACGTCGCCCTGGATCGCGCGGCTGACCCCGTTGTTGGCCAGCACGGCCTCCAGCGAGGCATTGAGGTCGTCCACGCGCGCGTGCTCACGCGGGATGAACAGTCGCATCTGCATCTGCATTCTCCTGGGTTGGCGGAGCTTCGGGGGAAGCGGGGCCGCTGTCCAGCCGGCGACGGATGGCCAGGGCGGTGATGTCGTCCGATTGCGGGGCGGGATCGGTAAACGCATGAACCCGCGCGATCAGTGCCTCGCACTGTTCGCCGGCGGTGACGCCGGGCTGCAATGCCTCGGGAATGCGTTCCGCGCCGAAGGCGAGGTTGTCGACATCGAAGGCCTCGGTGATGCCGTCGGTCCAGGCCAGCAGGGTGGCGCCCGCCGGCAGCAGCCCCGACCACAGCGGGAAGGCGTCCTCCACCTCGAAGCCCAGCGGCGGACCGGGCGGCACCGGCAGCAGTTCGTGGCGGCCGTCGGCATGCAGCAGCAGTGGCGCGTCGTGGCCGGCGCTGGCCAGCACGCAGGCCCCGCTGCGCACGTCCACGCGACCGCACAGCACGGTGGCGAACATGCAGGCGTCGTTGCCCTGCACCAGCCGGCGCGAGGCTTCGGCCAGCACGCGTTCGGGCGAGGGATGGGTGCTGGCCGCCACTTCCAGCACGGTGACGGTGCGCGCCATGAACAGCGCCGCCGGCACACCCTTGTCGGAGACGTCGCCGATGGCGAACCACAGGCAGTCCGGATCGGTCTGGATGAAGCAGTAGAAGTCGCCGCCGACCGCCTTGGCCGGTTCCAGCCGCGCATAGGCTTCCAGGTGCGCGTGTTCGCGGTCGATCACCAGGCCGGGCGGCAGCATCGCCTGCTGGATCTCGCGTGCGATCGACAGTTCGCTCTCCAGCTTCTGCCGGGCCGCGGTCATGTCCTCGATCTCGCGCAGCTGCTGCCGGATCGAGCCGCGCGCCTGTTCCAGCGTGCGCGCCATCTGGCCCACCTCGTCGCGCCGGGCGAGGTGCGGCACGGGCACGCCGTAGTCGCCATGCGCCAGCCGCGCCGCGGCCGACGACAGGCCTTCCACCGGCTGGCTGATGTGGCGCGCCAGCCGGCTCACCACCAGCATGCAGATCAACGCCAGCAGCGTGCCGATCGCAACCAGCAGCCACAGCGCCTGCGCCAGGCGATCGATGATCAGGTCGTAGGACTGCGCGACCAGCAGGGTCCAGGCGGTGTCGCCGATCGGCTCCACCACGGTGAAGCGGCGCTCGCCGATCACCGCGTCCTCGTGCAGGTACTGCAGGTGCTGGCGCAGGCGCACCGCCTGCGCGGCGGCGAGCAGGTCGCTGCGCCCGGCGCGGGCGATCAGGCCGTCCAGGGTTTCCAGCCGTTCCACGCCCACGTCGGGATTCAGTGCCAGCGTGCCGCCCGGCGCCACCAGCGACAGCCGCCAGCCCGGCAGGTGCGCCAGCGAGTCGACCAGGTCGGTCAGGCCGGCCAGCGGCAGGTCCAGGCTGACCATGCCGCGCGTGCGGGCGCCGCGGCCGGGCTCACGCAGCGGCATGTTGTAGGTGACCATCCATACGTCGCCCGCCGTCCGGTTGAGGTAGGGCTCGGACCACCAGCCGCCGGGCGAGGCGACGGTGCGCTGGTACCAGCCCTGGTCGCGGAAGGGATAGCCGTCGGCGACGAAATCGCGGTCGCGTCCGTTGCGGGCCACGTAGCGGGCGAACGGCGCGTCGCCGCGTTCGCGCGGTTCCAGGATCAGCAGTCCGCCCACGCAGCCGGGCGTGGCCTTGACCATGGCGCGCAGCGTGGTGACCAGTTCGTCGGGTGACAGTTGCGCGCTGCCGACCAGGTCGGAGATGCCGTGCGTGGTGATGGTCACCACGTGCAGTGCGCCGTCGAGCCGCTGCGCCGCTTCCTGCGCGGTCGCGTGGGTGTCGCGGCGCGCATCCTCCAGGATCATGCGGCGTGCGAACCAGGCCAGCGCCAGCACCAGCAGCACCAGCAGCACCACGTTGACCAGGCCGGCCCACAGGGCGATGCGCGTGCGCAGGCTGCTGCGCCAGTGCGCGGCACCGGCATCCTGCACTGGCACGACATCGTTGGGCACTGCATCACGCATGCCGATCCCGATCGCTGCCTTCCCCTGGAGGCCGATCATACGCCCGCGCGACGTGCTGCATCGCAATAACCCAAAGGTCTGATTTTGGTGTGGTGGTTGTCCCGGGACAGGCACGCAATGTCCTTTCCATACGCCTGCGTAGCCAGGTCCCGCGCGGGGTGCGTGCGTTACACTTCAAGGCTCTACAAGAAACGGCAACGCCGTGCCCACGCGCGGCGCAACAGGAGTGGGAATGAACTGGTTGAACGAGATGTTGCAGAGCGATCCGGACCCGCAGGAATCCCGCGAATGGATCGATTCCATGCAGGCGGTGATCGAGAAGAACGGTGCCCTGCGTGCTCACCAGTTGCTCGAAGGCATGGTCGAAGTCACCCGCCGCGCCGGTGCCTACCTGCCGTTCTCGCCCACCACCGAATACGTCAACACCATCGCGCCGCAGAACGAGGCCAAGAGCCCCGGTGACGCCGCGCTGGAATGGCGCATCCGTTCGATCATCCGCTGGAACGCGATGGCCACCGTGGTGCGCGCCAACCGCAAGCCCGGCGACCTGGGCGGCCACATCGCCAGCTTCGCCTCCGGTGCCACGCTGTACGACGTCGGCTTCAACCACTTCTGGCGCGCGCCGAGCGACAACCATCCCGGCGACCTGCTCTTCATCCAGGGCCACAGTGCGCCGGGCATCTACGCGCGCTCGTTCCTGGAAGGCCGCATCAGCGAGCAGCAGCTCGACAACTTCCGCATGGAAGTCGATGGCCAGGGCATCTCGTCCTACCCGCACCCGTGGCTGATGCCGGACTACTGGCAGACCCCGACCGTGTCGATGGGCCTGGGCCCGCTGGCGGCGATCTACCAGGCGCAGTTCATGAAGTACCTGGAGCACCGCGGCCTGATCGAGAAGTCCGACCGCAAGGTGTGGTGTTTCATCGGCGACGGCGAGAGCGACGAGCCGGAAACCCTCGGCGCCATCGCGCTGGCCGGCCGCGAAGGCCTGGACAACCTGATCTTCGTGGTCAACTGCAACCTGCAGCGCCTGGATGGCCCGGTGCGCGGCAACGGCAAGATCATCCAGGAACTGGAAGGCGTGTTCCGCGGTGGCGGCTGGAATGTCATCAAGCTGCTGTGGGGCAGCTACTGGGATCCGCTACTCGCCCGCGACACCACCGGCATGCTGAAGAAGCTGATGATGGAAACCGTCGACGGCGAGTACCAGAACTGCAAGGCGTTCGGCGGCAAGTACACGCGCGACAACTTCTTCGGCAAGTACCCGGAGACGGCGGCGATGGTCGCCAACCTGTCCGACGACGACATCTGGCGCCTCAACCGCGGCGGCCACGATCCGCACAAGGTCTACGCGGCCTACCACGAGGCGGTGAACACCAAGGGCATGCCCACGGTGATCCTGGCCAAGACGGTGAAGGGCTACGGCATGGGCTCGGCGGGCGAATCGCTCAACCCGACCCACCAGACCAAGAAGCTGGACGACGAGGCCATCCGCACGTTCCGCGACCGCTTCAACATCCCGGTCAGCGACAAGCAGCTGGAAGAATCGGCGCAGGTACCGTTCTACCACCCGGGCGAGGATTCGCCGGAAATCCAGTACCTCAAGTCGCGCCGCGCCGCGCTGGGCGGCTACCTGCCGCAGCGTCGCCGCAAAGCCAGCGAGTCGTTCGAGACGCCCAAGCTGGAAGCCTTCGACCGCCTGCTCAAGAGCACCGGTGAGCGCGAGATCTCCACCACCATGGCGTTCGTGCAGGGCCTGAACATCGCGCTGCGCGACAAGCAGGTGGGTCCGCGCCTGGTGCCGATCGTCGCCGACGAGGCGCGCACGTTCGGCATGGAAGGCATGTTCCGCCAGATCGGCATCTACGCGCCGTTCGGCCAGAAGTACAAGCCGGTCGATGCCGACCAGCTGATGTACTACCGCGAGGACCAGTCCGGCCAGGTGCTGCAGCAGGGCATCAGCGAGCCGGGCGCGATGTCGTCGTGGATGGCCGCGGGCACCAGCTATTCGGTCAGCAACGTGCCGATGCTGCCGTTCTACATCTATTACTCGATGTTCGGTTTCCAGCGCATCGGCGACATCGCCTGGCAGGCGGCCGACATGCGCACGCGCGGCTTCCTGCTCGGCGGCACCGCCGGCCGCACCACGCTCAACGGTGAAGGCCTGCAGCACGAGGACGGCTTCAGCCACGTCATCGCCGGCAGCATCCCCAACGTGCGCAGCTACGACCCGACCTTCGGTTTCGAGGTGGCGGTGGTGCTGCAGCACGGCATGCAGAAGATGCTGCAGGAGCAGGTGGACGAGTACTACTACGTCACCCTGATGAACGAGAACTACACCCACCCGGAGATGCCGGAAGGCGCCGCCGAGGGCATCATCAAGGGCATGTACCTGCTCACCGACGCGGGCAAGCCGAAGAAGGGCGAGCTGCGCGTGCAGCTGCTGGGCAGCGGCACCATCCTGCGCGAGGCGATCGCGGCGGCCGAGCTGCTGGACAAGGATTTCGGCGTCACTGCCGACATCTGGTCCTGCCCCAGCTTCAACGAGCTGCGTCGCGACGGTTTCGACGCCGAGCGCTGGAACCGCCTGAATCCGGAAGCCAAGTCGCCGCGCAAGGCGTACGTGACCGAGCTGCTGGAAGGCCGCCAGGGCCCGGTGATCGCCGCGACCGACTACGTGCGCGCCTACAGCGACCAGATCCGCGCCTTCGTGCCGGCCTCGTACACGGTGCTGGGCACGGACGGCTTCGGCCGCAGCGACACCCGCGCCAACCTGCGCCGTCACTTCGAAGTGGACCGCTACTACATCGCCCACGCCGCCATCGCCGCGCTGGCGAAGGAAGGCAAGATGACCGCCAAGGACGTATCCCGCGCGATCAAGCAGTACAAGATCGATGTGGAGAAGGCGAACCCCATCGGGGTGTGAGTCCGCGCACTCCCTCTCCCGCGTGCGGGGGAGGGAGACGTGGAAGGTGGTTGGTCAGGACGATGAAAACCCTTCGCAAGGAATGCGAACGTGCCGCCGGCTCGCTGTCGTAGAGCGGAGCTTGCTCCGCTGCTTCGTGGTCCCTCAGCGTCGCGGACGCCATCGCGGCGTCGAGCAAGCTCGACTCTACGTCAGGGACTCCGTGCCTTGAGCCGGGCCATCAAGAGGTGACTTCCATGCGCTACGCCATCGTCATCGAGCAAGCGGGCGGCAACTATGCCGCCTATGTGCCGGACCTGCCCGGCTGCGTGGCCACCGGCGCGACCAAGGCCGATGTGGAAGCGCTGATCCACGACGCGATTGCCTTGCATCTCGCTGGAATGCGCGAGGATGGGTTGGCGATACCGATGCCGTCGAGCCAGGTGGAGTACATCGACGTCGCGGCGTGAGTGCGCGCTGACGAAGTGAAGCGGGGCAAGAAAACCGGCACGACCAGTGCGCCTACGATCAGACAAGCGGCCTCGGCCGCTTTTTTGTTGGCCGGCCGATTGACAGGTCGTGAACCAGGGTTCACAGTCCGGACCAGGTCGACGTCATGGATGACGCTGCATGATCGAGGTCAGGAAGACGCGGGTGGTCGAGGACTGGCTTGTTTCGCTGCGCGACCGACAGGCGAGGATGCGCATACAGGCGCGGATCGATCGGCTCGCCTTCGGCAATCCGGGGCAGCACCGTGTGCTGACCGGCGGGGTGTGCGAGATGAAGATCGACTGCGGTCCGGGTTATCGCATTTATTTCACCCGCCACGGTGATGCATGGGTCGTGCTGTTGTGCGGAGGCGACAAGGCATCGCAGCGTGCCGATATCAAGGCGGCGTTGGCGTTGGCGAACGCGTTGGAGAACTGACATGGCACTGAAGACCACGCCCTGGGATTCGGCGGAATACCTCAAGACCGAGGCGGACATCACCGCCTATCTGGACGCGTGCTTCGAGGAGGCCGGCGATGATCCGGCCTTCCTGGTGCATGCGCTGGGTGTGGCGGCGCGGGCACGCAACATGAGCCAGCTGGCGCGCGACACCGGACTGACGCGCGAAGGCCTGTACAAGGCACTGTCCCACAGCGGCAACCCCAGCTTCGGCACGGTGCTGAAGGTGGCCGATGCAATGGGCTACCGCTTTGCGCTGGTCAGCAAGCGAGCCAAGCCGGGCCGCAGGACGGGCAAGCGGACCGTGGCACCGGACACGCCGACCAGTGCAGGCAGGCGGCGTGCCGCGCAGGCCAAGCAGGGATGAGGGCCAACACCGTCCGGCCGCGTGCCCTTTCGGCATGACGCTGACCCTCGACCACCTGCGCCGCTACGCCATCGCGCGCAGCCTGTTCAAGCCGACCACGCTGCCGCGTGCGATCCAGCGGCTGGGCTTCGTGCAGGCGGACCCGATCCGGGCGCCGGCACGTGCGCAGGACCTGACGCTGCGCCACCGTGTCGCCGGCTATCGGGCTGGTGACCTAGAACGGCGGTATCCGCGCCTGCCGCTGGAAGAAGACTTCTTCGTCAACTACGGCTTCCTGCCGCGCGAGCATCACCAGCTGATGCATCCGCGCACGGCGCGCGAGGCGTGGACGCCCGCGCGCCGGAAGCAGGCGCAGGCGGTGCTGGCCTTCGTCAGCGAGCGCAGCACGGCGCATCCGCGCGAGGTGGATGCGCATTTCGGGCATGGCAAGACGACCAACTGGTTCGGCGGTTCGTCGAACGCGAGCACGCAGTTGCTGGATGGGATGCATTACCGCGGCCTGCTGCGGGTGGCACGCCGCGAGGGTGGCACGCGGGTCTATGCGCCGCGCATCGGTGATGCGGTACCTGTCGCGATGTCCGAGGCGGAGGCGCGCATGGATGCGCTGCTCGACATCATCGTGCGCAAGTACGCGCCGTTGCCGGCGGCGAGCCTGGGACAGTTGCTGGGCTATCTGCGTCGCGGGGTGCCGCAGTGGGAAGGCCTGCGGGCGGGGGTGCTGAAGCGGGCGCGCCAGCGGTTGGGTACGGCAAGGGTCGAGGGGGTGGACTGGTACTGGCCGGCGGACGAGCAGCCGCGCTCGCGGCGCTGGAAGCCGGATGACCAGGTGCGCCTGCTGACGCCGTTCGATCCGGTGGTGTGGGACCGGCGGCGGTTCGAGATGTTCTGGGGATGGACGTATCGGTTCGAGGCGTATACGCCGGCGCCGAAGCGGAAGCTGGGGTATTACGCGCTGCCGGTGTTGTGGCAGGATCGCGTGGTTGGGTGGGCGAATCTTAGTGTGGTCGATGGGGGGTTGCGGTCGACGTTTGGGTATGTGGATGGGCGTGGGGCGCGGAATGCCTTATTTCGGACTGAGCTTGAGCGGGAGTTGGGTCGTGTCCACACGTTCCTGGGCTTAGGCGGATGATCTGGCTGACCAAGGCGACTCTGTCCAGCAGTGAGCGCGTATCGCGCGCCCAGGCAGCGCGGCACCGACTTGGAGGAGCCAAACTCGTTGGGGATTTGAATGAGGTGCGAAGCTCTGTCAGTCAGGGGCTTCGTTTCGAGCAGCAAATTTTGGCTAATCTCCGGTTCTGCGCTGGGGTGCTCAAGGGGAAGCTATGAAGCCGGTGATTGTGCAAGGAATAGGACAAGACGCCCTGGACGAGACGGATGGCGCTGTCGCCACAGAGATCAAGGATAGGCTGTCAGAGGAGTTAGTGATCGCCTTCATTGGTCCAGTCGGATCAGGTGTCTCCACGGCGGCTGGGATTCTCAAGAGGAAGCTTGAGGACATCTACAAATATGATGTTCCAGAGGTAATTAAGCTAAGTAGCTTTATCAAGTCAAATGCGAACAAAGTCGAAGCGACGATAACCGATGCTCCGCTCTCTAAGCGAATAAGTTCGTATCAGGAAGTGGGAAATAAGCTCAGGCAGACCTTTGGTAACGCCATCCTTGCCAAGCTGGCTATCAGAAGCATTTCATCAATCAGGCAGAAGGACGGATTCGCCAAGGTCAAGGTTGGTGATGATCTGAAAGAAGTACCCATGCCTAGGCGACGCATCTACATTGTGGAATCCTTGAAGCATCCGGAAGAGCTAGCGCAACTCCGCGAAGTTTACGGGGACATTTTCTGGACGATTGGTGTATCCGCCGCTGATCATGTTCGGGAGCGTCGACTGATTAGTGCTGGTGTTGAGCGAGGCGAAGCGATCTCTCTGCTCAGGCGGGATATGGGCGAGTCAGCGGAATTTGGTCAGAAGGTCAGAAAAGCTTTCGCTTCATCAGATTTCTTCATCCGAAATGACGGGGAGAACACTGGGAATATTGAGAAGAGCGTCGACAGATTCCTGGAGATTCTCTTTGGAGTTGAGATAAGGAATCCAACTTCCGAAGAATCTGCAATGTTCAATGCGACGTCCGCTGCCGCAAAGTCTGCATGCCTATCGAGGCAAGTGGGTGCTGCCTTGATCAATGCGGAAGGGGAGCTGATCTCCGTAGGGTGGAACGATGTGCCACGATTCGGAGGGGGGCTCTATGGGGAAGCAAGCAGCGACGGGGACAACCGCTGCTACATGTGGCGAGAGAAGGACTGCCACAATGACTTAGAGAAGCGTCGAATCGAAGATCGCATCATCTACGGCATAAAAGCGGAAATTGCGAAGAAGGCTGCCCAGGCGCCTCTAGTCGGCGGCAAGAAACAAGTTCCCGTTCAATTGGATGATGCCGATATCAAAAGGGCTTTGGAAAGCTCTGGAATATCGTCATTGATCGAGTTTTCGCGAGCAATCCATGCTGAGATGGCAGCAATTCTGTCGGTTGCCCGAGACAAGCGGCATAGTCTGAAGGGTAGCTCAATGGTTGTGACCACTTATCCCTGCCACAACTGTGCTCGACACATCGTCGCTGCGGGGGTCGTGTCTGTCATCTACTTAGAACCTTACGAGAAGAGCTTGGCCATCCACCTCCATCCTGATGCGGTGTCTGAGGATGAGCGTGACTTGGACAGAGTGCACTTCAAGCAGTTTCAAGGGTTTGCGCCCCGCCACATTCTCGATCTTTTCTCAGGGAAAAGAGAGCGGAAGAGCGCCGGGCGAGTCATAAAAATTGACAGCAAGACAGCGTCTCCAATCTATCGGAGACATCTCGATAGCTTCACGCTATACGAAGATAAGGTGGTGCACGATGTCGTTGAGTTCGCGTAGAATTAGAGCCAAACGGGGAAGTCATGAACTCTAATCGCAAAGACAGTCGTCAAGTGTCATTAGCTCTCAAAGAGCCAAGCGACAATGGAAAGGTTGTTAAAGCGACATTTTCGGTTCGAGATCCCCATAGCCAAGCTGTGGATCGTAGGCTCGCGCAAAGTGGTGTGTTCGCCGCACCGAGCAAGACGAAACCTCGCTAACGCTTGACGCCTCACTAGATGCTTCGTTGGTGGGACTTCGGCAGGCGCCGCTATCGCGTCGCGGCATCCCCTCACTCGAGTTCCTACATGTCCCGTCCCCTCGCGCCCGCCGGGCGCCTGTTCGCTGTCGCCGCTTTCATCGAAGGCTTCACCTGGGCCGGGTTGCTGATCGGCAGTGGCTCAAGTACGGGCCGGTGGGCAACGAGCTGGGCGTGAAGATCTTCGGGCCGCTGCATGGTGGCGGCTTCATGTTCTACGTCGTGGTCACCGTGTTGTCGGCCCTGCGCCTGCGCTGGCCGTGGTGGGCCACGCTGCTGGCGGTCATCGCCGCCGTGCCGCCGCTGGTAACCGTGCCGCTAGAGATATGGTTTCGGCGGATCGGGTTGCTCAGCGCACGCGCCTGACATCCGGAGGTGGTGGCGGGCCTGGGCCCGCCCTACGTCGCTGCCCTGCTCAACTGCCTAAGAGCGTTGCGCGGTAGCTCACAGGATCGAGCAGGCAACTTGCTGCAATCGGGCCGTTGAGCGAGAACATGCGTGGACTCTTGCGGAAGTTGAACAGGCGATAGAGGTGGAACTGGTCAACAGCCTCTTCCGAGAAGCCAACCTCGTTTGAACTCACGAAGAAGGGCGTCTCCGGGTCATAGGACGTGGTCTTTACCTCGATGAACCTTTCGCGGCCGTCGGCATCGTATGAAAGTATGTCGAAGCCGAGCCCGTCGCCCTTCACCTTGGACGAATGTTCAATCCGATCGACGAGTTGCTTGGCGCCTTCGTCAAAGAGCCTGCGGGCTTCAAATTCCATGACGAGCAGTTCGCCTGCATGCCCAAGTGAGCGATTCCGGGCCTCACGCTCCAGGTAATCCCGCTTGATCGCAATGCGCTGAATGGCTGCGGCGGCTGCATCGTTGACGCGATACTTCGGCGCCGGAACCCCGACCACGAAATCGGAGAAATCAATGATCAAGGGCGGTTCGGCTGCGGTTTCAACACTGCGGATGGCAGCTTGGTCTAGCGCCGCATCCCGCGGCAACAGTTCGCCGACAACATCGATCAGAAGCTTCTGAACGTTGGCGAGCGGCTTGTAACCCGACACGGCCTGCACACCCAGCGCGTGAAGGACGGCGCTGATGTTGCGGAACTTTTACTCGATGGCGCCCATGTTCCGCGCCGGGATCTGGCTGGCGAGCTGTCGAATGATCTCGGCCTTGACGAAGGTCTGTCCCAGTTCCTGCATCCGGAGCATGCGCAAGTAGGCAAGGACCGTGACCTCGACCTCAGCCGCCGACCATGACTCCCCCGCTACCCCGTCTTCGATTGCCATGCGTCCACTCCCGGCCCCGCTTTCCAGGATAGTGGATCCGTTTGTACCCGTCATTGGCCTGGGATTGCAGCGACAGCAGACGAACTACCAAGCGGCCACTGGTGACCGTGCCGCTGGAGAAGTGGTTGCGGCGTATCGGGTTGCTCGGCGTGCGTGGTTGATATCGCGAGGTGGCGGGCCGAGGCCCGCCCTACGATGCGGATGGGGCGCGTCCTTCGCATAGACTGCGTCGCCGCCCCCATCGGTCGACCATCCATGAGCCCGCCTTCCCGTCTGACCGAGTTGCGCCTGCTGCTGGGCATCGAGCGCAACACCACCCGCCACGGCGAGAAGTGGATCTCCGGCCTCGGCGCACTGCTGGGCATCATGGCCGTGTACGCGCTGACCCGCTGGACGTTCCCCGAACACGCCGCCGGCGCCGTCGGCGGCGCACTGATGGTCACCTCGATGGGCGCCTCCGCCGTGCTGCTGTTCGCCGTGCCGCAGGGCGCGCTGTCGCAGCCGTGGGCCGTGGTGGGCGGCCACCTGCTGTCCGCCGTCATCGGCGTGAGCTGCCAGAAACTGTTTCCCGGCCACGCCTGGACCGCCGCCCTCGCGGTCGGCCTCGCCGTGCTGGGCATGTACTACCTGCGCTGCATCCACCCGCCCGGCGGCGCCACCGCGCTGGCGGCGGTGATCGGCGGCCCGGACGTGCACGCGCTCGGCTACCACTACGTGCTGATGCCGATCCTGATCAACGTCGTGGCGATCCTGGCGATGGCCATTGCCTTCAACGCGCTGTTCCCCTGGCGCCGCTACCCGGCGCACCTGCATCGTCGTCGCGAAGCCTCGCGCATCACCCAGCCCGCGCAGCGCCAGTTCGAGCTGACCCAGGAAGACTTCGCCGCGGCGATGGAACAACTCAATTCCTACGTCGACATCACCACCGAGAACCTCACCGAACTGCTGGAACTGGCCAAGCAGCACGCCGAGAAGAACATCACCCACCCGCAGGACATCCTTCCCGGCCACGCCTACAGCAACGGCAAACTGGGCAAGTTGTGGAGCGTGCGGCGCGTGCTGACGCAGGAGGAACGGCCGGCGGATGCCGCAGCCGACCGTCTGTACTACCAGGTGATCGCCGGCGAACACGTCGGCCAGGCCGGCGTCTGCAGCGCCGACGAGTTCCGCGCATGGGCGCGCTTCGAAGTGGTGCCCCAGGGTCGCGGGCGATGGATGAAGGCCGACTAGCGCGGAAGCCGCGGATCAGGGCAGCTTGCGCAGCGCGTGATCCGCGTTCTCGCAGACCACCAGAGCACCTTCTTCGGTGACCGTGCCGGTAGCCTGCACGCGATCACCGGTCTTGAGCGATTGCACCTCGTCCGGCGGCGGGGCCTTGCACAGGTTCCAGCGCGCCGGCAGGTGCACGTCGACCTGGCCGTTGGCGCTGGCGATCTTCACCACCGCGCTGCCATCGTAGGTCCACGGCGTGGTGTCGACGCTGACGATGCTGCCGCTGACCGTGGCTTGCTCGCCGGCGGTGAACGCGCCACCGGCCTTGGTGGCTGAGGGCGTGGTCGCGCACGCGGTCAGCGCCAGCAGCGCGGCGAAGGGAAGGGCGCGGAGGTTCCGCAGCGGGACAGGATTGATCAGGCGTGCGGTCATCAGGCTACTCCGTGGAAGGCGGGCGCATTGTCCGTCGCGTGCGTTACGGCTCCGTCGTGGTCCCGGCCGGCGCGGCCGCATCCTTCGGGCAGCGCGGAACGCCCGAGCCCACCACACAGGCGATGCAGCATTCCTGCTTCTCCGTCGACTCGCTGCCCGGCGTTTCCTGCGCCGGCGGCAGGAAGCCCGGCAGCCTGGCCAGCTGCTCCGGCGACTTCAGCCGCAGGATCGCCGCCCAGTCCTGGCGGTTCATGTTGCAGGCCGCCTCGTTGTCGGGCGCACACAGCGTGCCGTCGCCGATGCGCAGCGGCAGCCCGCCCCAGAACTCGCCGTTGCGGTTCAGCGGCAGCATCCGCATGGTCACCGCCTGCTGCACGTTGCCGCCGATCGCGTAGGCGGTGCTGTCGTTGTTCGGATTGACCGCCACCACGATGTCGCAATGCATGTCGAGCGAGCTGCCGCTGCGCAGCAACGGCAGCAGCCCTTCGTGGCCGAACAGGCGGCCGGACTGGCGCACGTAGCAGATCAGGTCGCCGACCACCGGCTTGGCCTTCGCCACGTCGATGACATCGAAGGCATTCGTCGTCGGCTGCTGGTAGGCCGCCTGCACGTAGGTGAAGTGGCGGGCCGAACCGCGGAAGCCCGGCACCCGGGCTTCGCGCATCACCCACGAGATGAAGGCGGCCGACCACGGCGTGTCCACCACGAAACCGCGGCAGGCCTCGGCCTGCGGCCCGGTCGCCGACGCGTACAGGCAGTCGGTGGCGCCGCGGCGATGGCCGATCGCGGCGAGCAGGCCGCTGTCGCGCCAGTAGCGCGCGACGCGCTGCCAGGCGCGGTCGTCGCCGATCGACAGCAGCGACGCCTCGGCTTCCATCACCGGCGCGTTGGCCAGCCGGCCGTTGCGGTCGATGAAGGGGCGATACCACATCAGGTGCTCGCGGCAGGCGACCGCGGCGATGCGGGTGGCGACGTCGGACGGCGTCTGTTGCGACAACTGCGGGCAGGCATCGGCCGCGTGGGCGGCAGCGGAGGTCAGCAGCAGGAGGGGCAGCAACAGCCATGCACGCATCGGCAGATCCTTGGAGGGCGGTGTTCGTTCATACGCATCATGCCGCATCGGCAGGACAGGGCGTCGTCACGCGGTTTGAAGGTATGGACATGGTCGGGCGCAGTGGCGGCGTGCGGGATGCGGGCGGTAAGCTCGCGGCTCCCCTCCATCGCCCGGGATCGCGCGTGCGCTTCTTCCTGCGAGTCCTGCTGCTGTCGACGCTGGCGCTGGCCGCGCAGGCATCGCCTCCCGACCGCCGCATCGCCATCACCATCGACGACCTGCCGTGGCAGCGGATGGACAAGACGCCGCCGGCGGAACTGGGCGCGCGCCATGCGCAGCTGATGGCGCAGCTGGAACAGGCCGGCGTGCCGGTGGTCGGATTCGTCAACGAAGGCAAGCTGGAGATCGACGGCCAGGCGCAGCCGGCCCGCGTGGCGATGCTGCGCGACTGGCGGGATGCCGGCCATGAACTGGGCAACCACACGCATGGCCATCTCGACCTGCATGCGGTGGGACTGCCGGCGTTCCAGCAGGACATCCTGGACGGCGAGCGCGTGCTGCGGCCGCTGCTGGCCGAGCGCGGGCAGGTGCCGCGCTGGTTCCGTCATCCCTACCTGCGCGCCGGCCGCACGCCGGAGGATCGCGCGGTGCTGTCGGCCTTCCTCGGCGGGCACGGTTACCGCATCGCGCCGGTGACCGTCGACAACGGCGAATGGGTGTGGGCGTTCGCCTACGCCAACGTGCTGGATGGCCAGCCCGATACGCCTGCACGCGCGGCCACGCTGGCGCGGCTGCGGCGCGGGTACATCCCGTACATGCTCAACAAGGTCGACTACTACGAAGCGCAGTCGCAGGCGCTGCTGGGTTACGCACTGCCGCAGGTGTGGCTGCTGCATGCCAACGAACTCAACGCCGTCGCCTATGCCGACCTGGTCGCCGGCGTGCAGCGGCGCGGCTACCGCGTGGTGACGCTGGACGAGGCGTTGCGCGACTCCGCCTACGCGCGTGGCGAAGAGGGCTACAACGGCCGCTACGGTCCCAGCTGGCTGCATCGCTGGGCGATGGCGGAGAAGAAGCCAAAGGACTTCTACGCCGGCGAACCGGTGGTGCCGGGCTGGGTGCTGGCGCTGGCCGGCGTGGACGCGGAGTAGCGGACGCATGCAGAAGAAGGTCGACCTGTCGAGCTACCGGGATCATCTGGTGGAAGTGGTGCTGGAGCGCGTCGACGAGCGCCAGCCGTGGTCGCCCGCGGTGCGCGTGCGCCCGGCCGCGGGCGGCGGCTGGAGCGAGGATCTGTGGGTGGCCGACCAGCGCGACTACTTCACCTGCTACGACGCGCTGGCCGCCTGCAAGGCGCAGGCGCAGCGCGTGATCGACGCGCAACGGCAGACCGGCACCGGCTAATCATCGCGTCGCAGCGTCGCCAGCTTCAGGAAGGCCTCGTGCTGGTAGCGGCTCATGCGCAGCTGCTGGCCGGTGTCCATGGTCACCACGTGGTAGCCGTTGAACCAGGGATGGATCTCCTTGACCCGGCGGACGTTGATGATCGCCGAGCGGTGCACGCGGGCGAAGCGGCGCGGATCCAGCCGCGCGGCCAGCGCCGACATGGTCTCGCGCAGGTCGTGCACGCGGTCGGCCAGGTGCAGGCGCACGGTGTTGCCGCTGGCCTTGATCCAGACGATGTCGTCCACGTCGACCAGCACCACGCGCTCGTCCTCGCGCACCGGAACGCGTTCCAGGTAGGCGTCGCGCTGCTGCAGCGAGGCCAGCGCCTGCAGGATGCGCGCGGAGGTGTCCGCATCGGTGCCACGCGCGGTGGCGAGTCGCTGCTTCGCGCGGCGCAGCGTTTCGGCGAAGCGCTCGCGGCTGAACGGCTTCACCAGGTAGTCCACCGCGTTCGCCTCGAACGCGCGCACGGCGAACTGCTCGTAGGCGGTGACGAAGATGGTGGCCGGCATGCGTGCGGCGCCGATCGTCGCCACCACGTCCAGGCCGGTGATGGCCGGCATCTGGATGTCCAGGAACACCAGGTCGGGCGACAGGTCGCGGATGGCCGTCACCGCGGACACGCCGTCGCCGCATTCGCCGGCCAGCGCGATGTCGGGATCGTCGCGCAACAGCCGCACCACCGCATGCCGCGCGATCGGTTCGTCGTCGACCACCAGCGCGGTGAGGCTCATGCCGGCACGTGCTCGGGCAGCACGTCGTCGTCGAGTTCGTGGAACGGCAGGCGCAGCCGGCAGGCGACACCGCGCGGCACCATCAGGTCCAGCCGCAGGCTGGCGTCGTCGCCATAGAGCTCGCGCATGCGCAGGCGCGTGTTGGACAGGCCGATGCCATGGCCGCCGGCATGGCCGCCTTCATCCAGCGTGCTGTTGTGGTTGCGCACGTCGATGCACAGCACGCCGCCTTCGCGCCGGCAGTCGACCTCGATGCAGTCGTCGCCGACGTGCTGG
This sequence comes from Pseudoxanthomonas sp. LH2527, assembly GCF_022539275.1. Taxonomy (NCBI): domain Bacteria; kingdom Pseudomonadati; phylum Pseudomonadota; class Gammaproteobacteria; order Lysobacterales; family Lysobacteraceae; genus Pseudoxanthomonas; species Pseudoxanthomonas sp. LH2527. Next base: position 8,790 of record NZ_JAKZBW010000005.1, on the reverse strand, counting down.
CCGATGCCGTAGCGGATCGCGTTCTCGACGATCGGCTGCAGCACCAGGCTGGGCACGGCGGCGTCCAGCACGTCGGGGGCGACATGGATGCGCGTGGTCAGGCGGTCCTTGAAGCGGTGCCGCTGGATACCGAGGTACAGCTCCAGCAGTTCCAGCTCGCGCCGCAGCGGGATCTCCTGGCCGTCGTAGTCCTCCAGGAACGCGCGCAGCAGTTCGCTCAGGCGCAGCAGCATGTCTTCGGCGGACAGTTTGTCCTCGTCCAGCAGGGTGATGATGGCGTGCAGCGTGTTGAACAGGAAGTGCGGCTGCAGTTGGGTCTTCAGCACCTGCAGGCGCGATTGCGCGAGTTCGGTCGCCAGGCGGGTGGCTTCCAGTTCGCGGCGGGCCTTTTCCGCCTGGAAATGCAGCAGCTGCTGCACCGCCAGCAGCGCCCAGTAGGCGAGCAGGCCGGTGGCGAAATGCTTGCTGACGAACTGGGTGAACTGGTCGCCGATGCCGCCAGGCTCGAACAGCGACGATACGAATGCGCCGATCACCATCGCGAGCAGGGTGACGCCGAGGCTGTAGCCGACGTGCCGCAGCAGTGCGCGCAGCCGCAGCGGGAACGGAATGGGGTGACGCTCGCCCAGCCGGAACACCAGCGGCGCCAGCGCCGCCCAAGTGAGCCACTGCACCGCCGACCAGCGGAGGTAAGTGCCCGGTGACCACAGGTGCGCGTTGACCGCGTCGTTGACGCAGCCCTGCATGGCGAACACCAGCACCACCAGCGACCACAGGCCCAGGTAACGGGACAGGCGGACCTCCAGCGTGCCCAGACGGATTTTCATGCGCGGCTCCTGATCAGCGACCGCATCGTAGGTCGCCGCGGCAGTCGCGGGAAGGCGCAGAAGGCACCCACTACGATTGGTCACGGTGGCACGACGATTCGTCCCGGATCCGTTGCCGGGCGGTCCGTGCGGGCGCGAGATGCGATGGCCCCGCACGCAATCCCGCGTCGCCAGGGCGCCCTTCCCACCGGAGATCACGCCATGCGCCGTCTGTCCGCCCTCGCCCTGTTCGTCGCCGTCGCCCCGATCGCCCACGCCCACGCGGGCGAGCGCACGCACTACCTGGATCTCGTCAACCGCGCCCACGACCGGATCGTTTCTGTCGCGGCCGCGCCCGCCGGGGGCACGTCGTGGAAGGAGCTGCTGCACGGTGGCACCCTCGCCGGCGGCGGCGATACCGCCACGGTGCAGCTCGCCAGCGACCAGTGCCTGCACGACGTGAAGGTGGAATTCGCCAACGGCCGGCGTGCGCTGTATCCCGCGCTCGACCTGTGCCGGCACCGCGGGCTGCGCATCCAACCGCTGCCGTCGAGGGAGACGAAGGCGGTAGTGGCCGCGCAGCGCGATACGGGCGCTGGCGTACTGCCCCGGGAGGACTGAGGCTGCGCCGGTACCGGCTGCCTCAGCCAGCGAAGTCCAGCACGATGCGGCCTTCGATCGTGCCGGCGCGCATGCGCGCGAACACGTCGTTGATGTTCTCCAGCCGCTCCGTCGCCACCGTCGCCGCCACCTTGCCCATCGCCGCGAACGCCAGCGATTCCTGCAGGTCCAGTCGGGTGCCGACGATGGAGCCGCGCACGGTGATGCCGTTGAGGACCATGCCGAAGATGTCCAGCGGGAACTGCCCCGGCGGCAGGCCGTTGAGCGAGACCGTGCCGCCGCGGCGGACCATGCCGATGGCCTGCTCGAACGCCTTCGGCGACACCGCGGTGACCAGCGCGCCATGCGCGCCGCCGATCTCCCGCTTGAGCCAGGCCGCCGGATCGGTGGTCGTCGCGTTGACGGTCACCGTGGCGCCGAGGCGGCGGGCGAGGTCGAGCTTGCCATCGTCCACATCGACCGCCGCCACGTTCAGTCCCATCGCCTTCGCATACTGCACGGCCATGTGACCGAGCCCGCCGATGCCGGAAATCACCACCCAGTCGCCGGGCTTCGTATTGGTGACCTTCAGGCCCTTGTAGACGGTCACGCCGGCGCACAGGATGGGTGCGATCTCGACGAAGCCGATGTTGTCCGGCAGGTGGCCGACGTAGTCCGCGTTGGCCAGCGCGTACTCGGCGAAGCCGCCGTTGACCGAATAGCCGGTGTTCTGCTGCGTTTCGCACAGCGTTTCCCAGCCGCCCAGGCAGTGTTCGCAATGGCCGCAGGCCGAATACAGCCACGGCACGCCGACACGGTCGCCTTCCTTCACATGGCGGACGCCGGCGCCGACCGCAACCACATGGCCCACGCCTTCGTGGCCGGGAATGAAGGGCGGGCTGGGCTTCACCGGCCAGTCGCCTTCGGCGGCGTGCAGGTCGGTGTGGCAGACGCCGCAGGCTTCGATCTTGACCAGGATGTCGCCGGCCGCGGGACGCGGCACCGGCACGTCCTCGATCACCAGCGGCGTGCCGAACGCACGCACGACGGCGGCTTTCATGGTGCTGTCCATTCGCGACATCCTCGTGTGGCTGGGAGTCCACCGTACGTCGAACCGGATGAGGCCCACGTTGATTGCGATCAATCCGGCGTGGAAACGGGGTACCGTCGGTCGGTCGAGGGCGGCATGGAGATCGGCAGCGGCTCCGGTTACCGTCAACGACATCCCCGCACGCAGCACAGGAGCCGTTCCATGGCCGCACGCACGCCATCGACCGACGTGGAGACGTTCCTGGCCACGCTTGCGCCAGCACAGGAAGCCGCGGCCCGCCGCCTGCGCGGGGTGATCCTCGCCGCCGACCCGCGCATCGGCGAGGGCATCAAGTGGAATGCGCCGAGCTTCCATGTCGAGGGCCGCCACTTCGCGACGATGCAGCTGCGGCGTGCCGACCGCATGCTGCTGGTGCTGCACCTGGGCGCGGGCAAGCGGACCATGCCGGCCGGTGCGATCGTGGATCCGGGCGGGCAACTGGACTGGCTGGGTGCCGATCGCGCGACGTGGTCGTTCAGCGGTGTGCAGGACGTGGCGACGCACGGCGCCGCCTTGCAGGCGCTGCTACGACAATGGATGGCGCACGCCTGACGCCGGGCCTGGCGCGCGCAGGGCGTGACCGGTGCCACACGCGCCACGACCATCGACACACGCCCGCGACGATCGTGGCGGCGACACTGGTGTCCCCCACCGGAGCCGCGCCGATGAAAACCGCCCTCTCCTCGTTGCTGCTGCTCGCGCTGTGGTGCGCGCCGCATCCGGCCCGCGCGCAGGACGCCTGCCCCGACCGCAGCGCCTACGCGCCGGCGCGGGAGATCGTCGCCGACCTGCAGCGCATCACCGCGCCCGAGGGCGTGCAGGAGGAGTACGCGGTCGAGATCGGCGGCATCCGCCAGTGGGTGAACGTGCGCGGACAGGATCGCGACAATCCGATGATCCTGTTCGTCCACGGCGGTCCGGCCTCGCCGGTCATTCCCACGCTGTGGCAGTTCCAGCGTCCGCTGGAGGAATACTTCACGGTGGTGAACTACGACCAGCGCGGTGCGGGCAGGACGCTGCTGCTGAATCCGCAGGACGCCGTCGCCGATACCCTGCACATCCAGCGCTATGTCGACGACGCCATCGCGCTGGCCGAATACCTGCGCACGCGCTACCACCAGCGCAAGCTGGTGCTGATGGCGCACAGCTGGGGCACGGTGGTGGCCATGCACGCGGCGCTGCAGCGGCCGGACCTGTTCCATGCCTATGTCGGCATCGGCCAGGTGATCAACGTGCGCACCAATGAACAGGTCAGCTTCGACTACGGCCTGCGGACGGCGCGCGCGAAGGGCAATACCGAGGCCGTGCGCGAGATGGAAGCGATCGCGCCGTATCCCGGCGACCAGCCCATCACCCGCGAGCGCATCGTGATCGCACGCAAGTGGCCGCAGTTCTACGGCGGGCTGACGGCGTACAGGGCCGAGTCGACCTACTTCTTCCAGGGCCCGCGCCTCTCGCCCGACTATGACGATGCCGCGCGCTGCGCGATCAACGCGGGCAGCGTGTTCACCCTGGGTCGGTTGCTGGACGAATTCCTGCAGGTCGACTTCACCGGCGTGGAGGATTTCCCCATTCCGGTGGTGATGTTCATGGGCCGCCACGACTACACCACGCCATCGGAACCGACCGCAACGTGGCTGGCGAAGGTGCGCGCGCCGTACAAGCAGGGCGTGTGGTTCGAGCACTCCGCGCACATGATCCCGTGGGAGGAGCCGGGCAAGACCCTGGTCAGCCTGTTGCAGCACGTGCGGCCGCGCGCCGGGATCGGCGAGGCGGGCGCGGCAACGCCCTGACGGGTTGGATAGCGCCGACCCGGGCGCAGAATTCCACGCGGAAATGCGGGATAGTGCGTCGCAGTTCTCCGACTGCGACGCTGCCTCAACGCATGACCGATCCTGATCCGCCCACCGGCCGCGTGCCGCGTCCCTCATCGCTGAGACGACAGTTCGCGCGCGCGGTGGTGCTGGCGGCGCTGTTGCCCGCCGCCGTGCTGGGCGTCGTGGAGCAGGTGCGCTTCTACCAGGCCGAGCAGCGCCATGTCGGCGAACGCCTGGAAGTGATCACCATCCTCAGCGCCACGGCGGTGGAGGATTTCGTCGGCATGCACCAGGCCGGCGTGGCGCTGGTGGCGTCGATGAGCGGCCAGGACACCGACTGGCCTGCGCGGCTGGCGGAACTGCGGCGACGCTATCCCGGCTTCAGCAGCGTGCTGGTCACCGATGCCAACGGTACGGTGCAGGCATCGCAGCCGGTACCGCCGCGCGGGCCGGCCATCAACGTGGCCGACCGCGATTATTTCCGCATGTCCCGCCAGACGGCTGCGCCGTTCGTGTCCGATGCGTTCCGCGGCCGCCGCCTCAGCAACGATCCGCTGGTGGCGGTCGCCGCTCCGTGGCAGGCGGAGGGCGCGTTCGCGGGGGTGGTGCAAGGCTCCATCCGCGTCGACACCTTCACCGATTCGCGTGTCGCCGCCATCCGGCGCCGTGGCGTGGAGATGCTGCTGCTCGACCGCGAACGGCGCGTGATCCGTGCGACCGAAGGATTGCCTTACCGCTTCCAGCAATCGCTGGCGGGCAGCCCGCTGCTGGCCGGTGCCGGACAGGGCGTGCGCGAGACCGAATCGCGCCGGCTGCACGACGCGATGGCCGATGGCCGGGCGGCCTGGGTGTCGCAGGCCACGCTGTCCTCCGGCTGGACCCTGGTGCTGCTGGTACCGGACACCCAGCTGATGGGGGCGGTGGGCCGCCGGGCGTTGGCGACGGCGGGCCTGCTGATGTTGATCGCCGCCGGCGTCTGGCTCGCGTACGCGTGGCAGATGCGGCGCCTGGACGGCGCGCTCGCGCAACTGGCGGAGGCGTTGCAGGCGCTGGCGGTGCACCGGCGTCCCAGCGCGACGGCGCGGCTGCCGGAGGAGTTCGAGCCGATGGGACGCGCGGTCGGCGAGCTGTCGGAGCAGCTCGAAGCCGCGCACGCGGACCTGCAGCGCGCGCTGGACGAACAGAGCGAGCTGTCGCTGTCATTGCAGCGCACGCTCGAACGGCGCGAGCAGGACGTCGAGCGCCGCACCGCCGAACTGCGCATGGCCAACGCCGAACTGGACCGGCTCAACCGCATCGATCCGCTGACCGGTTGCCTCAACCGGCGCGGCCTGCAGCATGCGCTGGCGCCGCTCGGCGACGAGGCCGGCGAGCTGCTCGCACCGTTGGCGGTGATCGCGCTGGACGTGGACCACTTCAAGGCCTTCAACGACCGCTATGGCCATGCGGCCGGCGATAGCGCGCTGCGCCGGGTCGCGGCGGTGGTCGCCGGTGCGCCGCGCCGGCCGCAGGACGCCGCCGCACGCACCGGCGGCGAGGAGTTCCTGATCCTGGTGTCGCAGGCCGAGGCCGGCGAGGTCGCCGCGATCGCCGAACACCTCCGCTCGGCCGTGCAGGCGCTGGCGATCGCGCACGCGGATTCGCCATGGGGCGTGCTGACCGTCAGCGTGGGCTGGGTGCGCGCCGACCCGGGCGCCGATTACGCGCAGGCGTTCCTGCTCGCCGACGAAGCGCTGTACCGCGCCAAGCACGGTGGCCGCAACCGGGTGGAACGGGAGTAGGTCCGCCGCGCGCCGAGGTGCGGCACCGTCCGCGCGCGTCTCAGCGCACCACCGCCAAGCGCCGCGGCGGCGGTTCCTCGCGCTGGAACAGCACGCGTTCCGGGCGGTGCAGGGCGTAGCCCTGGCCGTAGTCCACGCCCAGCGAACGCAGCGCATCGCAGATCTTCGGGCTGGCGACCCATTCGGCGACCACCTTCAGGCCACGCTGGTGGCCGATCTGCGCGATGGCGCTGACGATGGTGCGGCTCATCGGGTCGGTTTCGAGATCGCGGATGAAACTGCCGTCGATCTTGATGAGGTCCGCCGGCAGGTTCTTCAGATAGCCGAACGAGGACATGCCGGCACCGAAATCGTCCAGCGCGATGCGGCAGCCCACCCGGCGCAGGCGCTCGATCACGCTCACCACCTTCAGCAGGTTGCGCACCGCGACCGTCTCGGTGATTTCGAAGCACAGCGCGTGCGGCGGCACCGCGTATTCGGTGATGCGGGCGAGGATGAAGTCGGCCAGGCCTTCGTCTTCGATGCTGGCGCCGGACAGGTTGATGGCGCAGGTACCCAGGCGCATGCCCGAGTGGTGCAGGTGACTGAAGTGCGCCAGCGCATTGCGGATCACCCAGCGGTCGATCGCCGGCATCAGGCCGTAGCGCTCGGCGGCCGGCAGGAACGCCCCCGGCAGCACGATGCCGCCGTCTTCGTCGCGCAGCCGCAGCAGCAGTTCGATGCTGGTGGCGGTGTCGCGTCCGTCGAGCGGCACGATCTCCTGGTAGTCCAGCAGCAGGCGGTCCTGTTCCATCGCCCAGCGCAGGCGGTTGGCCCATTCCATCTCGCCGTGCCGGCGCGTGGTCTCGTTGTCCTCGCGGTACAGGTGCACGCGGTTGCGGCCGTTCTCCTTGGCCAGGTAGCAGGCGGTGTCCGCCCACGCCAGCAGATCCTTGAGCGTGGGTTCCTGCTGGTCGACCACCACCACGCCGATGCTGGCGCTGACGGTGTAGGTGCGGTCCTGCCAGACGAACATCAGCGCTTCGATGCGTTCGCGCAGACGTTCGGCCAGCGCCTGCGCGCCTTCGGCATCCACGTGGAAGGCCATCAGGCCGAACTCGTCGCCGCCCAGCCGCGCCAGCACGTCGCCGCCGCGCAGCTGCTGGCGCATCGCCAGCGCCAGCTGCGCGAGCAACTGGTCGCCGGCCATGTGGCCGGAGATGTCGTTGATCAGCTTGAACTGGTCCAGGTCGATGTACAGCAGCGCGCACGGATCGCAGACCGCGCGGCCCTTGCGTTCGCTCAGGGCTTCCTCGACGCGGCGCTCGAACTCGCGCCGGTTGCACAGCTCGGTCAGCGCATCGTGGGTGGCCTGGTAGCTGAGGCGTTCGGTCAGCTCGCGCTGCTCGGAGATGTCGGTCGCCACCATCAACAGGTGCGGCGCGCCTTCCATGTCGACCTGCGCGATCGAGGCGCTGGCCCAGAACGCGCCGCCTTCCGGACTCAGCAGCACCGCTTCCAGGTTGCCCCAGTCGTTGCCGATGGCCGCCGCATCGCGGGCGCGCGCCTGCAGCTGCGGGTCGGAGAACAGCGTGGACAGCGGCAGGCCGGTGGGGTCGCCCAGGCGCAGGCGGGCCGCCTGGTTGGCGTAGACGATGCGGCCGTCGCGGGCATCGGCCAGCAGCACCAGTGCAGGCAGCAGTTCGTTGAGCGCGCGGAAGCGCAGTTCGCTCTCGCGGTAGCGCTGGCTCATCTGTTCGCCCAGCGCCACCGCGCGTCGGCGCGTGGTCGCCAGCGACCACGCCAGCGCCGCCAGCAGCAGGCTGATGACGCCACCGCCTGCAATCACGGCCTGCAGGCGGCCGGTGTCCAGCGGCTGCGGGCGCGGCTGCATTTCGATGCGCCACTGCCGGCCGCCGAAGTCGAGCCGGCGCACCTGCAACGGCAGGTCGGCCGCGACCGGACTGGACGAGTCGTAGAACGGATGCGCGCCGGCGGTGGCGTCGTAGACGCGTACCCGGAAGGCGTCCAGCACCGTGCCGGCCATGGCGGCCTCGACCAGCGGCTGCACGCGGATGCCGATGGCCAGCGCGCCGATCTCTCGCGCGCGGCGCTGGTTGGGCGAGGTGGGCGTGGGGCCGTCGGAATACACCGGCAGGCGCAGCGTCACGCCCAGCGGATTCTGCCCGGCGGGCGTGGTCTGGCGCAGCGCGAAGGGCGCGGAGATCACCACGGTATCGGTGTCGCGGGCACGCAGCAGGGCCGCTAGATTGGCCTTCTGGGTGACCATGTCGAAGCCGACCAGTGAGGTGTTGTGCTGGTAGGGGGCGACGAATTCGTAGCGGTACGACACCTGGTCGGCCAGCGGCTGGTCCGCCGGCGAGCGCCGTGCGAAGGCCACCGAGGTGTAGGTGCCGGGGGCAAGCGGGCTGCGCAGGCTGGCGTGGTACTGGCTGAAGCGCGCCTGGTCCATCTGGTCGTTGGCCAGGAACACGGTCTGCATGGCGCGCAGCATCGACGCGGCCTGCTCCAGCGGCACGCGCAGCCGTGCGGCGCCGGCGTCGGCCAGGGCGCGGCGGTCGTCTTCGGTGCGTTGCTGCAGGTCGCGCCACTCGCGGTGGGCGACGACCGCCGTGCACGCCAGGCCCAGCAGCAGCACGACCGCCGCCCATGCCAGCGGCGGCAGGCCGCGGCGGCGGGAGGGCGGGGGCGCCGGA
>NZ_JAKZBW010000059.1:0-2092 GCF_022539275.1 Pseudoxanthomonas sp. LH2527 | reverse complement strand
GTCGTCGTCCATAGGGTGCACCCGGAGGCGCGGGGCGAGTTTAGCAAAGGGCCAGCGGGCCGAGGCGTGAAGCTGAACGCGGCATTCGGCCAGGGCCGGCCCGACTCGCGGGCCCTGGCACCGGACGGGCTGTCCGGGACCGTCATGAAACCGTCATAATTCCGCCCCTAGAAGCCGTCCATCCCGTGACGGTGAGACCGCCCGATGTTCTCCCTCCAGACGATCTTCGGCTCCGGCCAGCAGTTCTACACGCTGTTGGACGAGGCCGCCCAGGCTGCCCACGACAGCACCAAGGCCCTGCACTCGATGATGAAGGCCACCGACCGCCAGCCGGCGCTCGATGCCTTCAAGCTGGCGCGCCTGCGCGAGCGCGCAGCCTCGGACAAGATCGGCAAGGCGCTGGTGGACAGCTTCATCACCCCCATCGAGCGCGAGGACATCGAGGCGCTGGGTTCGGCGCTGTACAAGATTCCCAAGCAGGTCGAGAAGTTCGCCGACCGCTATTCGCTGGCCATCCAGCACCTGGACGGCATCGACTTCGCGCCGCGCGCGGCGATGCTGGAACAGGCCGCCAGCGTGGTGGTCGAGATGGTCCACGACATCCGCAAGATGAACATCGATCGCATGACCTCGCTCAACGAGAAGCTGCGCGCGATCGAGAACGAGGCCGACCGGCTGATGCTCGAGCTGTACCGCGACATCTATTCCGGCCGCCTGGACCACCTGCAGATGTTCCTGCTGAAGGAGTTCTTCGAGATCCTGGAAAAGGCCATCGACCGCTGTCGCGAAGCCGGCGTGGTGGCGTACCAGATCGTCCTCAAGAACAGCTGACGGGTCGCGTCCATGCTTACCCTTGTTCTGGTGGTGATCTTCGCCGCGCTCGTCTTCGAGTTCATCAACGGCTTCCACGACACCGCCAACTCCATTGCGACCGTGGTCGCCACCAAGGTGCTGTCGCCGGGCCAGGCGGTGATGCTGGCGGCCGGCATGAACCTGATCGGCGCACTGATGGGCACGGCCGTGGCCAAGACCATCGCATCCGGCCTGGTCAACACCGACGTGGTGCAGGTGACCTCGCAGGTCATCCTGTGCGCGCTGCTGGGCGGAATCGTCTGGAACCTGATCACGTGGTGGAAGGGCCTACCGTCGTCGTCGTCGCACGCGCTGATCGGCGGCCTCTGCGGCGCCGCGCTGGCCGCCGCGCACAACGACTGGGCCGCGCTGATCTGGTCTGAATCGCTGGGCGACTGGACCAAGAACAAGGGCATCCTGTGGAAGGTGGTGCTGCCGATGGTCACCTCGCCGCTGGCGGGCTTCCTGCTCGGCATCCTGGTGATGGTGGCGTTGTGGGGGCTGATCGCGCTGCTGTCGCGTGCCGGCGGCTGGCTGGGCCGGCTGGCGCGCCCGCACTTCGTCAACAAGTTCTTCGGCAAGGCGCAGATCCTGTCGGCGGCCTACATGGGCTACGCGCACGGACACAACGACGCGCAGAAGACCATGGGCATCATCGCGCTGACCCTGTTCGGTGCCGAGGCCAGCGGCGCGCTGGACGACCTGCCGGGCTGGCTGGCCTTCCTGCACCCCGGTGCGGCGGGCGAGCAGGACATCGCCATGTGGATCGTCATCACCTGCGCCATCGTGATGGCGCTGGGCACGGCGTCGGGCGGCTGGAAGATCATCAAGACGCTGGGCCACAAGATGGTGAAGCTGCACCCCATCAACGGCTTCGCCGCGGAAACCAGCTCGGCCACCATCCTTACCGTGGCCGCGCATTTCGGCATGCCGGTCTCCACCACGCACAGCATCTCCACCGCCATCATGGGCGTGGGCTTCGCCAAGAATCCGCGCGCGCTGAAGTTCAGCGTGATCGAACGCATCCTGTGGGCATGGGTGCTGACGATTCCCGCCGCGGGCGGCATCGCGTACGGCCTGCTAAGGCTGCTTGAGGCGATCGGGTGGGCCTGAGAGCCGGGAATGGGGAGTCGGGAATCGGGAATCGCAGAATCAAAAGCAACAAAGGGCGCGTCTTCGACGCGCCCTTTGTTTTTGGTGCAGGTGTAGGTAAGGAAAGACAGGGTGCCAACTATTCCCC
>NZ_JAKZBW010000058.1:0-2255 GCF_022539275.1 Pseudoxanthomonas sp. LH2527 | reverse complement strand
TTCCGGCGTGGCGAGCTTGCTCTCCCGCGGTCGTAGCACCCAAGGTGTGACGCTCGACCACGCCGGCTCTCGGCATCTAATCTGGCAGATCGCCAAGAGATAAAGGTGCCGAAGGCGGATGAGGGGCCGCTTCTCGCGCGTTACCTCCAGTGTCCGTGCTGCGCTTGCCTGATCGAGCGTTGAGCATCAGCGATATCCGCAAGACGCGCTGCCTCCGCTCGCCCCTCACCCGCCCGTTGGGCACCCTCTCCCCGCTGCGCAGGGAGAGGGGAGAGCACGCGCAACTCCGCCACCTCGATGTTCCTTCTCCCCGCTCGCCGGGAGAAGGTGCCCGAAGGGCGGATGAGGGGCAGCTCTTCGCGTGAGGCTCTCGCGCCAGCGTCGCGCAAGAACGTTGATCCTTGATCGTCGCGCGGAGATCCAGTCTCCGCTCGCCCCAAAAGAAAACGGCCCGCTTGCGCGGGCCGAACGGAGAGGAGTGCGGTGTAGCGGGGCTTCAAGCCGCTTTGCGCAGCGGCGCCGGGATGCTCGCCAGCGCGGCTTCGATCGCGTCAGCCTTGTGCTGCGGCGAATAGGCCACGCGCTCAGCGCGAACGAACTCCACGTCGGTGATGCCCAGGAACTTGAACACCTGGGTCATGTACGGGGCGACGAAGTCGATCGCGGTGCCGGCATATTCGCCGCCGCTGGCCTCGGCCACGATGACCTGCTTGCCGCCGGCCAGGCCCACGGGGCCGTTCTCGGTGTACTTGAAGGTGCGGCCGGCCACGGCCACGCGGTCGATCCAGGCCTTCAGCGTGGACGGCACGCCGAAGTTGTAGCGCGGCACGCCCAGCACGATGACGTCGGCGGCGAGGAACTGCTGCAGGGCGGCCTCGCTGGCTTGTGCGGCGGCGGCGTCGCCCCCACCCAGTACGGCATTGGTCAGGTGGGGCAGCGGGTCGGCGTCGAGGTCGCGGTAGGTGACCTCCAGCCCGGGCACGCTGTCCTGCCAACGGGCTACGATGGCGGCGGTCAGTTGTCGGCTGACCGAGTTCGCGGCCAGGGCGCTGCTGTCGATATGCAATAGTTTCATGGTGGTTCTCCGGTCAGGACGCGGCCCAAAGCCGCCTTGGAGACCACTGTAGGTCGTTGCATAAGCGGGATAAACGTGGTTTAACGTCACTGATTGTTCTAAAGGCGGAACTATTGTCATGCAGCACGACCTCAACGACCTCTATTACTTCGCCATGGTGGTGGACCACGGCGGCTTTGCCGCGGCCGAGCGCGCCCTGGGCATTCCCAAGTCGCGCCTGAGCCGGCGCATCAGCCAGTTGGAAACCGACCTGGGCGTGCGCCTGCTGCAGCGCTCCACGCGCCGCTTCGCGGTGACCGACGTGGGCACCAGCGTGCACCGCCACGCGCAGACCATGCTGGCCGAGGCGCAGGCCGCGCGCGAAGTGGTCGATCGCCTCAGCGCGGAGCCGCGCGGCGTGGTGCGCGTCAGCGTGCCGGTGGCGGTGGCGCAGATGCAGTTGCCGAAGATTCTGCCGGCCTTCCTCGACAAGTACCCGAAGGTGCGCCTGCAACTGCACGTCAACAACCGCCGGGTCGACATCATCAACGAGGGCTACGACGTGGCCCTGCGCGTTCGCGCCAAGCTCGACGACGACGGCAGCCTGGTGATGCGCAGCTTCGGCCAGATCCAGGAGCTGCTGGTCGCCAGCCCCAAGTACCTCAACCGTGCGGGCCGCCCGAAGGTGCCGGAAGACCTGGCCGAGCACGTCACGCTGAGCATCAGCGAGGACGAGGCGCGCCAGCGCTGGGAACTGCATGGTCCGGACGGCGAGGTGCGCCGCATCGAACTGAACCCGCGCCTGGCCGGTTTCGATTTCCCGCTGCTGCAGTCGATGGCGAAGGACGGCTACGGCATCACGCTGCTGCCGGAGACGGTATGTGCGGAGGCGGTGCGCCGGGGCGAGCTGGAGGTGGTGCTGCCGGAATGGAGCCTGCCGCAGGGTATCTGCCATGCGGTGTTCGCGTCGCGCCGGGGCATGTTGCCGGCGGTGCGGGTGTTCATCGATTTCCTGGCCGAGCATCTGCCGCAGCAGATCGAGTCGTCGCGGCTGGATTGCGGTGGCGCCTGTGCGGAGGCGAAGGAGAAGGCCATCGCGATGGCGATCGACAACACCAAGGCCGGCAAGGTGAAGAAGGCCTCGTAAGCCACGGCGGCGGGGTTCGTGCGAAAATGCACGCCGGCCTGCAAGGGGCCGGGG
>NZ_JAKZBW010000057.1:0-2796 GCF_022539275.1 Pseudoxanthomonas sp. LH2527 | reverse complement strand
ACGCCTTCACCACGCCGGCATCCTGGCCGATGCCGGCGGCCTTGATGACGGCGCCGGCGCCGCTGTCGTGCGCGATGGCCTTCAGATGGCCGAAGGCATCGCGCACCCAATCGACGGCGGCGGCCTCGGCGGCGAGCGCCTTGCCGGCGGCCTCCGACAGTACCAGCGCGACCGCATCGAACACCGTCGACGGCGTGCCGGCCAGTTGTCCGTCGGCCGGCAGGCGCTTGCCGTTGCCGAGCTTCGCGCCGCCGATCTTCGGTGCGACGATCTTGACCTGCGCGCCGTCGGCTTCGGCCGCCTTGCGCACGGCGGCGATTGCGGCCGCATCCGAACCGTCATCGACCAGGATGCCGACACAGCGGCCCTGCAGCGTGGGCTTCATCTTGCCGATGATCTGCAGCGCGGGTGAGGGCGGCATGTCCTGCGGCTTGACCGTCGTGGGCGGCGCGGGCGGCAGCGCGTCCAGGCCCAGGCCGTCGGCGACGCGCTTGGCCAAGACGGCATCGATGTGGCGCAGGTGGCCGACGATGGCCTCGCGCACGTGCGGGGTTTCCACCTTCGACAGCTCGAACACCAGTGCCGCCGCCATGTGCGCCTGCTCCGGCGCGGTCTGGCTGCGGAAGAACAGCCGCGCCTGGCTGTAGTGGTCGGCGAAGCTCTCCGGCCGCACGCGCCCCTTGCGGCCGTCGGCGATACTGGCGTGGCTGCGGAAGCCGGCCGGCGTTTCGCGCGGGGTATCCGGCTGCAGGCTGCTGGGCTCGTAGTTCACGCGCCCCTTCGGTACCTGCATCTGCATGTGGCCGTCGCGTTGCAGGTTGGCGAACGGGCACTTCGGCGCATTGACCGGGATCTGGTGGAAGTTGGGTCCGCCCAGCCGCGACAGCTGCGTGTCCAGATAGGAGAACAGCCGGCCCTGCAGCAGCGGGTCGTTGCTGAAGTCGATGCCGGGCACGATGTTGGCCGGGCAGTAGGCGACCTGTTCGGTCTCGGCGAAGAAGTTGTCCGGCCAGCGGTCCAGCACCATGCGGCCGATCACCGTCAGCGGCACCAGTTCCTCGGGGATCAGCTTGGTCGGATCGAGATGATCGAACGGGAAGGCATCGGCCTGTTCCTCGGTGAACAGCTGCACCGCCAGTTCCCATTCGGGGAAATCGCCCTTCTGGATGGCCTCGAACAGGTCGCGGCGATGGAAGTCGTTGTCGGCGGCCTGCAACTTCACCGCTTCATCCCACACGGTCGACTGGAGGCCGAGCTTCGGGCGCCAGTGGAACTTGACGAAGGTGCTGTTGCCCTTGGCATCGAGCAGGCGGAAGCTGTGCACGCCGAAGCCTTCGATCATCCGCAGCGAGCGCGGAATCGTGCGGTCGCTCATCGCCCACATGATCATGTGGAAGGCTTCTGGCGTCAGCGAAATGAAATCCCAGAACGTGTCGTGCGCGCTGCCGGCCTGCGGATAGCCGCGGTCGGGTTCCATCTTCACCGAGTGCACCAGGTCCGGGAATTTCATCGCGTCCTGGATGAAGAACACCGGGATGTTGTTGCCCACCAGGTCCCAGTTGCCCTCCTGGGTGTAGAACTTCACCGCGAAGCCGCGCACGTCGCGCGGCGTGTCCACCGAGCCGGCGCCGCCGGCCACGGTGGAGAAGCGGCAGAACACCGGCGTGCGCACGCCGGTCTCGTTGAGTACGCGTGCGGTGGTGTACTTCTTCAGCGATTTCGTCAGCTCGAAGTAACCGTGCGCACCGGTGCCGCGCGCATGCACGATGCGCTCGGGGATGCGCTCGTGGTCGAAGTGGGTGATCTTCTCGCGCAGGATGAAGTCTTCCAGCAGCGTCGGTCCGCGTTCGTGCGCGCGCAGCGAATTCTGGTTGTCGCTGACCGGGATGCCCTGGTTGGTGGTCAGCGGCGGATGCTTGCCGCTGGCGGTGAAGTGCAGTTCGCCGCCGTTGCCGGTGGTCGGCGTGGCGGACGGGGCGGTGTTCGATGAACGGGGAGCGGATTTGCGCGCAGCCATCTGGGGTCTCCTGGACGGACGGACCAGCCATCGCGGTGCGCGAGGGCCTGTATCCACCGATCATCGGCGCACGGGTGTGCAGGGGGCGTCACGGTGTGCGGGCAGATCGCATTGACGCCGTGCCGACGAAAGGTCGGGGACACTCGCTGTCCGCATGCCATGTGTTCACTGTCGGTCTTTCAACCGGAGGATTGCCTCATGGAAACGAATGAACTGCACCGCGGCCGCCTGATCGACCATGTCCAACTGGTCGTGCGCGACCTGGAGGCGAGCCGCAGGTTCTACGCGGCGGTATTTGATGTGCTCGGCGTGCCGATGGGCGGCGAGGACACGGGCTATTTCTGGGCCGATGAGCTGTTCGTTTCCACCGCCGGCAGCGAAGCCGCACACGGCGAGCTCACCGGCCGCCACCACCTGGCGTTCCAGGCGCAGGATCGCGCGATGGTGGACCGCTTCCACGAAGTCGCGTTGGCGCACGGCGGCAAGGACAACGGCGCGCCGGGACTGCGGTCGTATCACCCCGGGTATTACGCTGCGTTCGTGCTGGACCCGGACGGCAACAACATCGAAGCGGTGTACCACGGTGAAGCGAAGCGCAGCGCGGCCTCGGTGAAGATGGAGTTCTGATGCTCCCTTTTCCTTCTCCCCGCTGGGCGGGGAGAGCAACTGTCTTGATTCAGGCTGTTTGGGAGGCGTTGAGATGGTCCCGCATGCGGGCGTTGAGGATGACCAGCAGTTTGCGCATGGATGCCACCAGGGCCACCTTGGCGGGTTTACCT
>NZ_JAKZBW010000056.1:0-2812 GCF_022539275.1 Pseudoxanthomonas sp. LH2527 | reverse complement strand
CGAGCTTGCTCTCCCGCGGTCGTAGCACCCAAGGTGTGACGCTCGACCACGCCGGCTCTCGGCATCTAATCTGGCAGATCGCCAAGAGATAAGGGTGCCGAAGGCGGGTGAGGGGCGAACGGAGAGGCGGACGCATCCGCGCCCGGTGACTCACCGCGCTCCGCCCCTCATCCGCCCTCCGGGCACCTTCTCCCCGCTTGCGCAGGGAGAAGGAAAAGCATGGGCTTGTCGCTGCTAAGTCTTGCCGCGAGCAGTTGTTCCCTCTCCCTGCGAAGCGGGGAGAGGGTGCCGAAGGCGGGTGAGGGGCGAACGGAGAGGTGGACGTGTCGGCGCCCGGTGAGGCACCGCGCTTTGCCCCTCATCCGCCCTCCGGGCACCTTCTCCCCGCTGTCGCAGGGAGAAGGAAAGGCGTCGGCGCTTCAACCGTAAGCTCCCCGGCCGCGTCAGGAACTTTGCCGCGCTGCTGCATGCGCATGGCAGGTTGCGTCCCATGACGGCCAGCGTTATGGTGGGGCCGTGATCCGGGACTTCGCCGACAAGGAAGCCGAAAAAGTCTGGAACGGCACGCCCTCGCGGCGCTTGCCGGCCGGCATGCAGGCCGTGGCGCGTCGCAAGCTGCGCATGCTGAACAATGCGGCGACCCTGGACGATCTGTGGATTCCCCCGGCCAATCGGCTTGAGGCGCTGAAAGGCGACCGCAAGGGCCAGCACAGCATCCGGATCAATGATCAATGGCGCGTCTGCTTCCGCTGGAAGAACGGTGACGCGCATGGCGTGGAAATCGTCGCCTACCACTGAGCTGTATCCAAGAGATTCGTTTCCATGAAGACCCTGCCCAACATCCATCCCGGTGAAGTGCTCTTGGAGGAGTTCCTGCTCCCGATGGGCATCAGCCAGAACGCGCTGGCGCGCGCCGCGGAGGTTCCGCCGCGCCGCATCAACGAGATCGTGCTGGGCAAGCGTGGTATCACCGCCGACACCGCGGTCCGGCTGGCGGCGGCGCTGGGGACCAGCGAGCGGTTCTGGCTGGGCTTGCAGGCGGACTACGATCTGGAGGAAGCGCACCGCGTCCTCGGTGATGCGGTCGCCCGGATCGAGCGGATCGCGGCATGAATCTGGAACCCCGCCTCGGCGGGGTTCTTCTTTTAAGGGGCGCACACGGTGCATCGAGGGTTCCCTCACGATGCATCGATGTTTCCCTCTCCCTGCGAAGCGGGGAGAGGGTGCCGAAGCCTGCCCCGTACTTGATACGGGGGCGGGTGAGGGGCGAACGGAGAGGGGATGCTTCGGCGCCCGGTGACTCACTGCGCTTTGCCCCTCATCCGCCCTCCGGGCACCTTCTCCCCGCTTCGCAGGGAGAAGGAAAAGCGTCGGTGCATCGCGGCCAAGTTTCACCACGAGCGCGATATTCCCTCGCCCCGCATCCGGGTAAGAGGGTGCCAAATCTTGCCCCGCACTCGATACCGGTGCGGTTGACGGGCGAACGCAGAAGGGCTGCCGCTTGCCATAGTCCCAATTCGGGACTAGAGTGCGTCCATGAAGGTCATCGCCGTCGGCACCTTGAGAGAATTCTGGGCGCGCCACGCCGACGCCGAACAGCCCCTCAAGGCGTGGTACGACGAAGCCAGGCATGCCGCATGGACCACGCCGCAGGACATTCGCCAACGCTACGCGAGTGCCAGTTTCGTTGGCCGCAACCGCGTGGTGTTCAACATCAAGGGCAACGATTACCGCCTCGTTGTCGCGGTCGCCTATCGGTTCCAGGCGATCTATATCAAGTTCATCGGCACGCACACCGAGTACGACCGGATCGATGCCGCCACCGTGGAGGCTCCATGAACATCCGCCCCGTCCGCACTGCAAAAGACTACAAGGCCGCGCTGCGCGAACTGTCGGCCTATTTCGACAACGAGCCGGAACCGGGCACGGAGGAAGGCGACCGTTTCGAGATCCTCGCCACGCTGGTCGAAGCCTACGAGGCCAAGCGCTTCCCCATCGAGGCCCCGGACCCGATCGAGGCGATCCGCTTCCGCATGGAGCAGGGCGGCCTGACCGTCAAGGACCTGGTGCCTTCCATCGGGCAGCCCAACCGCGTCTATGAGGTGCTGAACCGCAAGCGCGGGCTCACCCTCGAGATGATCCGCAACCTGCACCGCAATCTCGGCATCCCGGCGGAGAGCCTGATCGGTGCCTGACGCTGTCGCGCACGGCATGCGGGCGTCGCTTGCCGCCACGCCTCGCTCATTCTGCTTGTCCCTGCATCACACACAGGGCACAACGACGTCCTGACCGCCTTTGCCGTCATCCCCGCGCAGGCGGGGACCCAGCGCCTTGAGCGCATCGAAGCAACGTCACTGGGCCCCCGCCTGCGCGGGGGTGACGAAGTGCGCGCGATGCATCGATGTTTCCGTCTCCCCGCTTGCGCAGGGAGAAGGAACGGCGTTGATGCACGGCGACTCAGTTTCACCGCGAGCGGCTGTTCCCTCGCCCCGCGTGCGGGGAGAGGGTGCCGAAGGCGGGTGAGGGGCGAACGGACAGGCGGACGCACCCGCGCCCGGTGACTGACCGCGCTCTGCCCCTCATCCGCCCTCCGGGCACCTTCTCCCCGCTATCGCAGGGAGAAGGAAGAGCGTCGGCGCGTCGCTGCTAAGTCTTGCCGCGAGCAGCTGTTCCCTCGCCCTGCGAAGCGGGGAGAGCAACTGTCTTGATTCAGGCTGTTTGGGAGGCGTTGAGATGGTCCCGCATGCGGGCGTTGAGGATGACCAGCAGTTTGCGCATGGATGCCACCAGGGCCACCTTGGCGGGTTTACCT
>NZ_JAKZBW010000055.1:0-3033 GCF_022539275.1 Pseudoxanthomonas sp. LH2527 | reverse complement strand
GCTCCAGCCACCCCAGTCGCGATGGCGCGCATAGCCACCGCGCGTGGAGACCGACGCCAGTCCGTAAAGCAGCCCGAACACGCCGGCGATGCCGGCCGGGATCAGCGACGACAGCAGCAGCGCGACGCCTGCCGCAGCACCGCCGGTGAACAGCCCGCGCAGCCCCGCGGACGACCGGCCGAACACGCCGCGCACGATCGTCGCCACGATGAAGGCCGCGAACAGCGCGAAGAACCAGTCGCCGCCGCGGCGGCCACCGGGCTCGCGATGGGTGCTCACCGGTTCGGGCAGGGCTTCGCCGTCGATCAGCTTGACCAGCGTCGCCGTGGCGTCGGTGATGCCGCCGCCGAAATCGCCGGCGCGGAACTTCGGCGCCAGGTATTCCTGGATGACGCGGTTGGCGATGGCGTCGGGAATGGCGCCCTCCAGCCCATAGCCGGGCTGGATGCGCACGCGGCGATCATCCTTGGCCACCAGCAGCAGCACGCCATCGTCGACACCCTGGCGACCCAGCTTCCACTGGTCGAACACGCGCTGCGTGTACTGCTCGATCGTCTCCGGCTGCGTGGTGGCGACCATCAGCACCTGCAGCTGGCTGCCCTTGCGCTGTTGCA
Organism: Pseudoxanthomonas sp. LH2527; assembly: GCF_022539275.1. Classification (NCBI taxonomy): domain Bacteria; kingdom Pseudomonadati; phylum Pseudomonadota; class Gammaproteobacteria; order Lysobacterales; family Lysobacteraceae; genus Pseudoxanthomonas; species Pseudoxanthomonas sp. LH2527. Next base: position 2,419 of record NZ_JAKZBW010000055.1, on the reverse strand, counting down.
GCGCGAGGGCCTGTTGTTCGAGCTGCTGCTTCTGCGCGGCATCGAGCGTGCCGGTGGTGTCGACCACCGGCGAGTCCAGCGCGGGAATCGCCGCCAGCGTCTGCGCCCATGCCGGCGCGACGGTCAGCAGCAGGCAGAGCGCCAGCGCGCGCAGCATGGGAGTGGCGGGATGCAGATCAGTTGCCGGGCGACGGCGGAGGCGGCGGTACCGGGGCCTGCGGCGCGGCCGGTGCCGGCGTACCGAAGTCGACGGCCGGCGCTTCGGAGATCGCGGCTTCGTTCTCGACGGTGAAGTTGGGCTTTTCCTTCGCGCCGGTGAGCTTGGCGGTGATCAGTTGCGGGAACTGGCGGATATAGGTGTTGTAGTCCTGCACGGTCTGGATGTAACGGCCGCGCGCGACGGTGATGCGGTTCTCGGTGCCTTCCAGCTGCGCCTGCAGGTCGCGGAAGGACTGGTCGGACTTCAAGTTGGGATAGTTCTCGGTGACCACCAGCAGCCGCGACAGCGCGCTGGACAGTTCGCCCTGCGCCTGCTGGAACTGCTGCAGCGAGGCGGCATCGTCGGCATTGACCTGGATCTGGCCGACGCGCGCACGCGCATTGGTCACGTCGGTCAGCACCTGGCGCTCCTGCTGTGCGTAGCCCTGCACGGTCTTGACCAGGTTGGGAATCAGGTCGGCGCGCCGCTTGTACTGGTTGAGCACCTCGGACCAGCCGGCCTTCACCGCTTCGTCCTTCTGCTGGATGGTGTTGTAGCCGCAGCCGGACAACAGTGCGACGAACACGACGAGCAACCACAGACGCGACATCTGGCGCATGGCACGACACTCCCTTTGACTGGCGCCGATTGCAGCACCTCGCCGGTGACGGCGCAAGCGCGACGCGGCGTGGGGGCCGCGGCATGCCGGCTTGTTACCCCGCCGTGAAAAACGAAGGGCTCCCGATGGGAGCCCTGCGTCCGCGATGCCGGCGGCGCGCTTACTCGCGCAGCATGCGCTGGGCGCTGCGCTTCTTCGCCCACAGGTTGAGGCACTCGACCAGCGCGGAGAAGCCCATCGCGCCGTACAGGTAGCCCTTCTCGATGTGCAGCTCGAAACCATCCAGCAGCAGGTAGGCACCGACCGCCACGATGAAGGCCAGCGCCAGCATCTTGATGGTGGGGTTGTTGTCGATGAACTGGCCCAGCGGCTTGGCCGCCAGCAGCATCACCGCCACCGCCAGCAGGATCGCCGCCACCATCACCGGGGTGTGGTTGGCCATGCCGACCGCCGCGATCACCGAGTCCAGCGAGAACACGATGTCGATCACCGCGATCTGCGCGATCACGCCGGCGAACGACACTGCTGGACGCGTGTGCACGTCTTCCGAATCCGGCTCGCCCTTCACCAGTTCCAGGATTTCCTTGGTGCCTTTCACCAGCAGGAACAGGCCGCCGAGGATCAGCACCAGGTCGCGCACCGAGATGCCCTGGCCGAACAGCGTGAACAGGTCGGCGGTCAGTCCCGCAAGCCAGGCCAGCGTCAGCAGCAGCAGGATGCGCGTGATGCAGGCCACCGCGATGCCGAACTTGCGCGCGACCTCGCGCTGGTGCGGCGGCAGCTTGCTGACCGCGATGGAGATGAAGACCAGGTTGTCGATGCCCAGCACGATCTCGATCGCGCTCAGCGTGACCAGCGTGATCCACACCTGCGGATCGGTAAGCAATTCCATCATCGGGGAGTACCTTGGTTCAGATCATAAATCAGAGATAGCGGGGCGCGAGGATCAGGCCCCAGCAGAGGAGTACGTTCATCATCAGCACGAAGACGGCGGCTGAGCCCATGTCCTTCGCGCGACCGGCGAGTTCGTGGTGTTCGGGGCCGTAGCGCTCGATCACCGCTTCCACCGCCGAGTTCAGCAGTTCTGCCGCCAGCACCAGCAGGCAACTGCCGATCATCAGCGCGCGCTCCAGCCCGTCCTGCCCCAGCCACAGCGCCAGCGGCGCCAGCACCACCAGCAGGTAGACCTCCAGGCGGAACGAGGATTCGTGCATCCACGCCGCGCGCAGGCCCTGGAAGGACCAGACCGTCGCCTTGAGGATGCGGCCGGGGCCGCGGGGAAGATGTCCGGTTTCGTCAGCCATGGGGCAGGTCGATGCGAAGGAGGCCCCGCATCGTCCCCGGCCGGTCAGGCAGGGCCTGGGCCAGCGGGAGGTCGGATCGGGTGGAACCGGCGCGACGCCGCGCCAAGGGCGCAATTTTGCCACAACGCGTCCCCTGACCGCCCCGTCGCGGTTTGCATCGGCTGCCCCCGGCTGCTCCACTAGGGCCCGCCTGAACCGAAGGAGCCCTCACCCCGTGTCTTTCCTGAACGCCGTTCGCCCCGCCTTGTTCGCCAGTGCGCTGCTGGCCCTGCCTGACCGGCCGGGGACGATGCGGGG
>NZ_JAKZBW010000054.1:0-4636 GCF_022539275.1 Pseudoxanthomonas sp. LH2527 | reverse complement strand
AGGTAAACCCGCCAAGGTGGCCCTGGTGGCATCCATGCGCAAACTGCTGGTCATCCTCAACGCCCGCATGCGGGACCATCTCAACGCCTCCCAAACAGCCTGAATCAAGACAGTTGCTCTCCCCGCTCCCCGGGGAGAGGGAAACTTCCCATGGACGCCCACCCGCTCCACGCACTAGGCTTTGCCATCCTCGGAGGGAAACGCTCATGTCCATCGCTTACTGGTGCATCCTGATCACCGCGCTGCTGCCGTACCTGTGGGTCTTCATCGCCAAGCGGTCCGGCGAGCGTTACAACAACCGCAACCCGCGCGCGTGGGTGGCCAAGCAGGACGGCAACTACAAGGTGCAGCGCGCCAATGCGGCGCACCTCAACGGCTTCGAGGCGTTTCCCGCCTTCGTCGCCGGCGTGCTGATGGCGCAACTGGCCGGCGTGCCGGCAGAGACGATCACACCGCTCGCCATCGCCTTCGTCATTGCGCGCGTGCTGCATGGCGTGTTCTACCTGGCCGACAAGCAATCGCTGCGCAGCGTCGTCTGGCTGGTGGGCATGCTGTGCGCCGTGGCGCTGATGGTGCTGGCGGCGATGCGGGTGGGGTGACGTTGCGGGTTGGTTGCTCGTTGTAGGAGCGACGTCAGTCGCGACCGCACGCCATGGCAGCCATTGGCGTTTCAGCGCTAGGACACAATCCGATGCCGCTGCTCCTGGATCCGACGATCCGGGCGTTTCGTTCCTGCGGTCGCGACTGACGTCGCTCCTACAGAAAGCAACAGCTAACGCAGATCGGCTTCCCACCCGAACAGCGCATATGCCTTGCGGAACTCGGCATCCAGTGGCGCCACCGCTTCGATGCGTTCGCCGGTGAGTGGGTGCGGGAACGACAGCCGCACCGCGTGCAGCAGCATGCGGTGCACGCCGTGCATGCGGAAGTGGCGGTTGTGGCGTCCATCGCCGTGGCTGGTGTCGCCGATCAGGTGATGGAAGGCGTGCTTGAGATGCCGCCGGATCTGGCGGAAGCGGCCGGTCTCCGGCTGGCAGCGAAGCAGCGCATAGCGCGAGGTCTCGAAGCCGCCCGACGGCAGCGGCAACTCGCCGGTCGCCAGCCGCACGAAACGCGTCAGCGACGGTTTCTTCTCCGGCTTGCCCGGGCCGCCATCGAGCGGATGATCGACCACGAAATCCGGCTCCGGCCAGCCGCGACACACGGCCAGATAATCCTTGTCCACCTCGCGCGACATCAGCACCTTGCCCAGCGTCGAAGCGCTGTCGCGGTCGAACGCCACCAGCAGGCAGCCGCTGGTGGCGCGATCCAGGCGATGGATCAGGAAGATCGGCTTGCCGAACTGCACGCGCAGGCGATCGGCGACGAAGTCGGTCTCGCCGCGCGCCAGCTTGCTGTCGTGCGCCATCACGCCCGCAGGCTTGTTCACCACCGCGATCTGCGCATCGGCGTACAGCACCGGCAATGCACCGTCGTCCGTCTTCGTCTCACCGTAATCCATGAATCTACGCGCCTTCCAAATCTGCGAAACTCGTGCCACGCCGCCCGCGATGGACGCAGGCGGCACCGATGGAGGATTGTGGATGAAGTCACCCCGTTTCATTGTCGCACTCGGCCTGGCCGTCACGCTGGCGCTGGGCCATCCCGCCGCGCTGCAGGCGCAGACGGCGCTGCCGAAAGGCGTCGCCGCCGGTCCCAGCATCGAAGGCATCAGCGAATACACCCTGGCCAACGGCCTGCGCGTGCTGCTGTTCCCCGATGCCACCAAGCCCACCGTGACCGTCAACCTGGTCTACAACGTCGGTTCGGTGCACGAGAACTACGGCGAGACGGGCATGGCCCACCTGCTGGAGCACCTGCTGTTCAAGGGCACGCCCACGCAGTCCGACATCAGCGGCGAGATGAAGAAGCGCGGCATCGGCTTCAATGCCACTACCGGCCTGGACCGCACCAACTACTACGCCTCGTTCCCGGCCAACACCGACACCCTGGAGTGGGTGCTGCAGATGGAAGCCGACCGCATGGTCCATTCCAACGTGGCGAAGAAGGACCTCGACAGCGAGATGACCGTGGTGCGCAACGAACTGGAAGCCGGCGAGAACAATCCCGGCGGCGTGCTGTTCCAGCGCATCCGCTCCACCGCCTTCCTCTGGCACAACTACGGCAACACCACCATCGGCGCGCGCAGCGACGTGGAAGGCGTGCCGATCGACAGGCTGCAGGCGTTCTACCGCCAGTGGTACCAGCCGGACAACGCCACCCTGATCGTCGCCGGCCGCGTCGACACCGCCGACGTGCTGGCGCGCATCGCGCGCCATTTCGGCCCGCTGAAGAAGCCCGCGCGCACGCTGCCGCGCTCCTACACCGTGGAACCGGCCCAGGACGGCGAGCGCGAAGTCACCGTACGCCGTGTCGGCAACCTGCGCCTGGTCGCCGCCGCCTACCACGTGCCCGCCGTTGCGCACGCCGACAGCGCGCCGCTGAGCGTGCTGGCCAACGTACTGGGCCACACCCCCGGAGGCCGTCTGCACAAGGCGCTGGTGGAAGGCAAGCTGGCCGCCGGCAGCGGCGCGAGCAGCGAATCGATGCGCGACCCCGGCCTGCTGACCGCCGTCGCCGTCATCCCCAACGACGGCGATGCGAAGAAGACCGAGGCCGAACTGCTGAAGCAGCTGGAGCAGATCGCCGCACAGCCGGTGACACAGGCGGAAGTGGACGAGGCCAAACAGCGCATCGGCAACGCCTACGAGCTGTACTTCACCGACGTCAACGCGGTCGGCATGGGCCTGTCGGAGTTCCAGTCCGCCGGCGACTGGCGCCTGCTGTTCACCAGCCGCGACGCCATCGAGAAGGTCACCGCCGCCGACGTCAACCGCGTCGCCGCCGCGTACCTGAAGTCGAGCAACCGCACCTTGGGACGTTTCATTCCCAGCGAGACCCCCGAGCGCGTGGAGATTCCCGCCGCGCCGGCCGTCGCCACCCTGGTCGACGGCTACACCGGCCGCGCCGCGGTCAGCGCGGGCGAGCAGTTCGATCCGTCGCCGCAGAACATCGAATCGCGCACGCAGACCTTCACCCTGGGCAAGGCCCTGCGGGTGTCGCTGCTGCCGAAGAAGACCCGCGGCGGCACGGTGATCGTCGATGCCAACTTCCGCTTCGCCGACGAAGCCGCGCTGACCGGCCGCGAAGGCGCCGCCGGCATGGCCGGGGCCATGCTGATGCGCGGCAGCAAGACCATGACCCGCACGCAGATCGACCAGCGCCTGCAGCAGCTGAAGACGCAGGGCAGCATCAGCGGCAGCCTGCAGGGTGCGGCCATCGGCCTGCAGACACGGCGCGACCACCTGGCCGATGCGCTGGCGCTGGCCGCCGACGTGCTGCGCAACCCGGCGTTCCCGCAGGAAGAGTTCGAGCAGCTGCGCGTGCAGGCGCTGACCGGCATGGAAGCCTCGCGCCAGGAGCCCGGTGCGATCGCAGGTCGCGCGCTGGCGCAGTACTTCGATCCGTGGCCGGCCGGCCACCCGCTGCGCAACCGCACCCTGGACGAATCGCTGGCGATGATGAAGGCGCTGACGCTGGACGAAGTGCGTGCGTTCCATCGCGACCTCTACGGCACGTCCGAGGGCGAGATCGCCATCGTCGGCGACTTCGATCCGGTGGCCGTCCGCGCGCAACTGGAGCAGCTGTTCGCCGGCTGGCACGCGGGCACGCCGTACGCGTCCATCGATACGCGCTACACCGACGTCGCCGCGAAGCAGGCGCGCTTCGAGACGCCGGACAAGCCCAACGCGATGCTGCTGGCGCGGCAGAACCTGTCGCTGCGCGTGACCGACGACGACTACCCGGCGATGATCGTCGCCAACCGCATCTTCGGCGGCGGCGCGCTGAAATCGCGCCTGGGCGACCGCATCCGCCAGCAGGAGGGGCTCAGCTACGGCGTCTCCAGCGGCATCCGCGCTGACGACAGCCGCAGCGGCAAGGACGATGCCGGCAGCTTCACCGTGCAGGCGATCGCCGCACCCGAGAACATGGCGAAGGTGGAAGCACTGGTACGCGAAGAGCTGGACAGGCTGTTGAAGGACGGTATCACCGCCGACGAACTGAAGGACGCCGTGGCCGGCACGCTGACCGAACGCCAGCAGGCCCGCGCCGAGGACGGCACCATCGCCGGCATGCTCACCGACCAGCTCTACTTCGGCCGCAACATGCAGTTCACCGCCGACCTGGATGCGAAGTACGCCGCGCTGACACGGGACCAGGTCAATGCGGCGATCCGCAAGCACCTGAAGCCGGAAATGCTGAGCGTGTTCGTGGCGGGGGATTTTGCCAAGGCAGCGGGTGCTCCCGTCGCGGCACCGAAGAAGTAAGCAGCGCATGTGCGGGACGGAGCGGCCCCGCAAAGGGGCCGTTTTCGTTTCCAGCACCACGCAACAGCTCGCCCTATCCCCGCCTGCGGGGAGAGCAGTTGTCCTGATTCAGGCGCTACGGCAGGAGGAAATCTTCCACAGCTCCCCTCTCCCTGCGCAGCGGGGAGAGCAACTGTCTTGATTCAGGCTGTTTGGGAGGCGTTGAGATGGTCCCGCATGCGGGCGTTGAGGATGACCAGCAGTTTGCGCATGGATGCCACCAGGGCCAC
>NZ_JAKZBW010000053.1:0-6048 GCF_022539275.1 Pseudoxanthomonas sp. LH2527 | reverse complement strand
CTCCCCCGCCGCCTTCGCCCAGACCGACGGCGAGGTGAAAGCCAAGGACCTCGACGCCGTCGTGGTCACCGCCTCGCCCTTGAAGGGCAACGCCGAATCCGTGGCGACCCCGGTGGACGTGCTGTACGGCGAGGATCTGGACAAGGCCAAGGCCGGCACGCTGGGCGAGACCGTCGCCAAGCTGCCGGGCGTGCAGACCACCTACTTCGGTACCGGCGTGGGCCGCCCGATCATCCGCGGCCAGGAAGGCCCGCGCGTGCAGGTGCTGTCCGGCGGCCTCGGCTCGATGGACGCCTCCACGGTCAGCGCCGACCATGCGGTCAGCATCGAACCCTTCCTCGCCGACCAGATCGAAGTGCTGAAGGGTCCGGCGACGCTGCTGTTCGGCAGCGGCGCCATCGGCGGCGCGGTCAACGTGGTGGACGGTCGCCTGGCCGAGTCGATCCCCGACCAGCCGCTGAGCGGACGCGCCGAAGTGCGCGGCAACACGGTCAACGACGAGCGCACCGGCATGTTCCGCCTCGATGGCGTGAACGGGAACTGGGTGCTGCATGTCGACGGCCTGGTGCGCGACACCGACGACTACGACATCCCCGGCGTCGCCATCCTGCATGACCACGAGGAAGGCGAAGAGCACGAGGAGGAACCGCAGCCCGAGGGCACCCTGCCCAACAGTTCGGTGAAGACGCGTGCCGGCGCCGTCGGCGCGACCTATCTCGGCGACCGCGGCTACTTCGGTCTCGCCGCCAGCACCTATCGCAGCAACTACGGCATTCCCGCCGGCGCGCATGAGCACGGCGCGGAAGACCACGATCACGACCATGACGGCGAAGAAGACCACGACGAAGAAGCGCACGAGGAAGGCCCCGTGCGCATCGACATGGTGCAGAACCGCCTGGACATGAAGGCCGGCGTGTACAACCCCGTCTCCTTCCTGGAAAGCATCAACCTGCGCGCCGCCTGGAACGATTACGAGCACCTCGAACTGGAAGGCGACGAGATCGGCACGCGCTTCACCAACGAGGGCTACGACGCACGCCTGGAAGCGGTGCAGAAGACCTGGAACGGCTGGCGCGGTGCGTTCGGCCTGCAGTTCGGCAGCACCGACTTCACCGCCGTCGGTGAAGAGGCCTTCGTGCCCTCCACCATCACCGACACGCTGGGCCTGTTCGTGCTGCAGCAGAAGGACTTCGGCCCGTGGAAGCTGGAGCTGGGCGGGCGCTATGACCAGGTCAAGCTGAAGCCCGAGGATCGCGCGTCCACCGATTTCGATGCGATCAACCTGTCGGCGGCCGCGATCTGGCGCCTGAGCGACGGCTTCGACCTGCGTTTCGGCCTGGACCGCTCCGAGCGTGCGCCGACCAACGAGGAGCTGTTCGCCGGCGGTACGCACGTGGCCACGCAGTCCATCGAGATCGGCGACACCACGCTCGACACCGAGAAGGGCGTGCGTGCGGAGATCGGCGCGCACTGGCATACCGACCGCGTTGACCTGAAGCTCGCCGTCTACCAGACCAAGTTCAAGGACTTCATCTACCTCACCGATACCGGCGTGGAGGAAGAAGGCTACCCGGTGCGGCTGTGGACGCAGGACGACGCCACCTTCACCGGCGCCGAAGCCGAAGCGAAGATCCAGCTCGCCGACACCGCCGCCGGCGCCTGGGACCTGCGCGTGTATGGCGACTACGTGCGTGCGGAGCTCGATGGCGACGGCATGCGGACGGTCGCTTTCGAGGTGCCGCATGGCGACCACACCCACGGCTATGAAGTCGAGATCGCGCAGGGCGGCTACCTGCCGCGCATCTCGCCGATGCGCGTGGGCGCGGACCTGGGCTGGTCGCTGGGCGGCTGGCGCGCGTCGCTGGGCGCGGTGCGCTACGGCAAGCAGGACGACGTGGCGCAGAACGAGGAGTCGAGCGACGGCTACACGCTGGTCGATGCGCACCTGGCCTATCGCTGGGACCGCCCGGCGTCGAGCTGGGAGGTGTTCCTGGACGGCAGCAACCTGACCGACGAGGAAGCACGCCCGCACACCTCGCTGCTGCGCGACTACGCGCCGTTGCCGGGACGCGGCGTGGCGTTCGGCATCCGCGCCTACTTCTGATCCTCCTCTGACGTTCCTCCCCCGGGGCGGCTGGCCGGCATGGCAGCCGCCCTTCTTGACGCTCATTATGTGCATATACACATAATGGCGCCACCCTCCGCTATCGTCCTTCCGATGCCGGCCACGATCGCCGCCACCACGCCCAGCCTGTGCACCTGCTTCCGCCTGCGCCGCGCCAGCCGCCGGGTGACGCAGGTATACGACCACGAACTCGCGGCCGTCGGACTGAGCCTCAACCAGTACTCCATCCTGCGCCGCAGCGAGCGCGAACCGCGTGTGCTGGGCGAACTGGCCGACGAACTGGGCATGGACCGCACCACGCTCAGCCGCAACCTGGCGCCGCTGGCGGACGCAGGGCTGCTGGAAACGGTCCGCGGCCCCGATGCGCGTCGGCGCATGATCGGCCTCACGCCACCGGGTCGCGACCGCTTGGCCGCCGCGAAACCGTACTGGCAGCGCGCGCAGGCGACCCTCGATGCAATGCTGGGCCAAGCGGGCATCCAGCGCCTGCACCGCGATCTGGATCATCTGGATGATCTGCTGCGGCACCATCTGGGAGAAGCCGCATGAGCGCCACCGCCTCGGGTTCCGCGCCCCGCATGCACTGGGGCCTGCTGATCGCAGCAGCAGCGACGTTGATGATCACCATGGGCGCGCGCCAGACCACCGGCCTGTTCGTTGCGCCGATCCACCGGGACACCGGCATCGGCATCGCCGCGATCAGTTTCGCGCTGGCGATCGGCCAGTTCACCTGGGGTGCGGTGCAGCCGGTGTTCGGCGCCATCGCCGACAAGCGCGGTTCCACCGGCGTGCTGGTGCTCGGCGCGGTGCTGCTGTCGCTGGGCCTGGTGCTGACACCCCACCTGACGTCGCCGTGGGGCCTGATGTTCACGCTGGGTCTGCTGACGGCGGCCGGTGCGGGTGCCGGCAGCTTCTCCATCCTGATCGGCGCCACCGCGCAGCAGCTTGCACCGGAAAAGCGCTCGTTCGCGGCCGGCTTCATCAACGCGGGCGGATCGCTGGGACAGTTCGTGTTCGCGCCGCTGGTGCAGGCCGTCATCGCGTTCGCGGGCTGGGCCAGTGCGATGTATACGCTGGCGGTCGCCTCGCTGCTGGCGATTCCGCTGGCCTTTCCGCTGCGCCGGAAGAAAGCGGCAGACGCCACTGCGACCACGGCGACCGCCATCGGCGATATCACCCTGAAGCAGCAGATCGCCGTCGCCCTGCGCGACCGCAGCTACTGGATGCTGCATGTGGGCTTCTTCACCTGCGGCGTGCATATCGCCTTCCTGGTGACCCACCTGCCGGGCGAGATCGCGCTGTGCGGCCTGTCGCCCAGCGTGTCGGCGGCGTCGATCGCGCTGATCGGCCTGTTCAACGTGGCCGGCAGTCTGGTCGCCGGTGCGCTGGGACAGCGGATGCGGATGAAGTGGATCCTCGCGGCGATGTACGCCAGTCGCGCGGTGATGATCGCGCTGTACCTGATGGCGCCGCCGACGCCGTTGACGTTCTATGTGTTCGCCGCCGCACTCGGCTTCACCTGGCTGGCGACGGTGCCGCCGACCGCCGGCCTGGTCGGCAAGCTGTTCGGCCCGCGTTACCTGGGCACGCTGTTCGGACTGACCCTGCTGTCGCACCAGATCGGCGGCTTCTTCGGCGCCTGGCTGGGTGGCCTGGCGCTGGAGCGCTTCGGCGACTACACATGGATGTGGTACGCCGACATGGCGCTGGCGCTGATCGCCGCCCTGGCCAACCTGCCGATCCGGGAGACGTCGCCGAAGGCGGTGCCGGCAGCAGCCTGAGGAAGCTGTTTGTGGGAGCGACTGTAGGTCGCGATGACGCGCCGCGGTGGCCTATCGCGACTTACGTCGCTCCCACATGTCCTTCGACATGTGCCTCGCTACGTCCTCACGCCGCCGCGCAGCGTGCGCACAGTCCATGCACTTCTAGCGTCTGCGCCTGCGGCTGGAAGCCGAGCGCCTTGGCGCGCGCATCGAGGGCGGCGACCACGTCGCGGTCCTCCAGCTCCACCGCGCTGTGGCAGCGGTCGCAGATGAGGAACGGTACCGAATGCTGGGCGCTGTTGGGATGGTGGCAGGCGACGAAGGCGTTGACCGACTCGAGCTTGTGCACGAAGCCGTTGGCCATCAGGAAGTCGAGCGCGCGGTACACCGTCGGCGGCGCATCGGCGCCGACGCCCTTGGTGGCGCGCACCCATTCCAGCAGTTCATAGGCCTTCACCGGCTTGCCGGCTTCGGCGATCAGCTGCAGCACGCGCGCACGGATCGGCGTGAGTCGCAGGCCGCGCTCCTGGCACGCATGTTCCACCGCCGCGACGAACGCCTGCGCGTCGTGGACGTGGTGGTGCGGGTCGGTGCAGGCGTGGGCGTTCGACATGGGGCGATCCCGGATCAGGCGGTCGTACCACTCTTGATGAGTGCGGCATCGATGCGTTTCAAGGCTTCGTCGCGACCGGCCAGGTAGACGGTCTGCGAAATGTCGGGGCTGACCTGCGTGCCGGTGATGGCCACGCGCAGCGGCTGCGCCACCTTGCCCATGCCCAGCTCGAGCGCCGCCGCGGCCTCGTGCAGCGCCGTCGATACGCTCTCTGCACTCCATTCCGCCAGCGCCGCCAGCGACTCGCGGGCCTTCGCCAGCGGGGCCTGGGCCGCCGCGCCCAGATGCTTGGCCACGGCCGCATCGTCGTAGGTCGTCAGCGGCTGGTACCAGACCACCGCCTTCTCGGCCATGTCCTTCAGCGTCTGCACGCGGTCGCGCAGCGCGACCACCACATCGGCCGGCGCGGGACCTGCGGCGAGATCGACGCCCAGTTTTTCCAGCTGGTAGACCAGATGCGGCGCAATGTCCGCCGGCGCATCGGTCTTCAGGTAATGCTGATTGACCCAGCCCAGCTTGGCCATGTCCAGGCGCGCCGCCTTGGAGTTCACGTCCTTCACGTCGAACAGGTCGATCAGTTCCTGCCGCGAGAACAGTTCCTGGTCGCCATGCGACCAACCGAGGCGCGCCAGGTAGTTGATCAGCGCATGCGGCAGGTAGCCGGCATCCTTGTACTGCATCACGTCGGCCGCACCGGTGCGCTTGGACAGCTTGGCGCCCTCTTCGTCCAGGATCATCGGCATGTGCGCGAACTTCGGCACCGGCGCGCCCAGCGCTTCGTAGATGTTGATCTGGCGCGGCGTGTTGTTGATGTGGTCGTCGCCGCGGATCACTTCGGTGATGCCCATGTCCCAGTCGTCGACGACCACGGCGAAGTTGTAGGTCGGGTAGCCATCCGGGCGGAAGATCACCATGTCGTCGAGTTCGCTGTTGGCGATCTCGATGCGGCCCTTGATCAGGTCGTCGAAGGCGACCACGCCGTCGAGCGGATTCTTGAAGCGGATCACCCGGTTCGGATCGTCACGGTGCGGCAGGTTCTGCTCGCGCGCGGCGCCGTTGTAGCGCGGCTTCTCCTGCTTCGCCATCGCGGCTTCGCGCATGGCATCGAGCTCTTCGCGCGTCTCGTAGGCGTAGTAAGCCTTGCCGGCGGCGACGAGCTGTTCGGCGACCTCGCGATAGCGGTCGATGCGATGGGTCTGGTAGACCGGGCCTTCGTCGTAGTTCAGGCCCAGCCAGTCCATGGCATCTAGGATGGCGTCGATGGCGGCCTGCGTGCTGCGCTCGCGGTCGGTGTCCTCGATGCGCAGGATGAAATCGCCGCCGCGATGGCGCGCTTCCAGCCAGCAGTACAGCGCCGTGCGGGCGCCGCCGATGTGCAGATAGCCGGTGGGGCTGGGAGCGAAGCGGGTACGGCAGGCCATGGAGAAGCTCGATAGGCGGAATCCTGCAATTTTACCCTGCGCGCGACGCATTTCCCCCTTCCCCTCCAAGGGGAAGGCCGGGATGGGGATGGTGTCGCGTCTCGTGAACGATCACACCGACACCCT
>NZ_JAKZBW010000052.1:0-6391 GCF_022539275.1 Pseudoxanthomonas sp. LH2527 | reverse complement strand
AGGGGAGGGCTTAGAATCGCGGCATGACCACGCTTTTCATCTCCGACCTGCATCTGGACGCCGAACGCCCGGCCGTGACCGAGTTGTTCGGCGCGTTCATGCAGCGGGAAGCCCGCACGGCCGATGCGCTGTACATCCTCGGCGACCTGTTCGAGGCCTGGGTCGGCGACGACGATCCCTCCGGCACCGGCGCCTACGTCGCTGCCCGCATCCGCGAGGTGGCCGATGCCGGCGTGCCGGTGTTCTTCATCCGCGGCAACCGGGATTTCCTGCTGGGCGATGCCTTCGCCCGGCGCGCCGGCATGCGCATCCTGCCCGACCCGGCCGTCGTCACGCTGTACGGCAAGCCGGCGCTGCTGATGCATGGCGATCTGCTGTGTACCGGCGACACCGCCTACCAGGCGTTCCGGGCGCAGACGCGGAATCCCGCCTGGCAGGCGCAGTTCCTGTCGCAGCCGCTGGCCGCGCGACTCGCGTTCGCGGCGCAGGCGCGTGCCGCCAGTGCGGCCCACCAGGGCGGCATGAAGCAGAACGACAAGGTGCAGTTTGAAACCCTCACCGACGTGACGCCGACGGCCGTGGACGCGACGCTGGCCCAGTTCGGCATCGACACCCTGATCCATGGCCACACGCACCGACCGGCGATCCATGACCTCCCCGTCGATGGTCGCGCCTGCCGCCGCATCGTGCTGGGCGACTGGTACGAACAGGGCTCGGTGCTGCGGGTGGAGCGGGATGGGATGGCGCTGGATTCGCTCTGACACGCGAGGCCGGACAGGCCTTGTCCATTGTGGGAGCGACGTAAGTCGCGATGACGGCACCGCGGCAGTTCATCGCGACTTACGTCGCTCCCACACCGTCATCCACGCATGATGGGGAGGTGGGCCGAGGCCCACCCTACCGAGCTTCCAGCGCCGCCAGCTCATCCTCATCGAAACCCGCCAGCAGGCGCGCCTCGATGTTGAACGGCCCATGCAGGTAACCGCCGGCGTATTGCTTCAGCAGTTCGCGGAAACGCGCGCGCGGTTCGATGCCGCGCTGCGTGCAGTACCAGCGGTACCAGCGCGAACCGGCGGCGACGTGCGCGACTTCCTCGCGCAGGATCAGGTCGAGGATCGCCACGGTGGCCTCATCGCCGAGTTCGCGCAGCTTGACGATCATCCCCGGCGTGACATCCAGGCCGCGCGCCTCCAGTACACGCGGCACCAGCGCCATCCGCGCCAGGCCATCGTCGGCGGTCTTCTCGGTCATTTCCCACAGGCCGTTGTGCGCATCGAAGTCGCCGTAGTCGTGTCCGAGCTCGCGCAGGCGGTCGCGCAGCAGCACGAAATGGCGCGACTCGTCGTGGGCCACGCCTACCCAGTCCGCGTAGAAGTCGTGCGGTAGCCCGCGGAAGCGGTAGGCCGCGTCCCAGGCCAGGTCGATGGCGTTGAGTTCGATATGCGCGATGGCGTGGATGAAGGCCGCCCTGCCCTGCACGCTGCCCAGTCCGCGCCGCGGCAGCTCGCGCGGATGCACCAGCGTCGGCTTCGGCGGGCGCCCGGGCATACGGATGGGCTCCGGCGGCGGTGCGTCCGCGGGGATCGCGAGTTCGCCGCGCGCAAAGGCCGTGGCGTACTGCTGCGTCAACGCGACTTTCGCATCGACGTCCGCCGCATCCAGGCAGACGCGGGCGGCCTCGAACAGCGTGGTCATGCCCGGGGCTGCCGCGTCAGCCGACGCGGCGCTTGCGCTTGGCTTCGTCGGAGCGCGCCTGCTCGATGCGCTCGAAGTAACCCGGCTCGATGCCGGTGACGTACTTGCCGTCGAAGCACGACGAATCGAAGGCGGTCAGGTTCGGGTTGCCCTCGCGCACGGCCGCTTCCAGATCCTCGAGATCCTGGTAGATCAGCCAGTCGCAGCCCAGCTCGTGCTCGATGTCCTCGACGCTGCGGTCGTGCGCCACCAGTTCGTCGGCGGCCGGCATGTCGATGCCGTAGATGTTGGGATGGCGCACCGGCGGCGCGGCGCTGGCCAGGTAGACCTTGCGCGCACCGGCATCGCGCGCCATCTGCACGATCTGCTTGGAAGTGGTGCCGCGCACGATGGAATCGTCGACCAGCAGCACCACGCGGTTGCGGAATTCCAGGTTGATCGGGTTGAGCTTGCGGCGCACCGATTTCACCCGCTCGCCCTGCCCCGGCATGATGAACGTGCGGCCGACGTAGCGGTTCTTGATGAATCCCTCGCGGTACTTCACGCCCAGCACGTTGGAGATTTCCAGCGCGGCGTCGCGCGAGGTATCCGGGATGGGAATGATGGTGTCGATGTCGTGGTCGGGACGCAGGCGCAGGATCTTCTCGCCCAGCTTCACGCCCATGCGCATGCGCGCCTTGTGCACCGACACGTTGTCGATCATCGAATCCGGGCGCGCGAAGTACACGTATTCGAAGATGCACGGCGCGTGCTGCGGCGCATCGGCGACGATCTCGCTGAACAGCTCGCCGCGCGCGGTGATGACGATCGCTTCGCCCGGCTGCACGTCGCGCATGCGCACGAAGCCGAGGATGTCGAGCGCGGCGGACTCCGACGCGATGATGTATTCCGTGCCCTCGCCGTGCTCGCGCTTGCCCAGCACCAGCGGACGGATGCCATGCGGATCGCGGAACGCCACCAGGCCCAGGCCCAGCACCACGCTGACCACGGCATAGCCGCCCTTGACCCGCCGATGCACGCCGGCGACGGCGCGGATGGCGGCCTCCGGGCTCAGCGTGCGTTGCAGGTCCAGTTCGTGCGCGAACACGTTCAGCAGCACTTCGCTGTCCGAATCGGTGTTGATGTTGCGGCGGTCCTGCGCGAACACGTCCTGGCGCAGCGACTCGGTGTTGATCAGGTTGCCGTTGTGCGCCAGCGCGATGCCGTACGGCGAATTGACGTAGAACGGCTGTGCCTCGTCCATGCCCTCGGAGCCGGCGGTCGGATAGCGGCAGTGCGCGATGCCCACGCGGCCTTCCAGCACGCTCATGGCCTTGGGACTGAAGACGTCCCGCACCAGCCCGTTGTCCTTGTGCACGCGCAGGCGCGTGCCGTCGGCGGTGGCGATGCCGGCGGCGTCCTGTCCGCGATGCTGGAGGACGGTCAGCCCGTCATAAAGCTGGCCGGCGACATTCTGGTTGCCGACGATTCCGACGATGCCGCACATGGTGGATCTACTCCGGTTTCGACGCGGGCGAGGCGGTCGGTGGGGCGCGCTCCTGCGGTGCGCCGATCTCGTCCAGCGGCAGGGGCAACAGGTTTTGCAGGCGCGCATTATCGCCCGCCGGGCGCCCGTTGCCAAAGTCCAGTTCCTGCACAGTCCATTCCGGCAACCACTGCGCCAGCCACTGCGCACCGGGCAGCAGCACCGGCACCACGGAGGATCGATGCCATTCAGGTTCGCTCGGCAGGTCGGTGAAGGCGCTCAGCAGCAGCACGATGCAGGCGACGAAGGCACCGCGCGCCAGTCCGAGCGCTAGTCCCAGCGCGCGATCCAGGCCGGACAGGCCGACCGACTTGACCAGGTGGCGGATGGCCCATCCGGTCAGCCCGACGAAGATCATTACCCCGACGAAGCTGAGGACGTAGCCGCCGAGCAGCTCGCTTGCCGACGGCTGGCCATCGCTCGAGAGCAGGTGGGCGACGTCGGCACCGTAATGGAAGGCCACCCAACCGGACAGCAGCCAGGCGACCATCGAAGCGAGCGCACTGATGAAACCGCGCATCAGCCCGAACAGGGTCGACACGCCGACGATGGCCAGCAGCGTCAGGTCGAGCGCGCTCACGTGGCGCGCCCGTGGCGTTCACCCATCGCGCGCGCTGATCCCATCAAGGATGCGGGCGGACCATGCCGTCGACGCCGATCTTCGCGGCCACCTGCGTCTTCAGGCGATCCGCATCGGCACGGTTGGCGACAGGTCCGACGCGCACGCGGCTCAGCGTGCCCTTGTCGGTGCGGACCTGTTCGACGAAGGCGCTGAAACCGGCGCCGCGCGCACGGTCGCGCAACGCGTTGGCATCGGCTGCATTCGAGAACGCACCCAGTTGCACGGCGAAACCGGTGGCGGAAGCGGCCGGCTTGGGTGGTTCGGCCGGCTTGGGAGCGGGCGCGGCCGGCGTCGGAGTGGCCGGCGCGGGCTTCGGGGTCGGCGGCGTGGTCGCCACCGGCTTCGTCTCGGCCGCCGCCGGCTTCGGCGCGGGCTTGGCCGGTTCGGGCGGCAACGCCTGGGTGGTGACGGCGGGCGTGGTGGGCGCCTCGGTCGCGACCGAGGCCGCCGCGGTGGGCGACGGTGCCGTCGGCGTGGCCGCCGGCGCGTCCAGCGTCACCACCTGCGCGTTGACGTCGCCGCGGATCTTGATGGCATCCAATCGTGCGGATTCGGCCTGCGGGCGATCCGGATACGGCCCCACACGCACGCGGAAGGCGGGTTTGCCGTTGATGGTCGCCGGCTCGACGAAGCCCGGCAGCTTGGCCTGCGTCACGCGCGCTAGCACGGCATCGGCATCGGCCTGCGTGGCGTAGGCACCGAAGCTGACGGCGAAGTTGCCGCCCGCGGTGGCGGCGGGCTGCAGCGCACCGGCGGCCGGTGCCGGCTCCGCGCCCGGCGCAGCGACCTGGCCCTGCAGACCGACGGCGCCGGTGGCGGGGGCATTGCCCGGCGTCACCAGCGGCAGTTCACGCGTCTCGAATTCACCACCTGCGGCCGGCGGCACGTCCAGCGGCACATCGGACACGCCACTGTCGGGCGCGGGGCCCTTCACCAGCATCGGCAGGAAGATGACGGCCAGCGCCACCAGCACGACGGCACCGATCAGGCGCTGTTTCAGGGCAGTATCCATCCAGGTCCACGTGAGCTGCGGCGGGAATGCCGCGGCGATTATACGGCGCGCCTCGGCGCGCTCCCCGTCATCGACCTGAATGCAGGACCTGCATCGCATCGGCCACGGTGTGGAACGAGCCGAACACCAGCACGCGGTCTCCGGGCATCGAGGCGGCGAGCGCGGCCTGCAATGCGCCGTCGACGTCGTCATGCAGACGTGGCGCATCCACCCGGGCGTCGCCCAGGCGGGCCGCGAGCTGTCCGGCCGTCTGCGAGCGGGGGCCGGACATCAGCCCCGCGAGGAACCATTGCAGGGGCGTGCCCGCGAACGCGTCGACCACGCCGTGCACGTCCTTGTCGGCCAGCGCGGCGAACACCACGCGGGTGACGCCTGCGATCGGACGCGCCTGCAGCCACGCCGCCAGTTCGCGCGCCGCCTGCGGGTTGTGGCCGACATCCAGCACCACCTCCACGCCATCGCGCTGGAACGGCTGCAAGCGACCCGGCAGCACTGCCTTGGCCACGCCTTCCGCGAAAGCGGGGTCCGGCACGGGCTCGCCCGGCAGCGCGCGCAGCGCGGCGATGGCGGTGGCCGCATTTGCGCGCTGCGAAGGCGCGGACAAGGCCGGCGAAGGCAGTTCCAGTTCGGCGCCGACTTCGCGCCAGCGCCAGCGCTGGCTGTCGATCGGTTCGTGGAAGAAGTCGCTGCCCAGCCGCAATGCATTCGCACCGATGGCGTAGGCATGCCGAAGTACGCTGGACGGCGAATCCACCTCGCCCAGCACCAGCGGCTTCCACGCGCGCGCGATACCCGCCTTTTCGGCGCCGATGGCTTCGCGGTCATGGCCAAGCCAGTCGGTGTGGTCGATGTCGACCGTGGTGATGACGGCGACATCGGGATCGACGATGTTCACCGCATCCAGCCGCCCGCCCAGCCCGATTTCCAGCACGGCCAGATCAAGCCCCGCGCGCTCGAACAGCCACAGCGCGGCCAGCGTGCCGAATTCGAAATAGGTCAGCGGGATGCCGGAGCCCTCCCCTTCAAGGGGAGGGTTGGGTGGGGATGGTGTTGCGTCGCTATCGGAAACACGCGCGCTTCGTTCGACCCTCACCCCATCCCCTCTCTCCCACGGGGATTTCCGTTGGTCGCCGACGGGAGAGGGGCTCACGCGCGCCGCTTCGACGGCAGCGAATGCCTCGACCAACGAGGAGTCATCCACGTCCACGCCATCGATGCGCACGCGCTCGTTGTAGCGCAGCAGGTGCGGCGAGGTGTACGCACCCACCTTCCAGCCGGCGGCACGCGCGATGGCCTCGATGAAGGCCACGGTCGAGCCCTTGCCGTTGGTGCCGCCGACGGTGATGACGCGGACGGCGGGCTTGTCCAGCGCCATGCGCGCGGCGACCTCGCGCACGCGGTCCAGGCCCATCTCGATGGACTTCGGGTGCTGCTGTTCGATGTAGGCAAGCCATTGCGCCAGATCGGCGCCGGAAGGCACGGTCATGATGGATCGTCCAGCGGGGGCAATGCGGGGCGCGGGGGCAGGCGGGGCTGC
>NZ_JAKZBW010000051.1:0-10051 GCF_022539275.1 Pseudoxanthomonas sp. LH2527 | reverse complement strand
GATTCCGGCGTGGCGAGCTTGCTCTCCCGCGGTCGTAGCACCCAAGGTGTGACGCTCGACCACGCCGGCTCTCGGCATCTAATCTGGCAGATCGCCAAGAGATAAAGGTGCCGAAGGCGGATGAGGGCTGCTTTTTCGTCACCGCGTGCAATGCGTCAGTGAGTGCTGACGCCTTTGATGTTCGCGTCCGACCGATGCGTCGTCGCACAGGAATCTAAACCGCGCTCGCCCCTCATCCGGCCTCCGGCCACCTTCTCCCCGCCTAGCGGGGAGAAGGAACAGCCGGCGCGAGCGAACTGCACCCGCATTTCCTTCTCCCCGTGCCAACGGGGAGAAGGTGCCCGAAGGGTGGATGAGGGGCGCCTTTTTTTTGTGCACGCGATGCGGCAGCAAGTGCTGAAGCCCTTGATCTTCGCGACCTACCGATATGCCGTCGCCCAGGAATCCAAATCGCGCTCGCCCCTCATCCGGCCTCCGGCCACCTTCTCCCCGCCTAGCGGGGAGAAGGAACAGCCGACGCCAGCGAAGTGCCCCCGCTTTTCCTTCTTCCCGTGCCAACGGGGAGAAGGTGCCCGAAGGGCGGATGAGGGGCGCTTTTGCTTCAGGGCGTGCGATGCGTAAGCAAGTACTGATGCCTTAGGTGTTCGTGATCGACCGATGTGCAATCGCCCAGGAATCCAGACCGCGCTCGCCCCTCATCCGGCCTCCGGCCACCTTCTCCCCGCCTAGCGGGGAGAAGGAACATCGGGCACCAGCGAAGTGCCACGGCTTCTCCTTCTCCCCGCCGCCGATTGTGGAGAAAGAACAGCCGACGCCAGTGAAGCGATGCCGCTTCTCCTTCTCCCCGCCTCGCGGGGAGAAGGAAAGGCGAGCGTGATGGAGTTCCTTCCGGCAGAAAGAGGGTACCGCGCCAGCGATCCTTCGACGGGGACGCACCTGCAGCCAAGCTGGGCGAAGCTCGGGCTTCGCACAACGGTACCCATGTGGTCGCCGTGGCTGTTTCACCTGGATCCGGCACGCCGCTGTCGCGGCATCGACCACGCCTGCAGTGTCGCGCGGGGTTCGCAAAGATGATGTCAACGCGGTGCAAGCGCGCGAGCATAACTGCGCGCCGGATCACATGATGGCGTGAACGCGTGCTGTCGGGCGCTTCAGCGTGCGGGCGTGGTCGAAGCAGCGCCGGTGGCGTCGATGAACACCGGGTTGGAATAGAACCACAGGTCCTGCCACGGATCTTCGCCGGGCACGTCGGCGGGCGGTGTCGCGTCCAGCGTGTTGCTGCCGCGTGCGCGCACGAAGGCGCCGCGTGCGGGTACCGGCATGTCCCAGGTGACGACCAGCATGTCGCCGTCGCGGCGCCAGCGGTCCGCGCGCGAATGGCGTGTCTGCATGACCGGGGTACCGTCATCACCGGGAGAGCCGACGATCAGTTCCATCTGCGCCAGCCTCGGTCGCTCGCCATGCGCATTCGCTCGGCTCGGCTGGCGCACGCGCAGCTCGATGCGCATCGTCGTGCCTACCGGCAATGCCAGCGTGTCGCCCAGGGTCGCCACCTGCGCGGCATCGTTGCCGCGCACCGTCAGTTCCAGCGCGTCGATCAGGTCGCCGGTGACGGCGAACATGCGGCCGTGGCGCAGGCCGTCGAGGATGTCGTCGGCATCGCGCCGCGCCCAGACGTAGGTCTTGCTGTATTCGCCGGGGTCGTAGTCGCGGCCGCCGTCGCGCAGGTTGTGGTGGGAATCGGAGGTGGCGGTGATCCAGAAGCGCCGGCCCTCGGCCAGCAGCGTGTCCCACACGCCGCCGACCTGCGTGGTCATCTGGTCGAAGCCGCCGAACGTCGGTGCCGCCGGGTTGCGGTACAGGCCACGCTCGCTGCGGATGGCCTGGTGGCCGGGGGCGCCTTCCATGCCGACCAGCACGCGCGGTGCGGTGTCGTGCCAGGCGCGCAGTTCGTCCGGTTCCACCTCGCCCCACTGGCCCATGCCGGTGGCGGTGCGCGAGGGATGGTTGACGAACATCAGTGGCGGCGCGGGCAGGGCGCGCATGTGCGCCAGCGCGGCGAGCATGGTCTGCGCCTCGTCGCGCTGTACGCCATCCGCCGGCTCGTTGCGGCTGAAGCGGCGTTCGATGTCGACCAGTTCGTCGCGCTCGCGCGGGCTGGGCGCGATGATCAGCGAGGCGTGCTCGGCGGCCGGCACGTCGAATTCCATGCCGTTGAACTGGATCAATGCGGGCACGTCGCGGCGTGCCTGTTCCAGCGCGGGCCAGGCGTGCTCGTGGGTGACGGCCGAGTGGCCGGGGCCACCGTGGTCGGTGTGCACCATCCAGGTGAGGCCGTAGGCCAGCGCCTGTTGTGCGTTGCGGCTGCGCGTGTACGGCGAATCGCCGCCGCGGATCGGTGTGGGTGGCGAGGTGGTGCGGTCCCAGTCGACGCTCCATTCGCTGTGCACGTGGTGGTCGCCGGCCTGCCAGGCGCGGCCTTCATCGGCCGCCATGGCGTTCGCGGACAGGGACAGGGCCAGCAGAGCCGGCAGCAGGAAGCAGCGCATGGAGACCTCGCAGGACGCGGAGACGCCGCCGCAGGCGCGGCGGGTCGCAGAAAGAAGAGGCGCGCCGCGAGCGATGCCGCGGCGCGCCGTGGCTCAGAAATCCGCGCGCAGGCCCAGGCTGATGCGGCGGCCCGACTTTTCGTACATGGTCGGGAAGGACGGGTCCATGGTGTAGCCGCTGGTCTCTTCGTCGGTCAGGTTGATGCCCTTGAGGCTCAGCTTGAGGTAGTCGCTGATCCGGTAGCCGATCGAGACGTCGAGCTGGCCGTAGGCGTCGCGCCAGATCGGATACATGTTGTAGCCGATGGACTCCACGTATTCGTCCTTGTGGTTGTAGGACACGCGGGCGTCGAAGCGTGCGTTCTCGTAGTACGCGGTGAAGTTCCAGGTCTTCTCGGACAGGCCGGGCATGGGCGTGCGGATGCCCAGGTCGGATTCGCCGGCCAGCGAGCTGTCCAGCATCGTGTAGTTGGCGTTGATGCCGAAGCCTTCCAGCGCCGAATGGAACGTGGCCAGCGGCAGGTTGGCGATCAGCTCGATGCCGTCCACGTCGTACGAGCCGTCGGCGTTCACCGGCTGGTAGACGTCGAAGTCGTAGTAGCCGTTGAGCGTGCCGTTGGCGTTGTAGACGGCCACGTCCTCGACCACGCCGGTCAGCGCGTTCACCACCACGCCGTCGATCTTCTTGCGGAAGTACGACGCCGCCAGCAGGCCGCCGTTGTCCAGGTACTTCTCCAGGCCGATTTCCCACTGCTTGGCGTAGGTGGGCTTGAGGTCCGGGTTGCCGTCGGTGAAGCGGAACGAGCTCCAGCTGGCGGTGCGCTTGTAGGCCACGTCGGTCAGCGCCGGACGGATCAGCGTCTCGGAGCCGGCGGCGCGCAGCAGCAGGCCATCGGCCAGCTCGGCGGTCAGGTTGAAGCTGGGCAGCACGTCGGTATAGCCGCCGTCGCTGGACACCGGCGTGTCGGTGTAGCCGGTGCTGCCGTCCGGGTTCTGCACGGGGTGGTAGCCGAAGGAGGTGACGGAGGTGTCGATGTAGCGCGCGCCCGCGTTCACCGTCACCGGCACGCGGCCGAGGATGAAGTCGAAGTTGGTCATCGCGTACAGCGCGGCGACTTCTTCGTCCACGCGGTAGTACTGCGCGTCGTCGAACGGCGTGGAGAAGCCGGGGTAGCGGAAGTAGCCGCGGGCGAACTCATTCGACACCTGCTGCCAGTCCAGGTCCTTCACGCTGTAGGCGCCGCCGGGGACGATGTCGCCGATGGCCTGCAGCGGGCTGTCGGCCAGCGTGCGCGTGTTGACCCAGGAGGTGTCGCCAGCGGACGGGCCGGTGATCTTCAGTTCGCCGTACTGGCGCTCCTTGCTGCGGTCGGTGTAGCGGCCACCGAACTGCACGCTGCGCAGCGCGGACAGGAACGGCAGGTCGAGCTTGCGGGTGACGTCGAGCTTGGCGGCGTACTTGTCGTCGTCGATCTTCTCCAGCGTGGTCTCGTAGGCCTCGAACAGGTAACGCTCGGGCGAGGCGTACATGTCGAAGCCGGCCGAGCTGGCGCTGGGAATGGTCTCGCCGCTGCGCCCGGTCCAGCGCGTGCGCGACGGCGCGTAGGCGACATGCTTCAGGTTGGAATAGTCCAGCGTCTTCTCGGCGCCGGAGTAACCGGCCATCGCCTCGATGTCCCAGAGGTCGTTGTTCCAGTCCAGGGCGAGGCTGTACTGGCCGTAGTCGGTCTTGTTGATGCGCTCCTTGCTGAGGAACTCGTGCTGGGTGGCCGTGTAGGACACGTCGCGCAGCACCAGCATGCCGTACTCGGACAGCGTGGTGTCGTCGTACTCGTGGATCGTCTCCAGCGTGCTGCGGCTGGAGGCGGAATAGGCCGCGGCGTCGTACTCGTCCTCGGTGGTGTCGTAGCCGCCGACCATGGCGTCGAAGGTCAGGCTGAAGGTGCGGCTGGGCTTGTACTGCAGCGAGGCGGTCGCGCCCCACTTGTCCTGGTCGTTGAGGTAGACGCGGTCGCCCACCTTGTCCTGGAAGATGATCAGGTTGCTTTCGGCGGTATTGGTGCGGTTGTCGATGGTCCAGCCGGTGTCGCGCTCGATCACCGCTTCGGCCTGCGAGCCGCGGGTGCCGGACGCGCCCAGGAAGCGCGACATCGGGCGGAAGTTGATGCCCGAGGTGGAATCGGTGCGGTTGGTGCGCTGCGCATGCGCGAAGGAGACCAGCGCGCCCCAGTCGCCCCAGGTGTCGCTGGCGAGGAAGGCGAACTTGGGATCGGTCTCTTCGGAGATGGAGTTGTGCGCGCCCTCGGCGGAGAACACCAGCTTGCGGTCGCTGTAGTCGAACGGCCGTGCGGTGGAGATCTTCACCGAGCCGGCAATGCCGCCTTCCTCGTCGGCCGCGGTCGGCGACTTCTGCACGGTGACCTGCTGGATGATCTCGGAGGCGAACAGGTCGAACTCGACATCGCGGCCGCCGCTGCCGGAGGCGGTGGCCAGGTCGTTGATGGAGACGTGGGTGTACTCGGACGGCAGGCCGCGCACGTTGACCTTGCTGCCCATGCCCTTGCTGCGTTCGATGGTCACGCCGGGCATGCGCTGCAGCGCTTCGGCGAGGTTCTGCTCGGGGAAGTCGGCGACGTCGGTGGCGACGATGGAGTCGGAGAAGCCGACGTTGTAGCGCTTGATGTCGACCGCCTGTTCCAGGCTGCGGCTGTAGCTGCCGACCACTTCGATGCTTTCCAGCTGTTGCGCATCGACGGCCGAGGCCGACGGCGTGCCGGCGGACGGGGCGGGTGCGGCCGCAGGCGTGGCGGGTGCGGCGACCGGGGTGGTCGCGGTGGCGGCTTCGATGGTCACCGTGCCGGCGTTGAGATAGCGGTAGCGCAGGCCGGTGCCGTCGAGCAGGCGGGCGAGCGCCTGCTCGGAGGACAGCCCGGCGGGCACGGCGCGCGTGCGCGGATTGCCGGCCTGGGCGTTGTAGACGAACTGCAGCCCGGTCTGGCGCGACAGGGTATTGAGCGCGCTGTCGAGCGATTGCGGCGGGATGGCGTCGGTCGCGGCCGTCGCCTGCTGGGCGATCGCGTTGACGGTCGTGGCCTGCAGGGCGAGGGCGATGGAAAGGACAAGGAGTCGGCGCATCGTGGAGTCCGGTAGTGTGGGGTGGTGGGGTCGCGCTCATCGCGCGCTCACCCTTCCTACGATTCCGCACGAAGAAGATCGGGCACCGTTTTCTTCGTGAATTTTTTCTTACAGCGCCGGCTCAGTACGTGCCGGACACGGGCGCGTGGCGCGAGCGCACGCGGATCTCGCCGTTGCCGGCCGTGGTCGTCAGCGTGGGCTGTTCGTCGAGGAAGGCGCGCAGCGAGGCGAGGTCGTGCGCCTTCAGGTTGCCGGTCAGGCGCAGCGCGCCGGCCACGCTGTCGTCCACGTACAGGCGCGTGCGGTTCATGCGGTTGAAGCGGTCGGCGATCTCGCGCAGAGGTTCGTCGCGGAAGACGATGCGGCGTTGCCACCAGGCGGTCAGCACGTCGGCGTCTTCCCGGCTGATCGACACGCGGCGGTCGGCATGCGCGATGCGCGCCGCCTGCCCGGCGTGCAGATCGGCCAGCAGGCTACCCGCGCCGCCTTCGTCGATCACGTGGATGCGTCCCTCGGTGACGCCGAAGCGCGCCTGGTCGCGCTGCAGCGAGACATCGAACGTGGTGCCGATGTCGCGCACTTCCAGTCCGGCCGCCTGCACGGTGAAGGGGCGCAGGCCCGGGGCGACGACGAAGCTGGCCTGGCCACGCGTCAGCGCCACCTGCCGGCGGAATGGGCCGAACGCGACCGAGGCTTCGCTTTCCGCATTCAGATGCAGCACGGTGCCGTCGTCCAGCGCGAACACGCGCGTCTCGCCATGCGGCGCGGCGTAAATGCGCGGCGACGGCATGGCCAGGTGCAGGCCGGCGGCGACACTGAGCAGCACGGCGGCGGCCACCGCCATGCGTGGCAGCCAGCTGCGCTTGCGCGGACGCCGCGTCTGCGCCGCCGCGATCCGCGCACGTCCCAGCGCCACCACGTTGTCGTCGCGGCGATGACCGGTGATGAAGGCCTCGACCTCCGCGTCCGTCGGCATGGCGCGCACGGCGTCACCCAGTTCCGCGGCCACGCGGGCCATCGCGAGGTATTCGCGCAGATGCTGCGGCGAGGCCACCAGCCAGTCCATGAAGCGCTGCTGGTCGGCCGGGCTCAGGGCGCCTTCACGCTGCAGCAGGTGCCAGTGCGCGGCTGCTTCGGTGGTCGTCGGCGTGCCGGGTGCGTGGGGACTCACTTCGCGTCTCCCATCGCGCGGCGGCACACGGCGAGCCCGCGCACGACATGCTTCTTCACCATGTGCGGAGAAACCCCCATGCGCTCGGCGATCTGCCGGTAGGTCAGGCCGTCGCGGTACTGCATGACCAGCACCGCGCGGGTGCGCGTGGGCAGGCCGGCGAGCAGCGCCTGCATGTGTTCGCGGCGCTGCACGCGCTCGGTCGCATCCTCGACGCCTTCGGCGGGACTCATCAGCGCGGCCACCTGTTCGATGTCTTCGAGGGGCACCGGCGAGCGCTGGCGGCGCGCGGCCTGTTCGCGCGCCAGGTTGGTAGCGACGGTGTACAGATAGGCTTCGGGATTGGCGATGCGCTCGCCCTCGCCCTGGTGCGCGCGCAGCAGGCGCAGGTAGGTTTCCTGCACCAGGTCTTCGGCCTCGTCGTTGGCACCACGGCGTGCGAAGAAACCGCGCAGCGCCGGGGCCTGGTCGGTGAAGACGCGTGTCAGCGCCCGTAGTGCCTGCTCGGCCAACGTCCCGTCCTGTCCCCGGTAAAGGGCGGCACGGTACGTGGGGCCGATGACGATGCGGTGACAGCGTGGCGCCCGCAGCTCCGCGCGCGGTCGGTGCGGGAACGCGGAGGTCAGGGCGCGATCAGGACAATCGCCGTCGGCGCCCGTGCCGTGGTCCGCTGGAACTCGCCAACGTCAGTCGACACGTGCCGGCCGCCTGACCGCGCGCAGCAGGCCGCTGGGGCCGCCGCCGCAATAGAACAGGTCGGCGCCGTCGGACTCCAGGCCGCTGATGTGCGAGCCCGCCGGCATGTCGAGGCGTTCGAGTACGCGGCCGTCGCGCGGGTCGATGCGGCGCAGGTCGCTGTCGTCGCCCTCCCAGGTGGCGTGCCAGAGTTCGCCGTCGACCCAGCTGACGCCGGTGACGAAGCGGTCGGATGCGAGCGTGCGGAGGATCTCGCCGGTGGCCGGGTCGATCTGATGGATGCAGCGCTCACGGTACTGGCCCACCCACAGGCTGCCTTCGGCCCAGGCCATGCCCGAATCGCGGCCCTGGCCTGGTGCGGGAATCGAGGCGACCACGGCCCCGGTGGCCGGATCGATCTTGTCGATGCGCGCTTCGGCCAACTGGTACAGGTGTGTGCCGTCGAAGGCGGTGCCGGCATCGCCGGGACGCTCGATGCTGCGGATGACGTCGCCGCTGGCGGGCTCGATGGCCAGGATGCGCTCGCTGGTGGCGGCCCAGACGTGCCGGCCGTCGTGGGTCACGCCGTGGATGCTGGGTGAGCCGTCGAAGGGGCCGTACTCGCGGACGATCTCGGCGTAGCGGGCGGGGGTGTCGTGATGTGTGGCGTCGTTCATGGCGGGCATCCGTATGCGTGGGGGAACGGGGCCAATCTACGCAGGCGGCGTCGCGGCAGGGAGTAACAAGATGGTCGTGAATCCGGCCAGCGGCGGCGCCACCCAGCGTTGCGCGCGGGCGCGGCCGACCGCACGCACGTGCCCGGTGGCTTCCATCGCGGCGAGTGCGCGCTGCACCGAACGCTGGCTGTCGCCGGTGGCCAGCGCCAGCGCCGAGGTGGACCAGGCCATGCCATCGGCCAGCAGTCCGTGCAGCGCGCCCTGTTCGCCGTCGACCGGCGGCGCCAGCACCACCACGCCGTGCGTGCCGTGCGGCGACAGCTGGAAGCCGCGCGCGGTGGCGGTGAGCGCGGCGAACGGCCTGAGCAGGCGACGCAGGCGCCCGATCTCCACGCGCAACCGCGCGCGGTGCGTCTCGTCCGGTTGGCGCGTGCGGAACACGTGCGCGATCAGCGCGTTGCGGTCGACGTCGCCGGGCCAGCCGGTGGCGAGTGCGCGCAGCAGGGCGAACAACACCGGGCGCCGCGCGAACGACAGCACCGTGCCGCCCTCGCGCAGGGCATGGCGCACGGCATCGACGACCAGCGCGCCGGAAGCGAGCAGGGCTTCCACGTCATCCAGGGTCGCCAGCTGTTCGTGGCCGGCCTGCAGCACGCGCGCGGCGGGACGTTGCAGGCTGGCGTCGAGCTGCGCGATCTCGGCGGACAGCGCGGGGATGCCCGCCTGCGCGGCGGCGGTCTTTGCACGCTGCAACGCGAGGCGTGCCTCGCGCGTGCGCAGCGAGCGCAGGGCGATTTCGGACTGCGCAAGCGCGGCCAGGGCATGGTGCGCGGCGGGTGCGCCTTCCAGATCGAGCGCGTCCACGGCGGCACGCGCGGCTTGCAGCCGTCCCAGCAGCAGCTGGCGACGCAGCGCAATCAGTTCCGCGTGGCGCGCGTTGGCGCGGTCACCGCGTGTGGCCAGTGCCTGTGCGGCCGCGTGCAGGCGTTGCGGCTCGGCGCCGAAATCGCGCAGGGCCAGCGCCACCTCCGCCTCGGCGACGACGCAGCGCGCACGCGCCATCGGCTCGCGGGGACCGAAACCGCGCGCGGCGCGCCGCAGCAGATCGCGCGCACGCGGATAGTCGCCGAGCTGCGCCATGGCGATACCGCGCAGGGCGAGGGCGGGCGGGTCGTCCCGCCAGCCCACATGCTTGAGTGCGCCCAGGACGTCGCCGGTGGAGAGGGCGCGCCCGGCGGCGGCGATCAGGGAATCCATGCCGGCAGCCTACCGCGCGGGCGTGCCGTCGTCGCGGGTCGTGCCGGTGCTATTCCGCGGCCAGTTCCCGTTGCATGCGGGTGTAGTCGCGGCGGTACTGGCGCGCCAGCTGCACCTTCTTCGTGGCACTGAGGATCTTGCCGGACACCTGGAAGAATTTCTTTTCCTCTTCGCGCAGGTGGTGGTGCACCTTCTCGGACAGCTCGCGTGCCTTCTTCAGCCACGCCGCGTAACGGGAGTCGAGCGACTGCAGGTCTTCGATCAGTTCGTCGATCTGGTGGTGCTCGTGCAGCGCATGCCGCGACGCGTCCAGCCCCCGGTCGTCCATCAGGATGGGGGCGTAGAGGAAGCGCTCCTCCGCCGCCGCATGCGCGGCCAGTTCGATCCGCAGTGCGGTGAACAGGTCCAGCCGCTCGCGCGTACCGGCTTTCGAGCGCAGCAGGCGGCGGCACAGCGAGCGCTGGAGTTCATGGCTCTCGTGCAGGGCGTCGTAGATGGACTCGGGCATGCGGCGGTGTCCTGGCGAAGGGCGGGGAACGGCAGGGGTCAGGGGAGGGTGCGGACCTTCGGTTCGCGCGCGTACTGGC
>NZ_JAKZBW010000050.1:0-10325 GCF_022539275.1 Pseudoxanthomonas sp. LH2527 | reverse complement strand
TATAAGAGACAGGAGAGGGGTTGGGGTGAGGGTGGGCGGAGTGGGGTGGGTTCGGCGGTTCGCACACCCTCATCCGGCGCTGCGCGCCACCTTCTCCCGGAGGGAGAAGGGAACAGCGGGGCTCAGATGCCGGCCAGGAATCCCGCCACCGCCGGGCCGAACCGTTCGAAATCCACCAGGAACGCGTCGTGCCCCTGCGGCGATTCCAGCGGCAGGAATTCCGCTTGCGCGCCGCCTGCGGCCAGACCTTCGGCGATCTGCTGTTGCTGTTGCAGCGGGAACAGGATGTCGGTGGTGGCGCCGACCGCCAGTGCGCGCTGCACGCGGATCTTCGCCAAGCCCTTCTCGACGTTGCCATCGGCATACTCGGCCAGGTCGAACCAGTCCATCGAGCGGCTGAGGTACAGATAGCAGTTGGGATCGAAGCGGCGCACGAAGCGGCGCGCATGGCCTTCCAGGTAACTCTCCACCTGGAACTCCAGGCCGAACGGTTCCTCGTCGGGGCGGTCCGATTCCAGCCGCACGCGGCCGAAGCGGCCATCCCATTCCAGTGCCGAGCGGTAGGTGATCACGCCCAGCTTGCGCGCCATGCGCATGCCGGATTCGGGATACGTGTCGTCGTCGTACTGGCCGCCGTTCCAGTTCGGATCCAGGCGGATCGCCTCGCGTTGCAGCGAGCGGATGGCGATGGAGAACGGCAGCGCCTGCGCACTGCCGGAGATGTTGATGTGCGTGCGTGCGGCGCCGGGGTGCAGCAGCAGGTAGGCCAGCGCGGTCATGCCGCCCATCGAGTTGCCGATGATGCAGGCCAGTTGCTCGATGCCCAGCCCGCGCACCACGTCGAACGCCGCGTTGGCGCCGTCTTCCACCGACAGTTCGGGAAAGTCGAGGCGGTACAGCGTGCCGGTGTCGGGGTTGATGGAAGCGGGGCCGGTCGAGCCCTTGCAGCTGCCCAGCGAATTGACGCAGACCACGAACCAGCGGTCGGTGTCGATCGGCTTGCCCGGCCCAAGCATCGCCTCCCACCAGCCCTCGGCGTGGTTGCCCGGATTGCGTGCGGCATGCGCGTCCGGCGACAGCCCGGTGACGATCAGCACCGCGTTGTCGCGGCGCTCGTTGAGCGTGCCCCAGGTTTCGTACGCCATCCGCGCGCCATGCAGCGCGCCGCCGCGCTTCATGCGGAACGGCGAGGGCAGGGGATGGAAGCGGGTGCCGGGGGGGATGAATTCGGTCATTCGCCAAGTGTAGCGACCCGGGCGGCGCTATTCGCCCTGCCAGCGCAAGCCGACTCGCACCGGCAAGTGGTCCGAACCGATATCGGGTCCACGTTCCGCGTGCGTGCCGGCAAACCCCGACGAGACCAGCACATGGTCGATGCCGATACCGAACCAGCCGCGGGCCTCACTGGGGTAGGTAGGTGCCCATCCCGAAACGCGACGCAGGGAACGCAGGTCGCTGCCGAGCAACGCACTGGACCATGGCGTGGCATTGAGGTCGCCGGCGACGATGGTCGGTCGAGTCTTAGCCGCCGAGGCGAGTTCGCGCAGCAGGCCATCGCGTGCGCGGTACTTGCGCGTGGCCATGGGCGGCTTCGGGTGCGCGGCGACGAGGTGGACCGCACGTCCGTCGATATCGAGATCGGCCTCAATCCGCAGCGCACCCAGACCGTCGGGCAGCACGCGCACGTTGTGCAGGGGGCGGTCGGAGAGCACGCCCAGGCCGGGCGGAGATGCGAGCGGATGCAGCGCGTGGTGTGCGAAACCGCCGTACCGCCGTTCGGCCAGCGCGGCGGCGTAGTCCGGCGACAGTTCGGTCAGCACCACGAGATTGGCCGGCTTCTGTTGCAACCACTCGAGCAGTGCGTCGGGGTCGTGCTGGCGGATGTTGACGTTGGCGACCGCCACCACGAGATCCGGCAAAGCCTCCAAGCGTGGAGCAGCGGGACTGGCGGTAAGCCATGGCAAGGCCAGCAGTGGCAGGCCCAGCAGCCAGCGCCTGTCACGCAGCGCGCCCAGCATGCAGGCGATCAGCCAGACCGCGCCGTACAGCGGCTGCCAGTGCGCGAACAGATCCAGCGCCCAGCCGATGGATCCCTGGCCGGGCATCCATGCGCGCTGCAGCGGCAGCAGCAGTCCGAGCAGCGCAGGTCCGCCGATCCACAAGGCGATCCGGGACAGGAGACGGGTGCGGCTCACGTGGCGGTTGAGGCTTGGATCATCGCCGGAGTGTAGGCAGTGCGGCCGGGCGATGCCATTTCATCGAGGCATCGTGGTTGATCCGCTGTGCAGTGTTTCGCTCCCCTCGCCCTGCGCAAGCGGGGAGAGGGTGCCCGAAGGGCGGGTGAGGGGCGAGCGGAGTGGGGATGCTGGCGTTGCGATCGGTGGTCAACGTGCGTCAAATGCGTGGCCCGGAGAGTTCTGCGCGAAGAGCGCCCCTCATCCGCCCTTCGGGCACCTTCTCCCCGCAGGCGGGGAGAAGGGAGCAGATGGCGTCACGTGGGAGAGCGCGGCGTGTCCGAGTCCAGCAAGGTGCGGGTCGCACCCCCTCTCCCTGCGCAAGCGGGGAGAGGGTGCCGAAGGCGGGTGAGGGGCGAGCGGAGACAGGGTCCTTGCGCTGCGATGGACGATCAACGCGCCTCTGCGATGGGACCGCGGAGGGTTCTACGCGAAGAGCGCCCCTCATCCGGCCTCCGGCCACCTTCTCCCCGCTTCGCAGGGAGAAGGAACATCGCTGCGCTTCGCGGGGAGAAGGAACGTCGCTGCGCTTCGCAGGGAGAAGGAACGTCGCCGCGCGAGGGAGGGAATGCCGTGCTTACGGCACCACGCGATCGATCGTCAGCGTGTAGGTGCTGCCGGCCTTGACGTCGGCGGTGACGGCGGTGGCTTCCAGGTCGCCGCTCTGGGCGGCGGGGCCGTTGCCCTTGGCGATGCGGGCGACCAGCTGCACCTGTGGCAGCTGCGACAGCTTCATCGTAGGCATCGGACTGTCGCCGTCGCCGAGCGGCACGGTCACGGGGAACGCGGACACCGGCAGGCGCTTGGCGGCGACCGGCATCGGCGGGCCACCGACCTGGCGGGCGAACACGAACAGCGTGTCGCCGGGGGCGAGCTTGTCCTTCAGGGCTGGTGCGAGATCGACGGTGACCGTGAGCAGTGCAGGTGCGCTGTCGGTGGCCGGTGCGGGTGCTGTCTCCGCCAGCGGCGGCAGACCGGCTTCCGCGCGGGCTTCGTTGATCTGCGTGCGTAAGGTGGCGGCGGTGTTGGGGTCGACCTTGGCCAGCAGCGGTTCCCAGGTCTTCGCCGCCTCGGCGTGCTTGCCTTCCTGCCGCTGCGCGAGGCCGACGAACCACAGTGCGCGCTGGTGGTCGGGATTGATGGCGATAGCCTGGTCGAGCAGTGCGATGGCCTGCGTGTCGAGCTTGCGATCGGGGTTGTTGAACAGGCGTGCCTGCGCGGCTTCGACCAGCAGGTCGGCGTCGGTGGGCAGCAGCTGTACGGCGCGCTCGAAGGCTTTCTGCGCGTCGTCGAAGCGTTGCAGGGCGGCGTAGGACTTGCCCAGCAGGCGCCAGCCTTCGGGTTCGTTGGGCTGCTTCTTCAGTTCGGCTTCGAGCTGCGCGACGGCGTCGTCCAGCGTCGCCGGCATGGCGGCCGCGGCCTGCGGTTCGAGCGCGGCGGGGGTGCCGACCACGCGATACAGCGCGAACGTGGCGATGCCCAGCGTCGCCACGCCGGCCAGCACCAGCCCGCGCGCGTCGCGCCACAGCGGCCACAGCACCGCCAGCAGCACGGCCAGGGACAGCACGATGGCGAGGATCACGAAGGTGGTCATCACCACTCCTGGTCGGTGTCGTCGGTGGCGGGCGCCGGTTGCTTCGCGCGCTTGGCGACGATGCGGCCGACCCACACGCCGCCGGCCAGCAGCAGCAACAGCGGGCCGAACCAGAGGATGTAGGTGGCCGGTGCGACATCGGGCTTGTACAGCACGAACTCGCCATAGCGCTCGACCAGGAACTGCTTCACCTGGGCGTCGTTCTTGCCCTGGCGCATCAGGTCCAGCACTTCGCGGCGCAGGTCGTGGGCGATCTGCGCGTTGGAGTCGGCCAGCGACTGGTTCTGGCACATCACGCAGCGTAGTTCGGCGGTGAGCGCGTGGAAGCGGGCTTCCTCGCTCGCGTCGGTGAACTGCAGCGGAGTGGGGTCGCTGGCCTGGGCGAATACCGGCGCCGCGGTCGCGAGCAGGACCGCGAGCAGGAGGCGGCGCAGCAGGGCGGGGAATCGCGTGCTCATTGGCCGGCTTCGATCTTGTCCAGCGCCGGGATCAGCTGGTGGTCGATGATGGCCTGGTCGATGGCGCCGACATGCTTCCAGCGGACGATGCCGTTGCCGTCGACGAGGAAGGTTTCCGGCGCGCCGTAGATGCCCCAGTCGATGGCCGCGCGGCCTTCGAGATCGGCGATGACCATCATGTAGGGGTTGCCGAACTGCTCCAGCCAGCGCAGCGCGTCCTCGCGTTCGTCCTTGAGGTTGTAGCCGATGAAGCGCACGCGCTTGGTCAGCGCGAACTGGGTGAGGATGGGGTGCTCGACCCGGCATTCCGGGCACCAGCTGCCCCATACGTTCATCACGTAGGGCTGGCCGGCGAGGTCGGCGTTGGTGACGCGCTTGGCGGGGTCGTGCAGCAGCGGCAGCTCGAACGCGGGCGCGGGCTTGCCGATCAGCGGCGACGGCAGCGCATCGCGGCCGGCGCGGTCGGACTGCGACACGCCGTAGTACAGCAGGCCCATCAGGCCGACGAAGAACAGGCCGATGATGACCAGCGCGAAGGTCAGCGCACCGCGCGAGCGCGGCGGCGAGGGCGGGAGTTCGGAAGCGTTGCTCATGCGGGACGCACCTCGGATTTCCTGGGGTTGCGGAACCGGCGGTCGGCGGCGGTGACGAAGCCGCCCAGCGCCATCAGCGCGGCGCCGAGCCAGATCCAGCGGACGAAGGGTTTGATGTGCACGCGCAGCGCCCAGGCGTCGTTGCCGAGCGGTTCGCCGATGGCGACGTAGACGTCGCCCAGCACACCGGGCTTGATGCCGGCTTCGGTCATCACCTGGCCACCGCTGGCGTAGGCGCGCTTTTCCGGATGCAGCAGCACCACCGGCTTGCCGTCGCGCAGCACCTGCACGTGGCCGCGGTCGGACAGGTAGTTGGGGCCCTGGGTTTCATCGACGCCCTGGAAGTGGAATCCCCAGCGGCCGACCTCGACGGTCTGGCCCGGCTTGACCGCCAGTTCGCGCTGAACGTTCAGCGCTTCCACCAGCAGCGCACCGACCAGGAACACCGCCACGCCGGTGTGCGCCAGCGTCATGCCGAGCATTTCGGGGGTGAAGCGGCCGTTGGCGCGCAGGCGCTGCCAGACGAAGCGCAGCGTGCCCAGGCCGACCCAGGCCGCGCCGAGGATGCCGGCGGCGACCTTCAGCTTGCCCTGCGGCGCCATGAAGTACGCGATGGCGGCCAGCACCAGCGCCAGCCCGGCCCACGGCAGCAGCATGGCGAACGGCTTGGCCAGGTTGTCGCGCTGCCACTTGGTGATCGGCCCGAACGGCACCAGCGCCACCAGCGGCGCCATCAGCACGATGAAGAGCAGGCTGAAGTACGGCGGACCGACCGAGATCTTGCCGAGGTTCAACGCATCGGCGATCAGCGGGTACAGCGTGCCCAGCAGCACCATCGCGCAGGCGGCGGTCAGCAGCAGGTTGTTGGCCAGCAGCAGCGTCTCGCGCGAGCTGGCGGCGAAGTACGACTTCTCCGCTTCGCCATCGGCCAGCTGCGGCGCGCGCAACGCGTACAGCAGCAGCGAGCTGCCGATCACGAGGCCGAGGAAGATCAGGATGAACACGCCGCGGGTGGGATCGGCGGCGAACGCGTGCACGCTGGTGATCACGCCCGAGCGGACCAGGAACGTGCCCAGCAGCGACAGCGAGAACGCGGCGATGGCCAGCAGCAGGGTCCAGCCGCGGAACGCGCCCCGCTTCTCGGTGACGGCCTGCGAATGGATCAGCGCCGCGCCGACCAGCCACGGCATGAAGCTGGCGTTCTCGACCGGATCCCAGAACCACCAGCCGCCCCAGCCCAGCTCGTAGTACGCCCACCAGCTGCCCAGCGCGATGCCCAGCGTCAGGAAGCCCCAGGCGATGTTGGTCCACGGCCGCGTCCAGCGCAGCCAGCGCGCGTCCACGTGGCCGTCGAGCAGCGCAGCGATGGCGAACGCGAACGGCACCACGAAGCCGACGTAGCCCACGTACAGCAGCGGCGGATGGATGATCATCCCCGGGTCCTGCAGCAGCGGATTGAGGTCGCGCCCTTCGCCGGGCGACGGCAGCAGGCGCACGAACGGGTTGGAGGTGAAGATCAGGAAGGCGAGGAAGCCGATCGCCACCACGCCCATCACGCCCAGCACGCGCGCCATCACCACGTCCGGCAGGCGTCGCGAGAACAGCGCCACCGCACCGGTCCAGATCGCCAGCACCAGCGCCCACAGCAGCAGCGAACCCTCGTGCGAGCCCCAGACCGCGGTGTAGCGGTAGACCATGGGCAGCAGCGAGTTGGAGTTGTCGGCCACGTACTTGACCGAGAAGTCCTGTTTCACGAACGCCACGGTCAGCGCGATGAAGGCCAGCATCACCAGCCACAGCTGCGCGTACGCGGCTGGGCGCGCGACCGCCATCCACGCGCTCTTGTTGCGCTGTGCGCCGGCCAGCGGCAGCACCGACTGCAGGATGGCCACCAGCAGCGCCAGGATCAGCGCGATTTGTCCGAGTTCAGGAAGCATGCGTATTCCATCCCCTCGCCCTGCGGGCGGGGGTGAGAAGGATCTGCTTGCGCGGCATGCCACGCAGATCGTTTGAACGCCGGGCGCGCTGCGCCAGGCCGGGGTGGGTGCCGAAGGCGGGTGAGGGGCGAACGGAGGTGGTGGGCGTCTGCGAGCCGGGAGGTATCAACGCGCGCGGCAGTTCGGGGGTCGCGCGGAGCCCAACAGCAGAAGCGCCCCTCATCCGCCCTTCGGGCACCTTCTCCCCGCTCGCGGGGAGAAGGGACGAGATTGCTTCAGCGCGGCGCAGCGCCGAGCGTAACCGTCCTTCGCTCTGCGACTCGCAGTCCCTCTCCCTGCGCAGCGGGGAGAGGGTGCCGAAGGCGGGTGAGGGGTGAGCGGAGTCGCCGACGTTCAAACGAGGGGATTGCGTCCGCGGGCGCTGGTCGGGATTCGTGCGCATGCGTTGGGAAGCAAAAGCGCCCCTCATCCGCCCTCCGGGCACCTTCTCCCCGCTCGCGGGGAGAAGGGAGTGACCGGCAGGTGCGAGGCTCAATTCGTCGACCCCGCGGGTGCGGCGGGCACGTCGTGCTTCTGGTGCGCCTTGCCCATCTTGTCGGCGACTTCCTTCGGCATGTACGCCTCGTCGTGCTTGGCCAGCACGTCTTCGGCGACGAACACGCCGTCCTGCATGGTGCCGGTGGCGACCACGGCCTGGCCCTCGCGGAACAGGTCCGGCAGGATCTTGCCGTAGCGCACCGTCAATTGCGCATCGCCGTCGG
Source organism: Pseudoxanthomonas sp. LH2527 (assembly GCF_022539275.1). NCBI lineage: Bacteria > Pseudomonadati > Pseudomonadota > Gammaproteobacteria > Lysobacterales > Lysobacteraceae > Pseudoxanthomonas > Pseudoxanthomonas sp. LH2527. Next base: position 2,748 of record NZ_JAKZBW010000050.1, on the reverse strand, counting down.
TGACGCGGAAGTGCGAGGTCAGCGAGCCGGCCTCGCGGGCGAACGAACCCTTTTCCACCATGCCGCCGAGGCGGAAGCGCGCCTGCTTGGCGTCGCCGCGCAGGACTTCGGCAGGGGTGTAGAGGTAGGCCACGTTGCGTTCCAGCGCCATCGCGATGAGCGTGGTGGCGATGCCGGCCACCACGAGGGCGAGCAGCACGAACAGCAGGCGACGGCGGCGTACGGGGTTCATCGGTCAGCGTTCCAGATCGGCGGGGGCGGCGTGGCGGCGGGCGTCGCGCGCCACGCGCAGGCGGGCGGCGCGCAGTTCGCGGCGCACCTGCAGGCGCGGTGCCAGGAAGTCCCAGCCCAGCACCACGGCGAATACGGCGTAGGCGCCGATGACGTATTCCAGATAGGTCATGGCGCGGTCTCCCGGGTGGCGGCGAGTTTGGCCACCCAGTCCTTGCCGGCTTCGCGGCGCAGGTTGTCGGCGCGGGCGCGCGCCAGCAGCGAGCCAAGGAACCAGAACTTGGTGGCGATGACCATCAGCACCAGCGGCAGCAGCATGCTGTCGTCCATGCTGGATTCGCCGAACACGCGGATGGTCTGGCCCTGGTGCAGCGAGTTCCACCACACCACCGAGTAGCGGATCACCGGCAGCAGCGCCACGCCGACGATGGCCAGCAGGCCGGCCGCGCGCGCGGCGCTGCGGCGGTCGTCGATGGCGCCGTACAGGCCCATCACGCCCAGATAGAGGAACAGCAGGATCAGTTCGGTGGTCAGGCGCGGATCCCAGTCCCACCACGTGCCCCACATCGGCTTGCCCCAGATGCTGCCGGTGGCGAGGGTGATGACGGTGAAGGCGGCGCCGGTGGGCGCGCAGGCCATCGCCAGGATCTCGCACAGCTTGATGCGCCAGACCAGCGCGATGGCCGCGTAGAACGCCATCAGGCCGAACACGAACATGCTCATCCACGCGCTGGGCACGTGGATATAGAGGATGCGGAAGCTGTCGCCCTGCTGGTAGTCGGCCGGTACCACGAACAGCGCCTGCCACAGGCCGACGCCGAGCAGCACGAGGGCGGCCAGGTAGCACCACGGCGTCCAGCGCGCCGCGAAGCGGTCGAAGTAGGGCGGTGAACCGAGTTGGTGGAACCAGCGGACGAGGGGATTCATGCGGCGGCGGTCTTCAGGTCAGGGCGATGCGGATCGCCGCGGCGGCCGCCAGCGGCGCCAGCAGCAGCGAGAGCAGCAGGCCGGCGCCCAGCCAGAGGAGGGCGCCGGAGGCATCCAGCCCTTGTGCGCTGGCGGCGACGGCACCGGCGCCGAACACCAGCACGGGCACGTACAGCGGCAGCGCCAGCAGGGCCACAAGGATACCAGAGCGCCTCATGCCGACCGTCAGCGCGGCGACCACCGCGCCCAGCAGGCTCAGCAGCGGCGTGCCCAGTGCGAGCGTGGCCAGCAGCATCGGCAGTTCGCTGCGCGGCAGGTGCAGCATCTCGCCAAGCACCGGCGCCGCGATCACCAGCGGCAGCGCGGTGGTGGCCCAGTGGGTCAGCACGCGCACCAGCACCAGCCAGGCCAGCGGCACCGGCGCCAGGATCCATTGTTCGAGCGAACCGTCCTCGGCATCGCCACGGAACAGCGTGTCCAGCGACAGCAGGCCGGCCAGCAGCACGGCCACCCACAGCACCGCCGGCGCGACCTTCGACAGCGCCTGCGGCGACGTGCCCAGGCCGAGCGCGAACAGCACCACCACCAGAAGCGCGAACAGCGCCGGCTGCAGCGCGTCGCCGCGACGGCGCCAGAGCAGCTGCACATCGCGGGTGATCAGGGCGCGGGCGGTCTGGAGCAGCGAGGGCGCGGTGGTCATGCGTGGGGGCCCATGAAGCAGCCCCTTCCCCCGCGCGCGGGGGAAGGTTGGGATGGGGGCGAGGCGGAGTCGTTTGCAGTGATGGCGGCAAGGGAATTCCACAGGCGACTTCCCTGCATACGCGACACTCGATGCAGCGCCGTATCGGCGAATCCATGAGCGCCGGTTTGCCCCCACCCCAGCCCTCTCCCGTGAACGGGGGAGGGGGCGGTGCAAGGCGGATTCGGGGACATGGTCGGCTGTCTCATGCCGAGCCTGCCCGTTCCAGCACCAGCATCCGCGTCTGCACCGGCGGCGCGGCATAGGCGCCGTGCGTGGTGACCAGGGCGGCGCCGCCGTCGCGCAGGTGCGCGGAGATCATGCGGTTCACCAGGTTGATGCCGTCCAGGTCGAGGTTGGCGTAGGGCTCGTCGAGCAGCCACAGCGGCGAGGGCGACAGCCATAGGCGGGCCAGCGACAGGCGCTTCTTCTGGCCGGCGGAGAGCTGGCGGGCCAGGGCGTCCTCGTAACCGGCCAGGCCCACCATCGCCAGCGCATTGCCGGGCATCTGGCGCGCGCGGCGACCGTGCAGGCCGCAGAGGAAGTTGAGGTTTTCCAGCGTGTTGAGGTCGGCCTTCAGCGCGGGCAGGTGGCCGAGGTAGGCCATCGCATGCGCCCGGCGCGACGGGCCGGCGGGCTGGCCGTCGATGTCGATCTGGCCGGCATCGGCACGCAGCAGGCCGGCCAGCACCCGCAGCAGGGTGGTCTTGCCGACCCCGTTGCCGCCCTGCACCAGCAGCGCCTCGCCTGCGTCCACGGCGAAATCCAGCGGCCCGAACACCGGTTCGTCATTGCGCGAGAACGCCAGGGCGCGGGCAGCCAGCAATGGCGGGTGGCGGGGAGCGGCGTCG
>NZ_JAKZBW010000004.1:127500-168113 GCF_022539275.1 Pseudoxanthomonas sp. LH2527 | reverse complement strand
CACCTGTGGGCCTTGATCCTGCGTGAAAGGTGGGCGGTCGGCCCGGCCGGTTTCCTGGGGAAGCAGGCTTCGTGCCAAACCGGCCGTATGCCGGAACACCGGATCCACGGCCTTCCGCGGGGACCGACAAGCCCCGTGTGCGGTGCGGAAAGACCGTATGGGTCACTATCGGCCCCGGGGTGGCGTTCTTGACGCGGGTGGCCGGTGACCGGCGCCGTGCTAGGCGAGCGGTTGGATGGGCGACGGGGTCCGGGAACGCCCGGCCGCGGCGGGCCGGGTCCGCGGCCGGGCGGTCTCCAGGTCCTCCAGCGCCTGTGCCAGCAGCGCCAGGTCCTGCAGCACGCCCAACTGGTCGACCAGCCGGCTCACCTGCCGCAGGCCCGGCGCGGGTGGGCCGTCCGCCGGCGGACGGACGCGCAGCTTGCGCAGCGCGGTCAGCTGCATGCGCAACCGGCGCGAGCGGCGACGCCAGTCGTGCAGGTCGTCGACGCGGCCGGAGGCGATGGCCACCGCCTGGGCGCGTGCCTGCCGCCGCTGCGAGCGCGCCAGTGCCTGGCGCAGGTCGTCGCGACGCAGCCGGTGCCAGGGCAGCTGCTGCAGCCGCTCGGCCTGACGGTGCGCCTGTGCCTGCTGGCGGACGAAGCCGGGATCGTCACGCAGCGCCTCGGCAAGGCGGTGCTGCTGGCGTTCGGCCAGCCGCGGCAGCAGTGCTTCCCAGATGCTGCGTTCGTCGGCGTCGCTGGCCTCGTCCGCCAGTTGCCGGGCCGTGTCCTGCACCACCTGCCCGTCGCGCAGCGCCGAGAGCGCCTTGGCCAGCGCGCGCAGGTCGCGGTCGACCGCATCGACGGCCTCGCGGCCCAGTGCGCGCCGGCCCAGTGCCAGCAGCGAGCGCAGCCGGCGGACGCTCTTGCGCGCCTCGTGCACGCCGGCCGGGTCGGCCGGCGCGAGGGCCAGCGCCGACGCCAGTGCGCGGGCGTCGGCGGCGGCAAGCGCGGCGGCCCGTTCGCCGGTGCGTGGGGAGGCGGTGCGCGGGCTCATGGCGGTGCACCCTGGCGGAAAAGTGACAGTCTAGGCCGCGCGGTGCCGGGTTTCGCCCGCCGCCGCGCCTGAACGCCTGCCGCTCGTCGGCACGCCGCGGGCTTGGCGGCGCCGGCACGAAAAGGTATAAATCGTTTATACGATTTAAGGGTGTGCCATGGCCAAGTCCCGCAAGACGCGCGACACCGGTGCTGCCGAGGCGGCGGACGCCGCCCCGGCCAAGCTGGTGCGCGACAGTTTCACCATGCCGGCCGACGACTTCGCCCTGGTCGCCGTGCTGAAAGGCCGTGCGCTGCAGGTGCAGCGGCCTGCGAAGAAGAGCGAACTGCTGCGGGCCGGCCTGCAGGCCCTGTCCGCGCTGTCGCCGCAGGCACTGGCGAAGGCGCTGGACGCGCTGGCGCCGGTCAAGGCCGGTCGCCCGAAAAAGAAGTAACCCGCGCCGCGGTCTGCGGCGAACCCGCGTGTCGTGCGCAGGCGCCGTTGGCGCGTGCGCTGTCCCTGTCCCGGATGTGTTGCCGATGAACGTTGCCGCTTTCCTCCGTCGCCACCGCGTGGTGGTCCTGTTGTTCCTGCTGCTGGCGCCGATGCTGGTGGCCTCGTCGCACCTGCCGGCCGACCGCGAAGCCGGCACCGAGCTGCGCGCCGGCTACCAGGTGCAGGACCTGGACTGGGTGGATCCGGCGCGCGGCCGCGCGGTCCCGGTGAAGCTGTTCTGGCCGGACGCGGCGCGCCGCGGCAAGGTGCCGCTGGTGGTGTTCTCGCACGGGATCGGCAGCGCGCGCGACGGCTACACCTACCTGGGCCACTACTGGGCCAGGCACGGCATCGCCAGCCTCCACGTGCAGCACGTCGGCAGCGACCGCGCGCTGTGGCAGGGCAATCCGTTCGGCCTGGTCTCGCGTTTCCAGCAGGCCGCCGGCGAAGCCGAAGCGGTCGCGCGCGTGCATGACCAGCGCTTCGCCCTCGACACGGTGCTGGCGGGCGCGTGGGGCGCGCAGGTCGACCGCGCGCGCATCGTCGCCGCGGGCCACTCCTACGGCGCCAACACCACGCTGATGGCGGCCGGTGCGCGCGTCGTGCGCGCAGGCAAGGCGATCGAGCTGCGCGATCCCCGTTTCAGCGCCGCCATCGTCATCTCGGCGCCGCCGTTCTACGGCGACGACGATTTCCGCCCCATCCTTGCCGGCATCACCATTCCCACGCTGCACGTCACCACGGCCGACGACATCATCCGCATCCCGGGTTTTGGCTCCGGCGTGGACGACCGCCTGAAGGTGTTCGACGCGATCGGCGGGGCGCACAAGGTGCTGGCGGTGTATCGCCACGGCACCCACAACGTGTTCACCGACCATCGCTACTTCGATTCGCGCGAGGTCAGCGAACAGGTCAAGCAGGCGACCGAATCGCTGTCGCTGGCCTTCATCGACACGGCGTACGGCCACTCCAGCGCCGAGCTGGCGCGGTGGCGGTCGGGCCATCGCGCCCTGCTGGCGCGCTACGACGCGCGCTGACTCAGGTCGTCGACCAGACGGCCAGTTCGTAACCGTCGGGATCGGTGAACTGGAAGCGGCGACCACCGGGGAAGGCGAAGATCGGCTTGGTGATATGCCCGCCAGCCTTTTCCACCTGCGCCAGGCTGTCTTCCAGCGCGGTCGAATACAGCACGACCAAGGCGCCACCCGGCTGCGGCGTGCCGTGCGCGAAGCCGCCGGTCAGGCGGCCGTCGCGGAACTCGCAGTAGTCGGGACCGTACTCCTGGAACGTCCAGCCGAACGCATCGCCGTAGAAGGCCTTCGAGGCGGTGATGGAGGCGACGGTGAATTCGAGATAGTCGATGCGGTGGTGATGTTCGGCGCTGCTCATGGCGGGTATCCGTGGAAGAGGCCGGCAGTCTGCGCGAGTCCGCGCGGCCTGTCTTGGCGTAATCGGACCGTCAGCGCGCGACCTGCGCCAGCAGCTGCGTCGGCGTCAGGCCGGTGAGGCGTCGTGCATCGCCGGCGAGCTGGGCAGCGTCGTAGTAGCCGGCGTCCAGCGCCGCGTCCGTCAGCGTCGCATGTCGGTCCTGCAATGCCAGGAAGCGCTGCAGCCGCAGGATGCGCGCCAGCAGCTTCGGCCCGTAGCCGAAGGCGTCGTCGCAGCGCCGCAGCAGCGTGCGTTCGGTGATGCCCAGGTCGCGGGCCAGCTGCGCCACCGTGTCGGGTTGCGCGCGCGCCAGCCGTGCCTGCACGGCCTGCATCGCGTCCGTGTGCAAAGGCGTGTCAGCCAGGATCCGCTCGGCGAGCCAGCCCATCGCATCGGCCTCGCGTTCCGCCATGTGGTCGACCAGCGTGGCGTGTCGGCGGATGCCGAGATCACGCAGCGCCACGCGCTGGTCGGCGAGGGCGCGCAGCGGCATCCCCAGCCATCGCGCGGCGATGGCCGGTGCGAACCGCAGGCCCTGCACGCGACGACCCGGTGCGATGTCCGCGTACTGCGCATGCGTATCCGGCCCGGCGATGCTCAAGCGTTCGCCATCCCACAGCAGGTCGACGCAGGCATCCGGCACCACGAGCGCTGGCGTCGCCTGCGCGCCTTGCACATAGTCCCAGCGGCACAGCAGGGCCTGGCCGGGCACGAGATCCTGTTGTCGATAGCGGCCGCTCATGCAGGCAGGACGTCAGCGTTCGGAATGTCCGCTCTCATCGTAGTCGCGGCGCTCGAACAGGTGGGGCTGGATCAGTTCGATGAAGGCGCGCGCCTGCGGGGACAGGAACTTGCCCTTGCGCACCACCACGCCGTAGCTGCGCGAGGGGAACCACTGCGCCAGCGAACGCGCGGCCAGCCGGTCGCGGTCGGCCTCGGTCAGGCAGATCGAGGCGATCACCGAGATGCCCATGCCCATGCTGACGTACTGCTTGATCACCTCCCAGCCGCCGACCTCCAGCGCGACCGTGTACGGCACGCGCGCCTGCTGGAACACCAGGTCGACCAGCCGGTAGGTGACCAGCCGCTTCGGCGGCAGGATCAGGCCGTAGGGCGAGAGGTCTTCCAGGCGCAGGTCGCGCTTCTTCGCCAACGGATGGTCAGGCGGCGTGATCAGCATCGGCTCGAAACGGTAGACCGGCGCGTAGCTGAGGTCGGCCGGCACGTCGAGCACCGAGCCCACCGCCAGGTCCACCGCGTCCGAGCGCAGCAGGTCGGTGCCGTCGGCGCTGGCGGCGTTGTGCAGGGTCAGCTTCACCTCGGGGTGCTGCTGGCGGAAGTGCTCCACGATCTTCGGCAGCAGATAGAGGATGGTCGAGCTGTTGGCGGCCACATTGAGCTCGCCGGCTTCCAGACCGCTGACCTTCTCGCGGAAGGATGCATCCAGCCCGTCCAGCCCCGCGACCAGCGGCTGCGCCAGCTCGAACAGCACCTGGCCCTCGCGGCTGGGCACCAAGCGCCGGCCGCTGCGCTCGAACAGGGTGACGCCCAGGTCGCGCTCCAGCGCCTGCAACTGCAGGGTGATGGCCGGCTGGCTGACGAAAAGCGCCTCCGCCGCCCGCGATACCGACCCCAGCCGCACCGTCTGGCAGAAGGCGCGCAGGGGCTTCAGGCGGTCGGATTTGTAGGGAAATCGGGGGGTTGGCGCGTCTTTAGAGCCCATGATCTAGTCAACTATAAGCACAGCTTATTTAGTGCATTGACAAAACTGTTTTGTCAAATAATTACGCACGGGAGCACTGTGCGTCTCCAGCAAGACGCCAGGAGACCCCCATGTCCGCCACCGCTTTCGCCCTGCCGCGCGAGTCCCGCGCCGACCGTCCCACCCCCGGCATCGCCCTGACCGCCACCCTGGCAGGCCAGGACGCGCTGCTGCCGCCGGGCGTGCTGGCCCTGCTGGTCTCGCTGCACCGTGCGATCGAACCGGAGCGGCAGGCCCGGCTGGCGGCCCGCCGCGAGCGCCAGGCGTTCTTCGATGCCGGCGGCCTGCCGGACTTCCGCCCCGACACCCGCGCCCTCCGTGAGGGCGACTGGGCCGTGGCACCGGTGCCGACCGCGTTGCAGGACCGCCGCGTCGAGATCACCGGTCCGGTCGACCCGAAGATGGTCATCAATGCACTGAACTCCGGCGCGAAGGTGTTCATGGCCGACTTCGAGGATTCCACCTCGCCGACCTGGCAGAACCTGCTGACCGGCCAGCGCGCGCTGATCGGCGCCGTGCAGGGCGACTTGCAGTTCACCTCGGACGCCGGCAAGCACTACGCGCTGAAGCCGCAGGACCAGCAGGCCGTGTTGCTGGTGCGCCCGCGCGGCTGGCACCTGGACGAGAAGCATGTGCTGATCGATGGCGCGCCGATCGCCGGCGGCCTGTTCGACGTCGCCGTGTTCGCCTGGCACAACGCCCGCGCGCTGCAGGCGAAGGACCGCGGCCCGTACTTCTACCTGCCCAAGCTGCAGAGCATGGAAGAGGCGGCGTTGTGGGAAACCGCGCTGTCGCATATCGAGGCCGCGCTGGGCCTGCCGCACGGGCAGATGAAGGTCACCGTGCTGATCGAGACGCTGCCGGCGGTGTTCGAGATGCACGAGATTCTGCATGCGCTGCGCGAGCGCATCGTCGGCCTGAACTGCGGCCGCTGGGACTACATCTTTTCCTACCTGAAGACCTTCCGCCGCCACGCCGACAAGGTGCTGCCGGAGCGCGGGCAGGTGACGATGACGCAGCCGTTCCTGAAGGCGTATTCGGAACTGCTGATCCAGACCTGCCACCGCCGCGGCGCGCATGCAATGGGCGGCATGGCCGCGCAGATCCCGATCAGCAACGACGAGGCCGCCAACGAACAGGCGCTGGCCCGCGTGCGCGCCGACAAGCTGCGCGAGGTCACCGCCGGCCACGACGGCACCTGGGTGGCGCACCCGGCGCTGATTCCGGTGGCGAAGGCGATCTTCGACGAACACATGCCGCAGACCAACCAGCGCGGCGTGCTGCGCGAGGATGTGGCGGTCACCCGCGACGACCTGATCCGTCCGTCCACCGGCACCATCACGCGCGCCGGCTTCGAGGGCAACGTGGAAGTCTGCGTGCGCTACCTGGCCGCGTGGCTGGACGGCAACGGCTGCGTGCCGATCCACTGGCTGATGGAAGACGCGGCGACGGCGGAGATCTCGCGCACGCAGATCTGGCAGTGGCTGCACACCGCCGACGTGCACCTGTGCGACGGCACCCAGATCGACTACGCCCTGCTGCAGCGCACGCTGGCCGCGCTGCCCGCGAAGCTGGGCGACCACAGCCGGCTGCCCGGCGGCGAGCGCATCTCCGAAGCCATCGCCCTGCTCGATGCCCTGAGCCGCGCCGACGACCTGGCCGACTTCCTGACCCTGCCGGCGTACGAACGCATCGACTGACAGCCGGGAATGGGGAATGGGGATTCGCAACACCCCGCTCCGCAACGTCCCTCCCGCACCTGACCAACGAACCCCACATCACGGAGCATCGCCATGAGCACGAAACAACAGCAGATCGACGCCGTCCAGCAGGACTGGGACCACAACCCGCGCTGGAGCGGCATCAAGCGCGACTACAGCGCGGCCGACGTGGTCCGCCTGCGCGGCAGCGTGCAGCCGGAATACACCCTGGCCCGGCGCGGCGCCGAGAAGCTGTGGAAGCTGGTCAACGGCGAGGCGAAGAAGGGTTACGTCAATGCGTTCGGTGCGATCAGCGCCGGCCAGGCCATGCAGCAGGCCAAGGCCGGCCTGGAAGCGGTCTACCTGTCCGGCTGGCAGGTCGCCGCCGACGGCAACACCTCCGAGACCATGTACCCCGACCAGTCGCTGTACGCCTACGACTCGGTGCCGACGATGGTCCGCCGCATCAACAACACCTTCCAGCGTGCCGACGAGATCCAGTGGAAGAACCTCTGCGACGGCAAGGCCAACGACGCCGACGCCATCGACTTCTTCCTGCCCATCGTCGCCGACGGCGAGGCCGGCTTCGGCGGCGTGCTGAACGCCTACGAGCTGATGAAGAACATGATCGTCGCCGGTGCCGCCGGTGTGCACTTCGAGGACCAGCTGGCAGCGGTGAAGAAGTGCGGCCACATGGGCGGCAAGGTGCTGGTGCCCACGCAGGAAGCGGTGCAGAAGCTGCAGGCCGCGCGCCTGGCCGCCGACGTGCTGGGCGTGCCGACCATCGTGCTGGCCCGTACCGATGCCGAAGCCGCCAATCTGCTGACCTCCGACTTCGACGCCAACGACCAGCCCTTCGTCACCGGCCAGCGCACTGCCGAAGGGTTCTACCGGGTCAAGAACGGCCTGGAACAGGCGATCAGCCGCGGCATCGCCTACGCGCCGTACGCCGATCTGGTGTGGTGCGAGACCGGCACGCCGGACATCGGCTTCGCCCGCGAGTTCGCGCAGGCCGTGCATGCCAAGCATCCGGGCAAGCTGCTGTCGTACAACTGCTCGCCCAGCTTCAACTGGAAGAAGAACCTGGACGATGCGCAGATCGCCCGTTTCCAGGACGAGCTGTCGGCGCTGGGCTACAAGTACCAGTTCATCACCCTGGCCGGCATCCACATCAACTGGTTCAACACCTTCAAGTTCGCCCACGACTACGCGCGCGGCGAAGGCATGAAGCACTATGTCGAACAGGTGCAGGAAGCCGAGTTCGCCGCGCGCGAGAAGGGCTACACCTTCGTCTCGCACCAGCAGGAAGTGGGCGCCGGTTACTTCGACGACGTCACCACCGTCATCCAGGGCGGCAGCTCCAGCGTCACCGCGCTGAAGGGCTCGACCGAGGAAGAGCAGTTCTACGAGAAGGAAAAGGCGGCCTGAGGCCGGTTTCCCGGGCGGCGGCGGATCCGCCGCCCGGCGGTACTCGACACGGGCGGCTGGCGTGGGTAAGTTCCATTACGTCCACGACAGGCAGGGAGCAGTCCGTATGCGCGCAGGCGTCATCCTCTTCACGGCATGGATGCTGGGGGCCTCGGCCGTCGCGTCCGCCAACGGCAACACGACCTCGGACCTCGGGGAAATCCGCAAGGAACAGATGTCCTACCGCCAGCAGGCGATGGACAAGACGGGTCCGTTCAAGGACCTCAGCGAGCCGGAACGGCAGGCGCTGATCCAGAAGCAGAACCAGCTGATCACCCTGATCGACGGCAAGAGCACGCTCGGCGACCTGGCGCGCGACGACCAGACCACGGCCATCAACACGCTGGAGTGGATCAAGTCCGCGATCACCCGCGCCGAAGACGAACGCCTGGTCTGCGAGCGCGTGAAGCTGGTGGGCAGCAATCGCCCGACCCGCATCTGCAAGACCGTGGCCGAACGCCGCAAGGAGCGCGAAGAGGCGGAGAAGTCACTGGAAGAGCGCAAGATGTGCGGAGCGGGCTGTCGCGGCAGCTGATCGCCCGGTGTATGCCTTTTCCGTCGCTAGATCTCCACGGAGGCCGTCATGTTGATTCGCATCATGCTCGTCGTTTCGCTGAGCCTGCCGGGTTCGTTATGGGCCAGCACCCGCACGACGGCTGAACTGCCGCAGATCCATGCCCAGCAGGTGCAGCTGCGACAAGAGGCGCAGGCCGGACAGGGCCGCTTCAAGGACATGGGCGCCACCGAACGGCAGGCGCTGGTGGTCCAGCAGGACCGTTTCCTCGCGCTGACCAAGGGCAGGCAGTCGCTGGACGAGTTGTCGATGGATGACAAGCTGGCGGCCATCAATACGCTGGAAGCCATCAATGCCACGATCACCCGCGCCGAAGACGAGCGCCTGGTCTGCGAACGGATCAAGCAGGTCGGCAGTCATCGGCCCACACGGATCTGCCGCACGGTCGCGGAATTGCGCGAGGCGCGGCAGGCGGCCGAAAAACTGATGGAAGAGCGGCCGAGTTGCGGGCCCAGCTGCCGGGACACGCCGAAGATGATGGGCTCGAACTGAGTCTGGCGGTCCCGATCCGCACGTTGCGCGTGGCGGACCGGGATGCGGGAAACGAAACGCCGGCTTGCGCCGGCGTTTCGTTGTCGCAGGGTCGCGGATGGCCTACTTTTTCACTTCCTGCGTATGTCCCTTCAGCGCCTCGGCCAGACCGGGAACGCCGTCGGCACCCGTCGGCACACTGATGCTGGAGCCGGTGAAGTCCTTGCCGATCGGCTCGGCACGGCCACCCAGGCATTGCGCGAGGAAGCCCTCGGTCACCGCGTTGAAAGCCTTGTTGTTCTCCGGCCGCGCGAAGCCGTGGCCTTCGTCGGGGAACAGCACGTAGGTCACCGGGATCTTCTTCGCCGTCATCGCCTTGACGATCTGGTCGCTCTCGTCCTGCTTCACGCGCGGGTCGTTGGCGCCCTGGCCGATCAGCAGCGGCTTCTTGATCTGGTCGGCGCGGGTCAGCGGCGAACGCTCGGTCAGCCACTTCTTGCCGGCCTCGGTACGCGGGTCGCCCATGCGCTTGGCGAGCTGCTCGAAGAAGCTGGCCCAGTACGGTGGCACGGTGCTGAGCAGGGTGTTGAGGTTGGACGGTCCCACGATGTCCACGCCGCAGGCGAACGTATCGGGGGTGAAGGTCAGGCCGGCCAGCGTGGCGTAACCACCGTAGCTGCCGCCCATGATCGCCACCTTGTCCTCGGTGGTGACGCCCTGCTTGACCGCCCACTGCACCGCGTCGATCAGGTCGTCGTGCATCTTGCCGGCCCACTCGCCGTTGCCGGCGTTGGTGAACTCCTTGCCGAAACCGGTGGAGCCGCGGAAGTTGACCGACAGCACCGCGTAGCCGCGGTTGGCCAGCCACTGGTTGTAGCTGCCGTAGCCGTAGGAGTCGCGCGCCCACGGGCCGCCGTGCACCAGCAGCACCAGCGGCACCGGCGCATCGGCCTTGCCATCGTTGTCGGCATCGGCACTGCGCGGCAGGGTCAGGTAGCTAACCAGCGTCTTGTTGTCGCGCGAGGCGATCTCCACCGGCCACTGCGGCACCAGCGGCTTGCCGTCCAGCTTCGGCCGCGCGGAGAACAGCTTGGTCAGCGTGCCGGCGGGGCGGTCGTAACGGTAGTAGACCAGCGGTGCTTCGGCCGCCGAGTACGCGACGATCCAGGTCTTGTCGTCCAGCGTGCGCGTATTGACCGACACGTCGCCGGGGCCGATCGCCTCCAGCTTCTCCAGGTCGGCGCGGATGGACGGATCGACCACCTTCCACTCGTCGCGCAGGTAGTCGACCGACACCGCCTGCACCTTGCCCGTCGCCGGGTCGGCCAGCGTGCCGCCGACATCGGCGCGCGCGTCCTCCAGCACCAGCGTGCGCTGGCCGCTGGCCACCTCGATCGCGAACAGCGCGGCGGTGTTGCGGCCACGCGAATCGGTGAAGTAGAGCGTCTTGCCGTCCAGCGTCAGGCCGCCGGGGCTGGTGGTCAGCACATCCTCGAACGGGATGTCGTCGAACTTCTCCCAGCCGCCGCTGGCATCGCGCTTCAGCACGTCGGCACCGCCGTCCGGGCGCGAGCGCGTCGCGTACTTGAGGGCGTAGTCGGCATCGGCGATGTAGCCGGCGATCTGCGCTTCGTTCTTTTCCAGCAGCGTGCGGCTACCGCTGGCGAGGTCCACCTTGTAGATGTCGTGCCACTGCGCATCACGGTCGTTCATGCCGACCAGGATCGTGCCGGGCTGCCTGGGGCTGACGCCGACGACTTGGGCGGTGGTCTTCGGGAACGGCGTCAGGTCCTTCGCCTGCCCGGTCTTCAGGTCGACCGCATACAGGTGGAAGTCCTCGTCGCCACCGCTGTCGCGCAGGTACAGCAGCGTGTCGGGCTGGTAGGACCAGAAATAGCTGCGGATGCCGCGCGCCTTGTCCTGGGTGACCGCCTTGGCCTGCGCGGGATTGTCGGCCGGCGCGACCCAGACGTTCAGCACGCCATCGACGGCGGCAACCCAGCTCAGGTATTTGCCGTTCGGACTGACCTGCACGTTGGCGCGCTCGGGATTGCCGAACAGCGCGTCGCGCCCGATCAGTTCGGTGCCGGCGATGCGGTCGGCGGCAGAGGGGGCGGCATGTGCGGACAAGGAGGCCGCGATGGCGAGGGACAGGCCAAGGACAGAAACGGTGGTGCGCATAGAGACCTCATGGCAGGAGAAGCCGACGGCCGAGGAACCGGCTCGAGGGCACTGGACGGAGGGCAGCGGCAAGGATAATGTCACGCGAGCATCGATGCGTCATATCACATGCCCGAGGCACACGACCGCCCTGCGGTCCGGGCACGGGATGAAGCCCGGGTGCAGCCGCCCCGGTGTGCTGCCGGTTTCCCGTTGCACGCGGACGTCCCGCAGTTCGGGTAACGCGCCGGTGGACGACGCGTGTGGTACATGCGCAGCAGGTCTGACGGGATCCATTTGCTTCCGGGAGAGTGTTCTCATGCGTCTATCCCTCTTTGTCCTTGCCCTTGCGATGCTTGCCGTCGCGTCCATTGCGCGGGCGGAATCCATCGCGGAGATCCGCGAACAACAGACGCAGATCCAGGATGATCTCGCGCGGGGCGAACTGGTGCTGGACGCGCGCAGCAAGCGCAGTGTCGAGGCGCAGCAGCGCGTCGTCTTCAAGCTGATCGAAGGCCGTGCCGACGTCGGGGAGCTGGATCCCTCGAAGCAGGTGGAGTTGAAGAACGCGCTTGAGAAGATCCGTGTGGCGGTCTCCCAGGACCCGCTGGCGGAGGAGGATCGCGAGGTGTGCTGGCAGGAGCGGCGCACGGGCAGCAAGCTCACGACGACGGTGTGCGGCACCGTGCGCGAGCGGCAGCAGGCGAAGGAAGGTGCGCGCGACTATCTGCAGCGTCCCCGGATGTGCGCTCCCCCGGGATGTGGCGCGTCGCCGTGATGCGCCATAACCTGCGCAGACTGCCCGGCGGGTAACGCGAGACCCCGACTTCACGGGTTCTGGATCGCCTCGACGCCACGGTACGACAGCGCTTCGGTGAGATCTGGCGTCGCGATCTCCGTACGGTCCGCGAGGTCGGCGATGGTGCGCGCCACCCGCAGGATGCGGTGCAGGCTGCGGGCGGACAGCTGCAGGCGTTCGACGGCGCGCTCCAGCAGGGCCTGGTCGCGTGCCGACAGGCGGCAGTGCGCCATCGTCTCGGCCTGGCCCATGCGCGCGTTGGCGCGTCCGCAGCGTGCAAGCTGCCGTGCGCGCGCTGCCACCACGCGTGCCTGCACGGCGGCCGTGCATTCGCCGTCCGGCGCGTCCGGCCGCAGTTCGTGCGGTGGCAGCCGGGGCACATGGACGTGCAGGTCGATGCGGTCCAGCAAGGGGCCGGACAGTCGGCTTCGATAGCGGCGGACCAGATCCGGCCCGCAGCGACAGCGCCCGCTGGAGTCTCCGGCCCACCCACACGGACAAGGATTCATGGCCGCGACCAGCTGGAAGCGTGCAGGGAACTCGGCGGTCCGTGCGGCCCGGGACACGGTGACGGTGCCGGATTCCAGCGGCTCGCGCAGCACCTCCAGCGCGGCGCGCGACCATTCCGGCAATTCATCCATGAACAGCACGCCGTTGTGCGCCAGCGAGATCTCGCCCGGACGCGGCTGCGCACCGCCGCCGACGAGGGCAACGGCGCTCGCGGTGTGGTGCGGGGCGCGATATGGGCGCTGCCGCCAGCGCGCCGGGTCCAGCCCACGTCCACTGACCGAGGCGATGGCCGCGCTTTCCATCGCTTCGGCATCGCTGGCCTCGGGCAGCAGGCCGGGCAGGCGCGAGGCCAGCAGCGTCTTGCCGCAGCCCGGTGAGCCGATCAACAGAAGATGGTGGCCACCGGCGGCGGCCACTTCCAGCGCACGACGCGCGTGCGCCTGCCCGCGCACGTCGGCCATGTCGGGAATGGTCGAGGGCAGCGCGGGCGGTGCGACGGCCGAAGGCAGCACCTTGCGGCCTTCCAGCAGCGCGCAGACTTCCAGCAGCGTGCGGCCGGTGAACGCGTGGCCCTGTCGCGCCAGGGCCGCTTCCGGCCCGCTGGGTTCGGGCACCACGAGGGTGCGGCCACTGGCGGCGACCGCCAACGCAGCCGGCAGCACGCCATCCACCGCGCGGAGTTCGCCGGTGAGGCTCAGTTCGCCGAGGAACTCGTAGTCCGCCAACGCCTCGCGACGGATCTGTCCGCTGGCGGCCAGGATGCCCAGCGCGATCGGCAGGTCGAAGCGGCCGCCGTCCTTGGGAAGATCCGCCGGCGCGAGATTGACGGTGATGCGGCGCGTGGGGAATTCGAACTGTGCGCACAGGATCGCGGCGCGCACGCGGTCGCGGGCCTCGCGCACCGCGGCTTCGGGCAGGCCGACGATTTGCGTGGACGGCAAGCCGCCGGACAGATGCACTTCCACCCGCACCGGGGGCGCGGACACGCCCGCCCGTGCCCGGCTGTTCACCAGGGCCAGACTCATGGCGGCGGATCAGGACTGGGCGGGCGGGTCGGCCAGCTGGGCTTCCAGCGTGGCGACGGTGCGTTCCAGCGCTTCCAGTTTCTCGCGCGTGCGCAGCAGGACGGCCTGCTGCACGTCGAACTCCTCGCGGGTCACCAGGTCCAGCCTGGCCAGTCCCGCCTGCAGCGTCGACTTGAAGGTCTGCTGCAGTTCTTCCTGCGAGTCGCGCAAGCCGGGCGGCACCAGCTGGCTGAGGCGGCGGGCGAGGTCATCGATATGGTTGAGGTCGATCATGTGGGGTCTCCGGCAGTGCATCGAGCTTGCGAGGCGGGCACGCGGGTGCGCCATCGGTGTTCGCTGCGCAGCACTGTCGGAAAAGTCCGGGCGGCGAGGCGGCCATTGAACCGCGACGCGCCCTGCACCGCAACCGCGCCCTGTCGCGGCGCGTTATCCTGCGCCCAGCATCCACGGGAGGACCCTGCATGAAAATGGTCATGGCCATCATCAAGCCGTTCAAGCTGGACGACGTGCGCGAGGCGCTGGCGGAAACCGGCGTCGCCGGCATCACCGTCACCGAGGTCAAGGGTTTCGGTCGTCAGAAGGGCCATACCGAGCTATACCGCGGGGCCGAGTACGTGGTGGATTTCCTGCCGAAGGTGAAGCTGGAAGTCGCAGTGACCGACGACCAGGTTGAACTGGTCGTCGAAGCCATCGTGAAGGCCGCCGGCACCGGCAAGATCGGCGACGGCAAGGTGTTCGTCTACGACCTGGAGCGGGTGGTGCGGATCCGGACGGGCGAACTGGATGCGGATGCGCTGTAACGAGGAGTGCCCGGGATGACGCAGCTCAGCGAGTTCGACGGCCGCCTGTTGAAAGCGCTTGCCTGGCTAGAGAGATCCGGCCTCCGGCGCAGTACGTATGCGCCGCCGATGTTCCGGCTGTTGTGGAAAGCGGGAGTCCGCATCCCACCGCCCCACATGAACGGCTTCGCTGTGAATGCTCTTGTCATGGGCGGGTTCTTCGCCACCTTCTGGGGCGTGGTCATGTGGCTGGTGCTCTGGTCGTGGCAAGGCAAGCCTTTCATCGCGGTCGTTGCCACATCGCTGAGCGCCGGACTGCTGTTCGGTTTGATCATGGCGGCGTATCTGGTCGCGCAGGCGCGCCACTATCAAGTGCCTCGTTGGCTAACGTTTACCGAGGACTGACCTCGTAGTGTTCAAAAAAAGCCCCGCAGTGCGGGGCTTTTTTTATTGCCGCGATGTGCGCGTGGACTACTGTCCCAACGCCTTCGCCACGAACGGCGGTGCCACCAGCACGCCCGTGTGCAGGTGCGCGGTGTAGTACAGCGTGTCGAACGGTTTGGCTTCCGCGTCCGCCTGGCGGAACGCGAAGTCGGCGCCCGCCTGCTTGCTGGCGATGGTCACGCTCCACCAGCCGGTCGGGTAGCACGGCTGCGGGAACGGCAGCGTCTTGAACGACTGGAAGCCGGCTTTGCCCATCTCGGCGCGCATGTCCTTGATCAGGTCCAGCAGCGCCAGCGGCGATTCGGACTGCTGCACCAGCAGGCCGTCCGGCTTCAGTGCGCGGTAGCAGCTCTCGAAGAACGCCTTGTTGAACAGGCCTTCCGCAGGACCGACCGGATCCGTCGAGTCGACGATCACCACGTCCACGCTGCCGGGTTCGCAGTTGGCCATGTAGGCCACACCGTCGTCGAACAGCAGTTCGGCGCGTGGGTCGTTGTTCGACTCGCACAGCTCGGGGAAGTACTTCTCCGCCATGCGCGTGACCTGCTCGTCGATATCGCACTGCGTGGCCTTCTCCACGCCCGGGTGCTTGAGCACCTCGCGCAGCGTGCCGCAGTCACCGCCGCCGATGATCACCACGCGCTTCGGCGCGGCATGAGTGAACAGGACCGGGTGGCTGATCATCTCGTGGTAGAAGAAGTTGTCGCGCGTGGTCAGCATCATCGCGCCGTCGATCACCATCAGCTTGCCCCAGTCGGTGCTGTCGTAGATCTCGATCTTCTGGAACGGCGACTGCACCTCGTCCAGCTTCCCGGTGGTGCGGAAGCCGATGGCCGAGCCGGTGTGCGAGAAGTGTTCGATGAACCAGGTGTCGTTGGCGGTCATGGGGTGATTCCTCGGATGAAGGGAGCGGCCCCTTCCCCCGCCTGCGGGGGAAGGTTGGGATGGGGGGAGAACGGATCGCCGGCCTCACGCATGCTGCATCGACAGGCGCGACGTGCTTCGATTGCCCCCACCCCGGCCCTCCCCCGCAAGCGGAGGAGGGGGTGTCTAGCGGGCGCGCATTGTAACGGACCCATGTGACCGCAGCCTGTAGAATGCGCGTCCGCGCCGCCGTGGACCCTCCGCTGCGGTATCGACGAATGCGTCGCCACGCGCCAGCCCAGCGAACCGCCATGACTTCCAGCCCCCTCTGGTCCACCGACCACGCCCGCAAGACCTACTCCGTCCCGCACTGGGCCGAAGGGTATTTCGACGTGGACGCCGCCGGCCGCATCGTGGTGTCGCCGAAGGGCGCGCAGGGGCCGCTGATCCCGCTGCCGGAAGTGGTCGACGCCGCGCGTGCGCAGGGCGCCCAGTTGCCGCTGCTGGTGCGCTTCCCCGACATCCTCGGCGACCGCCTGGGCAAGCTGCAGGCGGCGTTCGCGCAGGCACAGGCCGACTGGGAGTACCAGGGCGGCTACACGGCGGTGTACCCGATCAAGGTCAACCAGCACCGCGGCGTCGCCGGCACGCTGGCCTCGCACGCCGGCGAGGGCTTCGGCCTGGAAGCCGGCAGCAAGCCCGAGCTGATGGCCGTGCTGGCGCTGTCGCGCCCGGGCGGGCTGATCGTCTGCAACGGCTACAAGGACCGCGAATACATCCGCCTGGCGCTGATCGGTCGCAAGCTGGGGCTGCAGACCTTCATCGTCATCGAGAAGCCGTCCGAACTGGCGCTGGTGATCGAAGAGTCGCGCGCGCTGGGCGTCAAGCCCGGCCTGGGCGTGCGCATGCGCCTGGCCACGCTGGGCGCCGGCAAGTGGCAGAACAGCGGCGGCGACAAGGCCAAGTTCGGCCTGTCCCCGCGCCAGGTGCTGGACCTGTGGAAGCAACTGCGCGACGCCGGCCTGCAGGACACGCTGGGCCTGCTGCATTTCCACATGGGGTCGCAGATTTCCAACGTACGCGACATCGCCAACGGCATGCGCGAGGCGACGCGTTACTTCGTCGAACTGTCCAAGCTGGGCGCGACCATCAGCCATGTCGACGTCGGCGGTGGCCTGGGCATCGACTACGAAGGCACGCGTTCGCGCAGCTACTGCTCGATCAACTACGGCATCGGCCAGTACGCCAGCAACATCGTGCAGCCGCTGGCCGAGGCCTGCGAACAGAACGGCCTCACGCCGCCGCGCATCGTCACCGAGTGTGGTCGTGCGATGACCGCGCACCATGCCGTGCTGGTGGTCAACGTGTCGGAAGTCGAGCAGGCGCCGGAAGGCCGCGTGCCGCCGTCGCACGACGACGAGCCCTCGGTGATCCGCCATCTGCGCGAGATCCATGCCGAACTCGATACGCGTCCGGCGGTGGAGCTGTTCCACGAGGCGCAGCACCACCACAGCGAAGGCCTGTCGCTGTACGCGCTGGGCCAGATCGACCTGGTCCACCGCGCGCGCATCGACGACCTGTTCTACGCCATCGCGCATGCCGTGCGTGCGCGCCTGAGCAGCGACGAGCGCAGCCACCGCGACCTGCTGGACGAACTCAACGAGCGCCTGGTCGACAAGTACTTCGTCAACTTCAGTGTGTTCGAGTCGATCCCCGACGTCTGGGCGATCGACCAGGTGTTCCCGATCGTCCCGATCGACCGCCTGGACGAAGCGCCGGCGCGCCGCGGCATCATCGCCGACATGACCTGCGACTCGGATGGCATGGTCAAGACCTACGTCGAGAACGAGGGGCTTGATTCCTCGCTGCCGCTGCATGCGCTGAAGCCGGGCGAAAGCTACCGGTTGGGCATCTTCCTGGTCGGCGCGTACCAGGAAATCCTCGGCGACATCCACAACCTGTTCGGCGACACCGACGCCGTGGAAGTCAGCGCCGACGCCGCCAACGGTTACCTGCTCACCCAGCAGCGCCGCGGCGACACCACCGACGTGATGCTCGACTACGTGGGCTACAAGCTGGACGACCTGCGCGCGGTGTATCGCCAGCGCGTGGAGGAAGCCGGCTTGCCGGCCGACGAATCGCAGGGGCTCGCCGACGCCCTGGAAGCCGGCCTGACCGGCTACACCTACCTCTCGGACGAACCGCTGGCGTAGCGTGCGCCGCGCGCACGACCTCGTGCTATCTGAAACCACGTGACGTGCGCATGGCGCACGTCACGTGGCGGCCGGACTCATTCGCGCGTGGCCACCGTTCAAGACCACGCGGTGCCGCTGCAGCAGGCCAGCATCACCTGCAGCAACGTCGTCAGCAGCCGCAAGAGGAGCCGGCACGGACGCAGTTCCAGGCTCATCGCAGGGCTCTCGGTTCCGCGCTCACGGATTCTTGCTTCCGGCATCCCGCAGCAGGGCGAGCTGCAGCTCCACGCGCTTGAGTTCGCGCAGCATGCGGTTGGCCTCCATGTGGCTGCCCAGGAACGACTTCATGATCGTCGTGAACTGGAACAGCACGACGGCCAGCACGCCCCATTGCACGGCGGTCAATGCGTCGGTGGCATGCCAGCTCTGCCACAGCGACACGCCGAAGCCTGCGAAGGCGACGATGCCGCAGAGGTAGGCCACCCACACCACCCAGCCGAGCGAGCCGCGGAACAGGCCGAAAGCCTGCGAGAAATAGCCCGGTTCGCCGTGTCGCGCCAGCAGGTCGCGATCCTCGGCCGAGAGTGTCTGCTTGATCAGGTCGTCAGTCTTGTCCATCGGAGATTCCTTCCAGTCGCGCGCGGATCTTGCGCCGCGCATGCATCAGCCGGGTCTTGACCGTTCCCGGTGGCACGTCGAGCGCGACGGCGATCTCCGCCACGCTCAGGTCTTCCAGGTAGAACAGCGACAGCGCCGCACGCTGGGGCGCCGGCAGGGCCTGCATCTCCGCCCTGACGACGGCCAGCTCCGACGCGCGCTCGCCCGCCGCGTCCTGTTCGCCCGCCATCACCGTTTCGAGCTCGGCCTCGACGAGATGGGCGCGCTCGACCTGTCGTCCGCGGATCGCGCGGGCGCAGCGGCGGGTGACGATCCGGAACGCCCACGCCGGAAAGGCCGCGATATCGTCCAGGCGGCGCAGGCCGCGCACGATCTCGACCCACGCCTCCTGCACCATGTCGCGGGCGAGGTCCGGATGACCGGTCAGCCGCCACGCGTGGCGCAGCAGGCGCGGCTGCCAGCGCGCGACCAGACGCTCCCACGCGACGCGGTCGCCCGTTCGGGCCGCCGCAGCGAGGTACTCGTCCAGTATCCGTTCCGTGTCCCGCTGCACGTGCCTGCCCCTGTCGCCTTCCATCGGGAATCAAGGTGCCGGATTGAGCGGAAACGGTTCAATCCGGCGGGAACAAATCGCCGTGCGACCGGCGCGGACGCTCCGTCTAGGCGTCGCGATGTACCTGGAAGCCCGCGAACGACTGCGACACCGGCATGATCTCCAGCCGGTTGATGTTGAGGTGCGGCGGCAGGGTGGCGACGTAGAAGATGGATTCGGCGATGTCGTCGGCGGTCATCGGGTTGGCGCCGGTGTACAGCTTCTCGGACGCGGCCTGGTCGCCATGCGTGCGGACCAGGGTGAATTCGGTTTCGGCCATGCCGGGTTCGATGGTGGTCACGCGCACGCCGGTGCCGTGCAGGTCGCTGCGCAGGCCCAGCGAGAACTGGCTGACGAAGGCCTTGCTGCCGCCGTAGGCGTTGCCGCCGGGATACGGGTACACGCCGGCGACCGAGCTGATGTTGATGATGGCGCCCTTGCGTTCCACCAGCAGCGGCAGCAGGCGATGCGTCAGCGTGACCAGCGCGGTGATGTTGGTGTCGATCATCGTGCGCCAGTCCGACAGCAGCGCGCGCTGCGCGGGCAGCGTGCCCTGCGCGAGGCCGGCGTTGTTCACCAGCAGGTCGATGCCGCGGAAATCCGCCGGCAGTGCGGCGAGTGCGGCGTCCATCGCCGCTTCGTCGCGGATGTCGAAGGCGGCGGCGTGCACCTTGTCGGCGCCCAGCTCATCCACCAGCGCCTGCAGGCGATCGGCGCGACGGCCGGTGGCGACAACGCGCCAGCCCGCGGCGGCAAACCGGCGAACGGCGGCGGCACCGAAGCCGGAGGTGGCGCCGGTGATGAGGGCGGTGCGGGTCATGCGGATTCCTTGGGGGAAGGGAGGCGGGTCGCGGTCAGCGGCGCGCGAAGCGGCGCTGGTACCACAGGGCGCCCAGCCACGCGCCGAGTGCGGCGGCGAGCAACGACAGCACGGCGCTCAGCACGTTGGTGCGCAACAGGAAGGCGAGCGGATAGGCGACGTCCGAGGCCGCGCCGGCGACGCCCGCCAGCACCGACAGCGTGGCGATCCACATCGCCAGGGTCAGGCCGACGGCCACGACCAGGAAGCGGTACCCGGCCAGCGCGCCCCCCAGGCCCATGCAGAGCGCGGTCACGACGTAGCTGATCGGGGCCAGGTAACCCCAGCGCGTCTGCACCAGGTCCTGCCAGCCGGCCGGCAACACGCGCCCGACCAGCCAAGACGCCGCCAGCAACGCGACCATGGCGACGGCGGTGGCCATCACCAGGCGCTGCAGCGTCGGCCGCGCCGGACTCACTGTGCCTTCACCGCCATCGCCGGCAGTCCGCCGCTGGCGAGCTTCTGCTTGGCTTCGGCCAGTTCGCTTGCGGTGCCGTACGGCCCCATGCGCACGCGATAGACGGTCTTGCCGTTGATCTGCGCCGATTCCACGCGGGCGCTGAGGCCGAGCATGGCGATCTTGGCCTTGGTGGCCTCGGCATCGCCGGATGCACCGAAGGCGCCGGCCTGCAGGATGTAGCGCGCACCGGTGTCGGCGCTGGCGACGGTGGTGGCCGGCCGGGGGGGCGTGGTCGTCTCGGCCGCGCGCGGTGTTTCGGTCGCGCGTGCGGCGGCGGTTTCGTCGATCGGCGTCGGCTGGGCCGATGCGGGTTCGGTCGATGTCGTGGCGACGGGCGTGGTCGCCTGGCCGTTCAGGGCGGCACGCGCCTTGCGGGCGTCTTCCTCGCGCGCGCTGGCGGCCAGTTCCGCGTCGGACATCTGCACTTCCTTGCCGGGCAGCAGGGTGTAGAAGTCGTACTGGGTTTCCTTCGCGGCGGATTCGTCGGTCGTCGCGGCGGTGGCGGGCGCGTCACCGGCAGGCGCATCGGGCACGACCGACTCGACATCGGCGCTGTCGATCGGGGCCGGTTGCGCATCCGGGTTGGGTTGCGGACGGAAGAAGCCGTCGCCGTCCTTCTTGCCGAAGCCGGGCACGATGAAATACACCGCCAATCCGATCAGCAGGCCGAGGATCAGCCACACCCATGCCGGGGTCGCATGACCGGAATTACGGGTGGCCTGGTTCTTGCCGCGCCTTGCTGCCATCTACTGCTCTCCGCTCACATCTTTTCGGGCGCGCTGACGCCCAACAGGTCCAGTCCGTTCGCCAGCGCCTGGCGCACGGCCAGTGCCAGCGCCAGGCGCGCGTTGCGCTCGGCGGCATCGTCGACGAGGATCGGTTCGCCGTCGTACCACGCCTGGAAAGCATAGGCCAGTTCGCGCAGGTATTGCGCGATGGCGTGCGGCTCCAGCGAGATGCCGGCGGCTTCGACCACTTCCGGATAACGCGACAGTTCCACCATCAATGCCAGCGAGCTTTCGTCGGTGAGCGCCGGCAACGCGGCGATGCCCGCGGCCTGGTCGTAGGCCGCCAGGCCCTTTTCTTCCACGCGACGCAGCAGGCTGCAGACGCGCGCATGCGCGTACTGCACGTAGAACACCGGGTTGTCCTTGCTCTGCTCACGCGCCAGGTCGATGTCGAAGGTCAGTTGCGAATCCGGCTTGCGCGCGATCAGGAACCAGCGCGTGGCGTCGGCGCCGGCTTCTTCGATCAGGTCGCGCAGCGTCAGGTAGCTGCCGGCGCGCTTGGACAGTTTCACTTCCTCGCCGCCGCGCATCACCGTGACCATCTGGTGCAGCACGTATTCCGGATAGCCCGGCGGAATGCCTTCGCCCAAGGCCTGCAGGCCGGCCCGCACGCGGGCCAGCGAGCCGTGGTGGTCGGCGCCCAGCTCAGTGATGGCGCGCTGGTAGCCGCGCTGCCACTTGCTGAGGTGGTAGGCCACGTCCGGCACGAAGTAGGTGTAGCTGCCGTCGGACTTGCGCATCACCCGGTCCTTGTCGTCGCCGAAGTCGGTCGACCTCAGCCACAGCGCGCCGCCTTCCTCGTAGGTGTGGCCCGAGGCGACCAGCTTGCGCACGGTTTCTTCGACCTTCTGGTCGGCGTACAGCGAGCTTTCCAGGAAGTAGCGGTCGAACGACACGCCGAACGCGGCCAGGTCCAGGTTCTGTTCGCGGCGCAGGTAGGCCACGGCGAAGCGGCGGACCGCATCCAGATTGTGTGGATCCTTCTCGCCGGTGACCACGTGGCCTTCGACCTCGACCGAGTCGCCGTTGAGGTAGGCCTGCGCCACGTCGGCGATGTAGTCGCCGCGGTAGCCGTCTTCGGGCCAGCCTTCGCTGTCCGGGGTCAGGCCGAGCGCACGCGCCTGGGTGGACCTGGCGAGGTTGTCGATCTGCACGCCGGCGTCGTTGTAGTAGAACTCGCGCTTGGCGTCCCAGCCGTTGGCGGCCAGCACACGCGCGATGCAATCGCCGATCACGCCGGCGCGGCCGTGGCCGACGTGCAGCGGGCCGGTCGGGTTGGCCGAGACGTATTCCACGCCCACGGTGCGGCCAGCGCCGCTGTCGTTGCGGCCGTACGCGGCGCCCTGTGCGAGGGCGGTGGTCACTTCGCGCTGGTAGGCGCCGGGGCTGAAGTGGAAGTTGATGAAGCCGGGACCGGCGATCTCGACCTTGGCCACGTCGTCGCTGGCGGGCAGGGCGGCGACCAGCGCGGTGGCGATGGCGCGCGGATTGCTGCGCGCGGCCTTGGCCAGCAGCATGGCGGCATTGGTGGCGAAGTCGCCGTGTTCGCGGGTCTTGGGGCGCTCGACCACGAAATCCGGCGTGGCGGTGTCGGCCGGCAGCGTGCCGACGGAGCGCAGGGCGTCGATGCCCTGGGCGATCAAGGCGCGGAGGGAAGCTTTCACGGAAGACCGTCGTGTTGCGTGGGAACCGCCTATTCTAGGTTTTCCCGGTCCCTGCGTGGGATCGGCGCGGTTCAGCCCGGCCTCGCGGATGAGGGCTCAGACCCAGCCGCGCGCCGCCATCGATTGCGGCGGCCCGTCGCCGATGACGAAATGGTCCAGCAGGCGCACGTCCACCAGCGCCAGCGCCTGCTTCAGCCGCTGGGTCACCGCGCGGTCGGCGGCCGAGGGCTCCGCGCAGCCCGACGGATGGTTGTGGCCCACGATCAGCGCCGTGGCGTTCATCGCCAGGGCGCGCCGCGCCACCTCGCGGGGGTGGACCTCGGCGCTGTCCACCGAGCCCTGGAACAGTTCCTCGAACGCCAGCACGCGGTGCCGGGTGTCAAGGAACAGTGCGGCGAAGACCTCGTGCGGCCGGCCGCGCAGGCGTTGGGCGAAGTAGCGGCCCGCCGCGTCCGGATCGCCGATGGCATCGCCCCGCGCGAGCGACGCGTGCAGCAGGCGGGTGCCCAGTTCCAGCGCCGCGGCCAGCACGCAGGCCCGGGCAGGGCCCAGCCCGGGCAGCGCGGTCAGTTCGGCCGGCGGGCGCTCGAGCAGGGCGCGCAGCGGGCCGTGGTGGGCGAGCAGCTCGCGGGCGGTGGCGACGGCGTCGCGCCCGCGCAGGCCGGAGCCGAGGAAAAGGGCCAGCAGCTCGGCGTCGCTGAGGCTCGCCGGGCCGCGGGCCAGCAGCTTTTCACGGGGGCGTTCGTCCTGGGGCCAGTCGCGTATGTGCATGGGCACAGCGTGCGCAAAGCGTGAGCCGGACGGCATCGGGCGCCGGGGGGCGTTCGGGTAAGCTAATCGCCTGTATCGACGTAGGAATGGCCCGACGTGAGTGGATCGGACAAGACGCAGGGTCTGGCGGGGCAACGCCTGCTGCTGTGCGTGGGAGGCGGGGTTGCCGCCTACAAGGCGCT
Source organism: Pseudoxanthomonas sp. LH2527 (assembly GCF_022539275.1). Classification (NCBI taxonomy): domain Bacteria; kingdom Pseudomonadati; phylum Pseudomonadota; class Gammaproteobacteria; order Lysobacterales; family Lysobacteraceae; genus Pseudoxanthomonas; species Pseudoxanthomonas sp. LH2527. The sequence goes on along the minus strand of NZ_JAKZBW010000004.1, from coordinate 144,489 downwards.
GGAACTGGTGCGCCGGCTGCGCGAGGCGGGGGCCGAGGTGCAGGTGGCCATGACCGCGGGCGCGCAGCAGTTCGTCACCCCGTTGAGCTTCCAGGCCCTGTCGGGACAGCCCACGCGCACCACCTTGTGGGACAGCGCCGCCGAGCAGGCGATGGGCCATATCGAACTGGCGCGCTGGGCCGACCGCGTCATCGTGGCGCCGGCGACCGCCGACCTGATCGCGCGGCTGGCGCATGGCCTGGCCGACGATCTGGTGACCACCCTGTGTCTGGCGACCACCGCGCCGATCACCGTCGCGCCGGCGATGAACCACCGCATGTGGCAGCACCCGGCCACCCAGGCCAACGTGGCCACGTTGCGTGGCCGCGACGTGCAGGTGGTCGGCCCGAACGACGGACCGCTGGCCGAGGGCGAATCCGGCCCGGGCCGCCTGGCCGAACCGGCGGAGATCGTCGCCGCGCTGACGGGCAGGCCGGCGACCGCATCTTCGGTACCGCAGGACCTGGCCGGGTTGAAGGTGGTGGTCAGCGCCGGCCCGACCTACGAAGACCTGGATCCGGTGCGCTACCTGGGCAACCGCAGCAGCGGCAAGATGGGCTTCGCGGTCGCCGCCAGTGCCGCCCGGCGCGGCGCCAGCGTCACCCTGGTGGCCGGTCCCGTGCACCTGCCCACCCCGGCGGGCGTGACCCGCGTGGACGTGCGGTCGGCGGCGCAGATGCGCGCTGCCGTGTTCGCCGCACTGCCGGCCGACCTCTACATCGGTGCCGCCGCCGTGGCCGATTACACGCCGCGCGAGCCGGTCGCTAACAAGATCAAGAAGTCCAGCGAATCGCTGGCGCTGGACCTGGTGCGCACCCCCGACATCCTGGCCGAGGTGGCCGCGCAGACGCAGGCGCTGAAGCTGGTGGTCGGCTTCGCCGCCGAGACCAACAACGTGGCCGAGTACGCCCGCAAGAAGCTGGACGCCAAGCGGCTGGACATGATCGTGGCCAACCGGGTGGGGATCGCGGACGGCGGCTTCGAGAGCGACCAGAACGCGATGACGGCCTACTGGAAGGACGGCGAGCGCAGTTTCGCCTCCGCAGCGAAGACGCGGCTTGCCGACGACCTGATGGACCTGATCGTGGAGCGACTGAACGCATGAGCGCAGAGCGCGCGGTGGAAGTGAAGCTGCTGGATCCCCGCTTCGGCGACGAATGGCCGTTGCCGGCCTACGCCACCGAGGCCAGCGCCGGCATGGACCTGCGCGCGGCGCTGGACGCCCCGCTGGTGCTGGAACCGGGCGACGCGGCGCTGGTGCCCAGCGGCATCGCCCTGCACCTGGGCGACCCGCAGCTGTGCGCGGTGGTGCTGCCGCGCTCGGGGCTGGGCCACCGCCACGGCATCGTGCTGGGCAACGGCACCGGCCTGATCGATGCCGACTACCAGGGGCCGCTGCTGATCAGCGTGTGGAACCGGGGCCACGAGACCTTCACCATCCAGCCCGGCGACCGCATCGCCCAGGTCATGGTGCTGCCGGTCGTGCGCGTGAGCCTGCAAGTGGTGGATACTTTCGCCGACAGCGCACGGGGGACGGGTGGCTTCGGCCACACCGGCGTGCGGTGACAGGGGACAAACCGATGAACACGACGAGCGAGAACCGCATGCGGATTCCCGTGGGCGACCTGCGTGGCGCGTTGCCGAAACTGGCGGTGCTGCTGGGCCTGCTGGCGGGCCTGCTGGCCTGGAGCGGTGTCCGCCAGTGGCGCGATGCCGGCCTGCTGGAAGACGTCGAACGCGCCCGCGACCAGGCGGTGCAGGCCGTGCAGGCCAGCCATGCGGCCCAGGTCCGGCAGCTGGAGCAGCGCCTGGCCTCGGCGCCGGTCAAGGCGGCGCTGGCGGCGAACGACATTCCCGCCGCGGTAGCGGCCGTCCGCGACGGCTGGGCCGGCGTCGGGCAAGTCGAGATCCTCGACGGCACGTTGACCGCGGCGTACGACGACGCCGCGACCTTCGGCTACAGCCGGCTGGCCTTGCTGGAAGCCGGCATGCAGGGCGAGGCCGTGGCCGCCCGCGTGGTGAAGGAGGGCGACCGGACCGTGTTCGGCATGGCGGCCGCCGTGCCGCAGGGCGTGCTGTACGCCAGCGTGCCGCTGGCCCGGCTGACCGAAGGATTCGATGGCGTGGCGATGCCCGCCGGCGGCTACCTGGCGCTGCGCCAGGGCGGCTATTCGATCCAGCAGCGCGGCAATACCCGGCTGGAAGACGGCGCCGAACGCATGGCCCACGCGGTGGGCAAGACCGGCCTGCGCGTGGCGACCGCCGCGCCGGACAGCGAGTCGGGTCCGCTCGGCTTGGGCGCGATCCCCGCGCTGGTGGTGGCGGTAGTGCTGGCGGCGCTGGCGATCGCGGCCGTGCTGGCCGCGCGCGGCGGCCTGCGGATGGGACGTTTTGGAAACAAGGGAGCAGAGATGAGCGACATGGATGAACCGACCCTCGGCGAAGCGCTGCTGCGCGATCCGCCGCCCGCCGCCGGCGCGCGTGCGCCGATGGCCGACGAGGGCGACGGCAGCGACGCCTACCGGCCGTCCGAAGGCAAAACGGTCGAGGTGGATCCCGGCATCTTCCGCGCCTACGACATCCGCGGCATCGTCGGTAAGTCGCTGAGCATCGAGGTTGCCGAACTGATCGGCCTGGCCATCGGCTCGGTGATGCGCGACGAGGACCTGGCCGACATCGTCGTCGGTCGCGATGGCCGCCTGTCCGGCCCGGACCTGGCCGGCGGCCTGATCGAAGGCCTGCGCAAGGCCGGCCGCAATGTCATCGACATCGGCCTGGCGCCCACGCCGGTGGCCTACTTCGGCGCCTACCACCTGCGCGCCGGCAGCTGCGTGGCGGTGACCGGCAGCCACAATCCGCCGGACTACAACGGCTTCAAGATCGTGGTGGGCGGGCAGACCCTGTCGGGCGATGCCATCACCGACCTGTACGAGCGCATCCGCGACAACCGCCTGTACGTGGCGGGCGTGCCGGGCGACCTGCAGCAGCGCGACATCGCCGCCGACTACATCCAGCGCATCGCCGACGACGTGCAGCTGGAGCGTCCGCTGAAGATCGTGGTGGATGCCGGCAACGGCGTGGCCGGCGACATCGCCCCGCAGCTGCTGGAGGCGATCGGTGCCGACGTGATCCCGCTGTACTGCGAAGTGGACGGCACGTTCCCGAACCACCATCCGGACCCCAGCGAGCCGCACAACCTGGAAGACCTGATCCAGACGGTGAAGCGCTTCGACGCCGACATCGGCCTGGCCTTCGACGGCGACGGCGACCGCCTGGGCGTGGTGACCAAGGAAGGCGCCATCATCTTCCCCGACCGCCTGCTGATGCTGTTCGCCGCCGACGTGCTGGAGCGCAACCCGGGCGCGCTGATCATCTACGACGTGAAATGCACCGGCAAGATGCAGGGCTGGGTGCTGCGCCATGGCGGCACGCCGATGATGTGGAAGACCGGGCACTCGCTGATCAAGGCCAAGATGCGCGAAACCGGCGCCGAACTGGCCGGCGAGATGAGCGGGCACTTCTTCTTCCAGGAGCGCTGGTACGGATTCGACGACGGCCTGTACGCCGCCGCGCGCCTGCTGGAGATCCTGGCCAACCGCAGCGAGACGCCCTCCGAGGTGCTGGCCGAACTGCCGGACGGCGTGTCCACGCCGGAGATCAAGGTGGACGTGGTGGACGGCACGCCGCACGCCATCGTCGAGCGCTTCGTCGAGGGCGCCGAATTCGAGGGTGCACGCCTGTCCACGATCGACGGCCTGCGTGCGGACTGGGATGACGGCTGGGGTCTGGTGCGTGCGTCCAACACCACGCCGATCCTGGTGCTGCGCTTCGAGGCCGACGACAAGGCGGCGCTGGAGCGGATCAAGACCGAGTTCCGCACGCGGCTGCAGGCGCTGGCGCCGGAGTTGAAGATGACGTTCTGACCGCCCGCGGGCGTCAGGCCGATACGACAACGCCGGGCAATGCCCGGCGTTGTCGTGTCTGGCGAGGCTCACGTCCGGCGCGGGTGGCCTACCTGCGGGCGGGCGCGGGCGCGGGGGTTGTCGGCGCGGACTTCAGGGCGGCGTCTTCCGCCTGCTCGGGCGTCACGCCCCGCATGGCGCGGAAGCGCTGCATGATGTCGGCGATCTCCACGTCCAGCTCCGCGCGCTGCTTCTCGAAACTCTGCTGCAGCCGGCGCGTGCGCACCAGTTCCGCGTGGCGCTGCTGGATGGAGGCGGCCATCTCCTTCGGCACCGGCTGGCCCGCCAGTTCGCGGTCGCCGGCCGTCTGCAGCAGGGTGATCAGGCCGTCACGCAGGCTGATGGCGTTGTAGCTGGCGGTGCGGACGTTGTTGTCGACGATGGCCGTGCGTTCGTTGAAGACGCGGCTCAGTTCTTCTTCGCTGCGGTACGAGAGCAGCATCGCGGCGTCGGTGCGGCGGCGCATGTCGGCGGCGGCGGCGTCGATCAGCTGCTGCTGGGCCGCGATGGCAGCCTGCGCGCGCTCTTCGTCGGTCAGGGCGCGCTCCACCCCGCCGGTGCGCAGGCCGCTGGCGGCGCTGATCTCGTCGCGGGCGACGTTGACGGCATCGGCCGGCAGCGCATCGCTGCAGACGCGCTGGCCCTTCTCTTCCCAGCAGAAGAGTTTCTTGTTGGCCGGTGCGGCACCCTTGTTGCCCTGGGCATGCGCCAGCGGCGCGGCCACGAGCAGGGCGGCCAGCATGTAGGAAGTACGGACGGTCATGGCAGTCCCCAACTGCGGTCAGTCCTGGGTCGCGCTGCCGTAGCGGGCCCGATAGGCCAGCAGGTCGTCGCGATGATGGACAAGGTCGGCGCTTTCGCCGGCAAATGCAAGCAGGTCGTGCAGGTTGGCCACGGCCACCACCGGCACGCCGGTCTCGTCGGCGACCGACTGCGCGGCCGAGCGGCGCGCGCCGCTCGTGCCCGGTTCGCCCAGCACTTCCTGCCGGTCGAGCGCCACCACGATCCCGGCCGGCGTGCCGCCACCGGCGCGGATCAGGCCCAGCGCTTCGCGGATGGCGGTGCCGGCGGTGATCACGTCATCGACGATCAACACGCGGCGGTCTTCCAGCGGCGCGCCGATCAGCAGGCCGCCCTCGCCGTGGTCCTTGGCTTCCTTGCGGTTGAACGCCACCGGCAGGTCGCGGCCGCGACGGGCGAATTCGCAGGCCAGCGCGGTCGCCAGCGGGATGCCCTTGTAGGCCGGACCGAACAGCAGGTCGAACTGCAGCCCGGCGGCGTCCACCGCGTCGGCATAGCAGGCGGCCAATCCGGCCAGCCGCGCGCCGCTGTCGAAACGCCCGGCGTTGAAGAAATACGGACTCTGCCGCCCCGATTTCAGCGTGAACTGGCCGAAGCGCAGGGCCTGCGCATGCAGTGCGAGCTGGAGGAAGCGGGCATGGTGGTCGGACATGAGGCGGGAATCGGGAATGGGGAACGGGGAGTGGGCAAAAGCATAGCCGGTCGAGCGCCCTTCGGTCCCACTGCGGTACGCTCTCCCCATTCTCCATTCTCCATTCCCCGCCACATGCGCATCATCAGCTTCAACGCCAACGGCCTGCGTTCGGCGGCCACCAAGGGCTTCTTCGACTGGTTCACCGCGCAGGACGCCGACGTGCTGTGCGTGCAGGAGACCAAGGCGCAGGAACACCAGCTGGCCGGCCCCGAATTCCTGCCCGCCGGCTACAAGGCCTGGTTCCGCGACGCCACCACCAAGAAGGGCTACAGCGGCGTGGCGATCTACGCCCGGCGCGAGCCGGACGAGGTGCGCACCGCGCTGGGCTGGCCGGAGTTCGACGAGGAAGGCCGCTACATCGAGGCGCGCTTCGGCGACCTGAGCGTGGTGTCGTTCTACATCCCGTCCGGTTCGTCCGGCGACGAGCGCCAGGGCTTCAAGTTCAAGGTCATGGACTGGCTGGCGCCTGTGCTGGACGAGTGGCGTCGCAGCGGCCGCCACTATGTGCTGTGCGGCGACTGGAACATCGTGCGCAGCCGGCTGGACATCAAGAACTGGACCAGCAACCAGAAGAATTCAGGCTGCCTGCCGCCCGAGCGCGACTGGTTGAACGGCATGTGCGTGGACGACGGCGGTTGGGTCGACGCCTATCGCGCGCTGCATCCGGAAGGCCAGGACTATACGTGGTGGAGCAACCGCGGCGCCGCGCGCGCCAACAACGTGGGGTGGCGGATCGACTACCAGTTCGTCACGCCGTCGCTGCGCGACCGCCTCAAGGCCTGCTCGATCTACCGTGAGCAGCGCTTCTCCGACCACGCCCCCTTCACGGTGGACTACACCTGATGACGACGTCCGCCAGCGCAGCCCCGGGCAAACCCTCGGTATGGCGCGCGTTCGCGCAGCCCTCGGCGTGGACGATGTTCTTCTTCGGCTTCGCCTCCGGCATGCCGTTCCTGCTGGTGGCCGGCACGCTGGCGTACTGGCTGACCGAGAACGGGCTGGAACTGAAGAACATCACCCTCATCGCCAGTGCCGGCCTGACCTACACGCTCAAGTTCCTGTGGGCGCCGGTGGTGGACCGCTGGCGGCTGCCGCTGCTGGGGCGACTGGGGCAACGGCGTGGCTGGCTGCTGCTGGCGCTGGTGGTCGTGATCGCCGGGCTGCTGTTGATGGCGCACCTGACGCCGGGTGTGCTGGCGCCCTTCATCTGGGTCACGCTGCTGACCGCCTTCGCCGGCGCCACGCTGGACATCGCCGTGGACGCCTACCGCATCGAGATCGCGCCGCAGGAATCGCAGGGCGCGCTGCTGGCCACGTATTCGCTGGGCTACCGCATCGCGCTGATCATCACCGGCGCGCTGGCGCTGATGCTGGCCGACGTGGTGTCGTGGCCGATGGTGTACCAGGCGATGGCCGCCTTCATGCTGATCCCGGTGGTGGCGGTGCTGCTGTCCCGCGAGCCCGACATCGTGCGGATACGCATGACCACCTGGCGGGCCGGCCTGCAGGAAGGCGTGGTGGAACCCTTCGTCGACTTCTTCCGCCGGTTCGGCGGCGCGCTGGCGCTGGCGCTGCTGGCGTTCATCCTGCTCGCCAAGATCTCCGACCAGTCGCTGGGCGGCGGCATCATGGCGCCGTTCTACCTCAGCCAGGGATTCACCAAGACCGAGATCGGCGCGGTATCGAAGATATGGGGCGTCTGGGTCGGCCTGGTGGGCGTGTTCATCGCCGGCATCGCGATCGCGCGCTGGGGCGTGAAGTGGCCGCTGCTGGCGGGCATCGTGTTGGGCGCGATCAGCAACCTGCTGTACGTGTGGTTGATCGGCGCCGACGGCGGTGTGTGGAAACTGACGCTGGTGATTTCCGGCGAGAACCTCGCCCAGGGTTTCCAGGGCACGACGCTGGTGGCGTTCCTGTCGGCGCTGGTCAACCAGCGGTTCACGGCCACCCAGTACGCGCTGTTCTCGTCGCTGGTGATGCTGCCCGGCAAGTTGCTGGGGGCGGTGTCGGGCGGCATCGTGGAACAGACCGGGTATGGCGTGTATTTCTGGATCACCGCGCTGGTCGCGGTGCCGGCGGTGGGCCTGTTCTTCTGGCTGGCGCCGCGCATCCGGTTCGGCAGCGGGCACGAGGCCGCGACGGGCGTCGACGCGCCTGCGTCCACCGATACGCGCGCCTGAGCGACTGCGCTACAGTTTCCCGCAGGGCAGACGGGGGGAGTGTGGGATGACCGATATCGTGCTGAAGGATGTGGACCCGATCCTCGCCGAGCGCATTCGCCGGGTCTCGCAGGCACGCGGCTGGCCGATCCACGACACCATCTTCAACCTGCTCGAGCAGGGCCTGTTCGTGTGCGAAGCGGAAGTCCGCGGCGGCTTCGACGATCGCGAGGTCAATGCACTGGCCCAGGCCATCAGCGCCCTGAGGGACGTCCCGCCGGGCAAGGGCTTCTAGGCCGGATACACCGTGCCCAGCACCCGCCGCCCCGACGCGCCGGTGACGGCGGGCAGATTGCCCGGACGTCCGGCCAGCGTTTCCCGCGCCAGCCAGGCGAAGCCCATCGCCTCCATGTAGTCCGGGTCCAGGCCGTGCGCGGCGGTGGACTCCACCACCGCCTGCGGCAGGTAGGCCGCCAGGCGCGCCATCAGCACCGGGTTGCGCACGCCGCCGCCACAGGCCAGCACGCGGCGCGTGTCGGGCTGGGTCATCTGCAGGGCGTCGGCGACGGTGCGCGCGGTGAGCTCCAGCAGCGTGGCCTGCACGTCGGCCGGCGCGAGGGCGGCGTCCTCCATGCGTGCCCGCAGCCAGTCCAGGTGGAAGTGTTCGCGCCCCGTGCTTTTCGGCGGCGGCAGCGCGAACCAGGGGTCGGCCAGCAGGCGGGCGAGCAGCGTCGGGTTCACCTGTCCGCTGGCAGCGAAGGCGCCACCGGCATCGTAGGCGTGTCCGGTGTGTCGTTCGCACCAGGCATCCATCAGCGCGTTGGCCGGTCCGGTGTCGAAGCCGCGGACATTCCCGGCAACCGGCAGCAGGGTGAAATTGGCGATGCCGCCCAGGTTGAGCGCCGCGCGATCCTCGTTCGGCGATCCGAGCAGCGCGGCATGGAAGGCCGGCATCAGCGGCGCACCCTGGCCGCCTGCGGCGACGTCGCGGCGGCGGAAGTCGGCCACGGTGGCGATCCCGCAGCGCTCGGCGATGACGTTGCCGTCGCCGAGCTGCCAGGTGAACGGGGGATCGGCGTGTGGACGATGCCGGACCGTCTGCCCGTGCGAGCCGATCGCACGGACGCGTCCGCGCGGCACGCCGGCTTCCTGCAACAGCGACAGCGCCGCCTCGGCGAAGGCCAAGGCGATGCGCCCGTCCAGCGTGCCCAGCGCATCCAGCGACACCGTGTCCGCACCCTGGCCAAGGGCCACCAGGTGCGCGCGCAGTTCCGCGTCCCAACCGAAGGTGCGGCCATGCACCAGCTTGCAGCGCAGGGCGCGGCCTTCGCCTTCGAAGCGCACCAGCGCGGCATCGATGCCGTCGGCGCTGGTGCCGGACATCAGGCCCAGATAAAGCTCGGAAGCGGTCGCATCGGCAGCGTCGGTCATGCGGGATCGTCAGGCAAAGAAAAAGGCGGGACAGTGTCCCGCCTTTCTACGCTTCCCGCCATGCATGACGGAGGTCAGCCCTTGCCGCCCTTCTTGCCGGCAGCGGGCTTGGCCGCGGCGACGGTGGTCGGCTTGGCGTCGTCGGCCGGGCCGACATCGGCATAGATGATGTCTTCCACCGTGCGGATGCGCGCCAGCGCATTCGCCGTATAGGTGCGGTACGCCGCCAGCTGTGCGCCGGACAGCGGCTCCGGCGGCGGCATCGTCACCGACAGCGGGTTGCGGTGCACGCCGTTGATGCGGAATTCGTAGTGCAGGTGCGGGCCGGTCGACAGGCCGGTGGTGCCGACGTAGCCGATCACCGTGCCCTGCGCCACGCGCTGGCCCTGCCTGATGTTGCCCATGCGCGACATGTGCGCGTAGAGGGTGGTGTGGCCACGGCCGTGGTCGATGATCACGGTGCGGCCGTAACCGCCCTGCCAGCCCGCGAACTGCACGCGGCCATCGCCGGCGGCCATGATCGGCGTACCCGTCGATGCGGCGTAATCCACGCCCTTGTGCATGCGCATCGTGCCCAGCACCGGGTGGCGGCGCGCGCCGAACTTGGAGCTCATCCGCGCGTAGGCGATCGGCATGCGGATGAAGTTCTTCTTCAGCGGCCGGCCGGCGGCGGTGAAGTACTCCGGCTTGCCGCCCGGGCGGGTGAAGCGGAAACCCGAATGCAGCTTGCCGTCGACGGTGAACGTGGCGGCCTGCACCGGGCCGGTGCTGATCAGCTCGCCCTCGCGCCAGGTCTGTTCGACCACCACGCTGAACCGGTCTTCCGGCCCCAGGTCGGAGTTGAAGTCGATGTCGTACTTGAAGATCTCGTCCGTCATCGAGTTGATGTTGGCGGACGTCAGGCCGGCCTTGCGTGCCGAGCGGTTGAGCGAACGCCCCACCTTGCCGCTCAGCACCACGGTACGGGTGGTGGTCTCGCGCGCGATCACGCGCTCGGTGATCTTGCCGGCGCCGACCACCAGTTCGACGCGATGACTGGGGTCGCGGTCGTAGCGCAGGGTGCGCAGGCCGCCGGTTACCGGCAGGTCGAAGGCGATCTCGGTGCCGGGCTTCAGCCGCGTCAGCGCCTTCTTGGCATCGGCGTTCTCCAGGATGCGGTGCAGGGTGGCGGCCGGAATGCCCAGCTCCTCGAAGATCCCGCCCATCGTCTGGCCCGGCTTCACCCGCACCACCTGCCAGCTGTCGCCGGCGATGCCGGCCTGGCGCGCGGCGGACAGTTCGGGCAGATCCAGCAGCAGGGTGCTGCGTGGCTCGGACACCGGCGCCTGGATCGCGCTGGAGAAGCCCGGCACGATGGTCGCCATCAGCACGCCGATGGTGGTGAACAGGCTGGCATGGATCCAGTGGCGGCGCGTCCATCGCCCTTCGGGCAGGTGACGCTTCACGGCGGTATCGCGGAGCACGCCAAGGCGCTCCCGGAACAGTTGCTTGCGGCTGTTGCCGCCCCCATGAGTTTGCATCAAGGTTGCACCCCGGGGCCAAGGCAAAGCCCCAATCGGCGTACCATAGACACGCGAAGACTTCGCGTCAAACCATTGAGTCAAATAGCTTTTTTGATTGGTATCACTGTTTACCTTCTTTTAACGGTAACTTCACGTCACTGACTTGGCCTTCACCTGGCCGCCCCTACCGGAACCGCTATCCCGTGTCCTCCGCAGAAGCTCTCGCCCTGATCGGCCGTGGTGCCGACGAAATCCTCAAGCCCGAAGACCTGGAGGCCCGCCTGAAGCTGGGCCGTCCCCTGCGCGTGAAGGCCGGGTTCGACCCCACTGCGCCGGACCTGCACCTGGGGCACACGGTGCTGTTGAACAAGATGCGCCAGTTCCAGGATTTGGGACATCAGGTGATCTTCCTGATCGGCGACTTCACCGGGATGATCGGCGACCCGTCCGGCAAGAACGTCACCCGCAAGCCGCTGACCCGCGAGGACGTGCTGGCCAACGCCCGCACCTACGAGGATCAGGTGTTCAAGGTGCTGGATCGGGAGAAGACCGAGGTCCGCTTCAATTCCGAATGGTTCGGCGCGATGGCGGCGGCCGACATGATCCGCCTGGCCGGCCAGCACACCGTCGCCCGCATGCTCGAGCGCGACGATTTCGCCAAGCGCTATGCCGCCCAGCAGTCGATCGCCCTGCACGAATTCCTCTATCCGCTGGTGCAGGGCTACGACTCCGTGGCACTGCAGGCCGACGTCGAGCTTGGCGGTACCGACCAGAAGTTCAATCTGCTGATGGGGCGCGGCCTGCAGGAGCACCATGGTCAGGCGCCGCAGATCGTGCTGACCATGCCGCTGCTGGAAGGCCTGGATGGCGTCAACAAGATGTCCAAGTCGCTGGGCAACTACATTGGTGTCAGCGAGCCGGCCATCGACATCGTCACCAAGACCATGAAGATCGGCGATGAGCTGATGTGGCGCTGGATCGAGCTGTTGAGCTTCGAGATCGGCGTCGCGGAGGCGGCCGCGCTCAAGGCCTCCGTTGCCGGCGGCGAGCTGAATCCGCGCGACGTGAAGCTGCGCCTGGCACGCGAGCTGGCCATCCGCTTCCACGATGCCGGCGAAGCCGAGAAGGCCATCGCGGGCTGGCATGCGGTCGTCACCGGACAGGGCGACACCTCGCAGCTGGAACTCAAGGATGTGGTGGTCCCGGCCGAAGGCATCCGCATTGCCGCATTGCTTACTGCCGCGGGCATCACGCCGAGCAACTCGGAAGCCAACCGCAAGCTCAAGGAGCGCGCGGTCAAGGTCGAAGGCGAGATCGTCGAAGACGCGGGCCTGCAGCTGTCGCCGGGCTTTGAAGGCGTGCTGCAGGTAGGCAAGCGCAACTTCGCCCGGGTGCGGCTGGTGACGGGCTGAGCCCTGCCGCCGCGACCTGCCGCAATGCCGGTGAGTGGCAGGTGAAAATTTCCGGCTGCACCCCTTCCAAAAGCTGACAGAACCGGCCATACTTTCCCTCCCCCGACGCACGGGGCCTTGCCAGACCGGCAAGGCGCCACAGAAAGGGAAGCGGATCGCCAACAACTTCGAAAAAAGGTGTTGACGAAACAGAAAAACCCGCCATAATAGGCGGCTCACCTCGGCGGAAACGCTGGGGTTACGAAGGAAGGCGCTGAGGCCGACTTCGAAGCTCTTTGACAGTGTGCGCAGGTGACTTGTGTGGGCGCCTGCAGGAAGGACTAGCTGTCCATCTTGCAGACGTTCGATTCATGAGCATCTTGTCAATTGTAGAAATGCAAGCGATACGTAAAGCTTGTGATCAGACGATCTGCATTCAAAGCATTGGCCTTCGGGCTAAGTAGTTTTAAGTGAAGAGTTTGATCCTGGCTCAGAGTGAACGCTGGCGGTAGGCCTAACACATGCAAGTCGAACGGCAGCACAGGAGAGCTTGCTCTCTGGGTGGCGAGTGGCGGACGGGTGAGGAATACATCGGAATCTACCTTTTCGTGGGGGATAACGTAGGGAAACTTACGCTAATACCGCATACGACCTACGGGTGAAAGTGGGGGACCGCAAGGCCTCACGCGATTAGATGAGCCGATGTCCGATTAGCTAGTTGGCGGGGTAATGGCCCACCAAGGCGACGATCGGTAGCTGGTCTGAGAGGATGATCAGCCACACTGGAACTGAGACACGGTCCAGACTCCTACGGGAGGCAGCAGTGGGGAATATTGGACAATGGGCGCAAGCCTGATCCAGCCATACCGCGTGGGTGAAGAAGGCCTTCGGGTTGTAAAGCCCTTTTGTTGGGAAAGAAATCCTATCGGTTAATAACCGGTGGGGATGACGGTACCCAAAGAATAAGCACCGGCTAACTTCGTGCCAGCAGCCGCGGTAATACGAAGGGTGCAAGCGTTACTCGGAATTACTGGGCGTAAAGCGTGCGTAGGTGGTGGTTTAAGTCTGCTGTGAAAGCCCTGGGCTCAACCTGGGAATTGCAGTGGATACTGGATCACTAGAGTGTGGTAGAGGGATGCGGAATTTCTGGTGTAGCAGTGAAATGCGTAGAGATCAGAAGGAACATCCGTGGCGAAGGCGGCATCCTGGGCCAACACTGACACTGAGGCACGAAAGCGTGGGGAGCAAACAGGATTAGATACCCTGGTAGTCCACGCCCTAAACGATGCGAACTGGATGTTGGGTGCAACTTGGCACCCAGTATCGAAGCTAACGCGTTAAGTTCGCCGCCTGGGGAGTACGGTCGCAAGACTGAAACTCAAAGGAATTGACGGGGGCCCGCACAAGCGGTGGAGTATGTGGTTTAATTCGATGCAACGCGAAGAACCTTACCTGGTCTTGACATCCACGGAACTTTCCAGAGATGGATTGGTGCCTTCGGGAACCGTGAGACAGGTGCTGCATGGCTGTCGTCAGCTCGTGTCGTGAGATGTTGGGTTAAGTCCCGCAACGAGCGCAACCCTTGTCCTTAGTTGCCAGCACGTAATGGTGGGAACTCTAAGGAGACCGCCGGTGACAAACCGGAGGAAGGTGGGGATGACGTCAAGTCATCATGGCCCTTACGACCAGGGCTACACACGTACTACAATGGTAGGGACAGAGGGCTGCAAACCCGCGAGGGTGAGCCAATCCCAGAAACCCTATCTCAGTCCGGATTGGAGTCTGCAACTCGACTCCATGAAGTCGGAATCGCTAGTAATCGCAGATCAGCATTGCTGCGGTGAATACGTTCCCGGGCCTTGTACACACCGCCCGTCACACCATGGGAGTTTGTTGCACCAGAAGCAGGTAGCTTAACCTTCGGGAGGGCGCTTGCCACGGTGTGGCCGATGACTGGGGTGAAGTCGTAACAAGGTAGCCGTATCGGAAGGTGCGGCTGGATCACCTCCTTTTGAGCATGACAAGCGCTTCTTGTCAGGCGCCCACACAAGACACCTGCATTTTTCAGAGTAAGCCCGTACAACGGGGCCTTAGCTCAGCTGGGAGAGCACCTGCTTTGCAAGCAGGGGGTCGTCGGTTCGATCCCGACAGGCTCCACCACTGGGAACGACTTTTGGGTCTGTAGCTCAGGTGGTTAGAGCGCACCCCTGATAAGGGTGAGGTCGGTGGTTCGAGTCCTCCCAGACCCACCAAGCCGATCGGCAATTACTTCTGAAACCTGCAATCGCACACTAAAAGATTATTTTGAAACGGATCGGCGCTGAAGCCGGCTTCGTGTTCTTTAACAACTTGTGACGTAGCGAGCGTTTTAGATTTTCATCTAGACGTGTCGTTGAGGCTAAGGCGGGGACTTCGAGTCCCTAATAAATTGAGTCGTATGTTCGCGTTAATGGCTTTGTACCCCATTGGCACGGCATGTAACTCCGAGGCGACTTGGGGTTATATGGTCAAGCGAATAAGCGCACACGGTGGATGCCTTGGCGGTCAGAGGCGATGAAGGACGTGGCAGCCTGCGAAAAGTGCGGGGGAGCTGGCAACAAGCATTGATCCCGCAATGTCCGAATGGGGAAACCCACTGCTTCGGCAGTATCCTGCAGTGAATACATAGCTGCTGGAAGCAAACCCGGTGAACTGAAATATCTAAGTAACCGGAGGAAAAGAAATCAACCGAGATTCCCTGAGTAGTGACGAGCGAACGGGGACCAGCCCTTAAGCTGGATTGGTTTTAGAAGAACAGTCTGGAAAGACTGGCCATAGACGGTGACAGCCCGGTATTCGAAAAGACCTTTTCAGTGAAGACGAGTAAGGCGGGGCACGAGAAACCCTGTCTGAACATGGGGGGACCATCCTCCAAGGCTAAATACTCCTGACCGACCGATAGTGAACCAGTACCGTGAGGGAAAGGCGAAAAGAACCCCGGAGAGGGGAGTGAAATAGATCCTGAAACCGTGTGCGTACAAGCAGTAGGAGCCCGCAAGGGTGACTGCGTACCTTTTGTATAATGGGTCAGCGACTTACTGTTCGTGGCAAGCTTAACCGTATAGGGGAGGCGAAGGGAAACCGAGTCTGATAAGGGCGCATAGTCGCGGGCAGTAGACCCGAAACCGGGTGATCTAGTCATGCCCAGGGTGAAGGTGCCGTAACAGGTACTGGAGGCCCGAACCCACTCCCGTTGCAAAGGTAGGGGATGAGGTGTGATTAGGAGTGAAAAGCTAATCGAACCCGGAGATAGCTGGTTCTCCTCGAAAGCTATTTAGGTAGCGCCTCGTATGAATCTTCTTGGGGGTAGAGCACTGTTATGGCTAGCGGGACATCGCGTCTTAGCAAACCATGGCAAACTCCGAATACCAAGACAGAATGTACGGGAGACACACGGCGGGTGCTAACGTCCGTCGTGAAAAGGGAAACAACCCAGACCCACAGCTAAGGTCCCAAATTTCGTGCTAAGTGGAAAACGATGTGGAAAGGCACAGACAGCCAGGAGGTTGGCTTAGAAGCAGCCACCCTTTAAAGAAAGCGTAATAGCTCACTGGTCGAGTCGGTCTGCGCGGAAGATTTAACGGGGCTAAGCACGAAACCGAAGCTTGGGGTGCATAACTTTGTTATGCGCGGTAGAGGAGCGTTCCGTAAGCCGTTGAAGGTGACTTGAGAAGGTTGCTGGAGGTATCGGAAGTGCGAATGCTGACATGAGTAACGATAATGCGGGTGAAAAGCCCGCACGCCGAAAGCCCAAGGTTTCCTTGCGCAACGTTAATCGACGCAGGGTTAGTCGGTCCCTAAGGCGAGGGCGAAAGCCGTAGTCGATGGGAAGCAGGTTAATATTCCTGCACCTCGCGTGAGTGCGATGGAGGGACGGAGAAGGTTAGGTGTACCGGGCGTTGGTTGTCCCGGGGAAAGGCGGTAGGTTTGGATCTTTGGCAAATCCGGGATCCTTTAAGACCGAGCACCGAGACGAGTCCTTTTGGACGAAGTCACTGATACCACGCTTCCAGGAAAAGCTCCTAAGCTTCAGCTCACGCAGACCGTACCGTAAACCGACACAGGTGGGTAGGATGAGAATTCTCAGGCGCTTGAGAGAACTCGGGTGAAGGAACTAGGCAACATGGCACCGTAACTTCGGGAGAAGGTGCACCCTCTTTGGTGGCCCATGCGGGCTATAGCTGAGGGGGGTCGCAGAAACCAGGCCGCTGCGACTGTTTATCAAAAACACAGCACTCTGCAAACACGAAAGTGGACGTATAGGGTGTGACGCCTGCCCGGTGCTGGAAGGTTAATTGATGGGGTCAGCCGCAAGGCGAAGCTCTTGATCGAAGCCCCAGTAAACGGCGGCCGTAACTATAACGGTCCTAAGGTAGCGAAATTCCTTGTCGGGTAAGTTCCGACCTGCACGAATGGCGTAACGACAGCGGCGCTGTCTCCACCCGAGACTCAGTGAAATTGAAATCGCTGTGAAGATGCAGCGTTCCCGTGGCAAGACGGAAAGACCCCGTGAACCTTTACTATAGCTTTACATTGAACGTTGAGTTCGTCTGTGTAGGATAGGTGGGAGGCTATGAAACCGAGGCGCTAGCTTCGGTGGAGCCAACCTTGAAATACCACCCTGATGTGCTTGACGTTCTAACCTAGGTCCGTAATCCGGATCGGGGACCATGTATGGTGGGTAGTTTGACTGGGGCGGTCTCCTCCCAAAGAGTAACGGAGGAGCTCGAAGGTACGCTCAGCGCGGTCGGACATCGCGCACTGTGTGCAAAGGCATAAGCGTGCTTGACTGCGAGATCGACGGATCAAGCAGGTACGAAAGTAGGACTTAGTGATCCGGTGGTTCTGTATGGAAGGGCCATCGCTCAACGGATAAAAGGTACTCCGGGGATAACAGGCTGATACCGCCCAAGAGTTCATATCGACGGCGGTGTTTGGCACCTCGATGTCGGCTCATCACATCCTGGGGCT
>NZ_JAKZBW010000004.1:0-125000 GCF_022539275.1 Pseudoxanthomonas sp. LH2527 | reverse complement strand
TCGTAACAAGGTAGCCGTATCGGAAGGTGCGGCTGGATCACCTCCTTTTGAGCATGACAAGCGCTTCTTGTCAGGCGCCCACACAAGACACCTGCATTTTTCAGAGTAAGCCCGTACAACGGGGCCTTAGCTCAGCTGGGAGAGCACCTGCTTTGCAAGCAGGGGGTCGTCGGTTCGATCCCGACAGGCTCCACCACTGGGAACGACTTTTGGGTCTGTAGCTCAGGTGGTTAGAGCGCACCCCTGATAAGGGTGAGGTCGGTGGTTCGAGTCCTCCCAGACCCACCAAGCCGATCGGCAATTACTTCTGAAACCTGCAATCGCACACTAAAAGATTATTTTGAAACGGATCGGCGCTGAAGCCGGCTTCGTGTTCTTTAACAACTTGTGACGTAGCGAGCGTTTTAGATTTTCATCTAGACGTGTCGTTGAGGCTAAGGCGGGGACTTCGAGTCCCTAATAAATTGAGTCGTATGTTCGCGTTAATGGCTTTGTACCCCATTGGCACGGCATGTAACTCCGAGGCGACTTGGGGTTATATGGTCAAGCGAATAAGCGCACACGGTGGATGCCTTGGCGGTCAGAGGCGATGAAGGACGTGGCAGCCTGCGAAAAGTGCGGGGGAGCTGGCAACAAGCATTGATCCCGCAATGTCCGAATGGGGAAACCCACTGCTTCGGCAGTATCCTGCAGTGAATACATAGCTGCTGGAAGCAAACCCGGTGAACTGAAATATCTAAGTAACCGGAGGAAAAGAAATCAACCGAGATTCCCTGAGTAGTGACGAGCGAACGGGGACCAGCCCTTAAGCTGGATTGGTTTTAGAAGAACAGTCTGGAAAGACTGGCCATAGACGGTGACAGCCCGGTATTCGAAAAGACCTTTTCAGTGAAGACGAGTAAGGCGGGGCACGAGAAACCCTGTCTGAACATGGGGGGACCATCCTCCAAGGCTAAATACTCCTGACCGACCGATAGTGAACCAGTACCGTGAGGGAAAGGCGAAAAGAACCCCGGAGAGGGGAGTGAAATAGATCCTGAAACCGTGTGCGTACAAGCAGTAGGAGCCCGCAAGGGTGACTGCGTACCTTTTGTATAATGGGTCAGCGACTTACTGTTCGTGGCAAGCTTAACCGTATAGGGGAGGCGAAGGGAAACCGAGTCTGATAAGGGCGCATAGTCGCGGGCAGTAGACCCGAAACCGGGTGATCTAGTCATGCCCAGGGTGAAGGTGCCGTAACAGGTACTGGAGGCCCGAACCCACTCCCGTTGCAAAGGTAGGGGATGAGGTGTGATTAGGAGTGAAAAGCTAATCGAACCCGGAGATAGCTGGTTCTCCTCGAAAGCTATTTAGGTAGCGCCTCGTATGAATCTTCTTGGGGGTAGAGCACTGTTATGGCTAGCGGGACATCGCGTCTTAGCAAACCATGGCAAACTCCGAATACCAAGACAGAATGTACGGGAGACACACGGCGGGTGCTAACGTCCGTCGTGAAAAGGGAAACAACCCAGACCCACAGCTAAGGTCCCAAATTTCGTGCTAAGTGGAAAACGATGTGGAAAGGCACAGACAGCCAGGAGGTTGGCTTAGAAGCAGCCACCCTTTAAAGAAAGCGTAATAGCTCACTGGTCGAGTCGGTCTGCGCGGAAGATTTAACGGGGCTAAGCACGAAACCGAAGCTTGGGGTGCATAACTTTGTTATGCGCGGTAGAGGAGCGTTCCGTAAGCCGTTGAAGGTGACTTGAGAAGGTTGCTGGAGGTATCGGAAGTGCGAATGCTGACATGAGTAACGATAATGCGGGTGAAAAGCCCGCACGCCGAAAGCCCAAGGTTTCCTTGCGCAACGTTAATCGACGCAGGGTTAGTCGGTCCCTAAGGCGAGGGCGAAAGCCGTAGTCGATGGGAAGCAGGTTAATATTCCTGCACCTCGCGTGAGTGCGATGGAGGGACGGAGAAGGTTAGGTGTACCGGGCGTTGGTTGTCCCGGGGAAAGGCGGTAGGTTTGGATCTTTGGCAAATCCGGGATCCTTTAAGACCGAGCACCGAGACGAGTCCTTTTGGACGAAGTCACTGATACCACGCTTCCAGGAAAAGCTCCTAAGCTTCAGCTCACGCAGACCGTACCGTAAACCGACACAGGTGGGTAGGATGAGAATTCTCAGGCGCTTGAGAGAACTCGGGTGAAGGAACTAGGCAACATGGCACCGTAACTTCGGGAGAAGGTGCACCCTCTTTGGTGGCCCATGCGGGCTATAGCTGAGGGGGGTCGCAGAAACCAGGCCGCTGCGACTGTTTATCAAAAACACAGCACTCTGCAAACACGAAAGTGGACGTATAGGGTGTGACGCCTGCCCGGTGCTGGAAGGTTAATTGATGGGGTCAGCCGCAAGGCGAAGCTCTTGATCGAAGCCCCAGTAAACGGCGGCCGTAACTATAACGGTCCTAAGGTAGCGAAATTCCTTGTCGGGTAAGTTCCGACCTGCACGAATGGCGTAACGACAGCGGCGCTGTCTCCACCCGAGACTCAGTGAAATTGAAATCGCTGTGAAGATGCAGCGTTCCCGTGGCAAGACGGAAAGACCCCGTGAACCTTTACTATAGCTTTACATTGAACGTTGAGTTCGTCTGTGTAGGATAGGTGGGAGGCTATGAAACCGAGGCGCTAGCTTCGGTGGAGCCAACCTTGAAATACCACCCTGATGTGCTTGACGTTCTAACCTAGGTCCGTAATCCGGATCGGGGACCATGTATGGTGGGTAGTTTGACTGGGGCGGTCTCCTCCCAAAGAGTAACGGAGGAGCTCGAAGGTACGCTCAGCGCGGTCGGACATCGCGCACTGTGTGCAAAGGCATAAGCGTGCTTGACTGCGAGATCGACGGATCAAGCAGGTACGAAAGTAGGACTTAGTGATCCGGTGGTTCTGTATGGAAGGGCCATCGCTCAACGGATAAAAGGTACTCCGGGGATAACAGGCTGATACCGCCCAAGAGTTCATATCGACGGCGGTGTTTGGCACCTCGATGTCGGCTCATCACATCCTGGGGCTGTAGTCGGTCCCAAGGGTATGGCTGTTCGCCATTTAAAGTGGTACGCGAGCTGGGTTCAGAACGTCGTGAGACAGTTCGGTCCCTATCTGCCATGGGCGTTGGAGATTTGAGAGGGGCTGCTCCTAGTACGAGAGGACCGGAGTGGACGAACCTCTGGTGTTCCGGTTGTCACGCCAGTGGCATTGCCGGGTAGCTATGTTCGGAAGCGATAACCGCTGAAAGCATCTAAGCGGGAAGCGCGCCTCAAGATGAGATCTCCCGGGGCACAAGCCCCCTAAAGGAACCATCAAGACTAGGTGGTTGATAGGTCAGGTGTGTAAGTGGGGCAACCCATTGAGCTAACTGATACTAATGATCCGTGTGGCTTGACCATATAACCTCAAGTGGCCTTGGACTCGACGATATCGTCAGAGAAAATCCAATGCCCGCTACGTCACAAGACCCTATGAGAGATTGGCGCCTTAATCCGTTTTATGGATGGCGACGCTCCAACCCTCTCCCTGGTGAAATTAGCGCTGTGGTCCCACCCGTTCCCATCCCGAACACGGAAGTGAAACGCAGCCGCGCCGATGGTAGTGTGGCTTAAGCCATGCAAGAGTAGGTCATCGCCAGGGGCTTTACCCCCAAGCCCCCGTCCGATAGGACGGGGGTTTTTTCTTGCGTGGCTTTCGCCAACAATCGGGCTTCATCTCACGAAGGGGCGGATGCATGACGTTGTGTCGAGTGGCCTTGGCCAGTGCGCTGGCGTTGATCTGCATCGGCGATGCAGCCGCGAAGGATGTGGGCGCGGATGCGCGACGCGTTCACGAGGAAGCGCTGGTGCTGGACACGCACCTGGACACGCCCGCCAACTTCCGTCGACCCGGCTGGAACATCGCCGACAACCACCAGCATGAAGGCGATCTGTCGCAGGTGGATCTGCCGCGCATGAAGATGGGTGGCCTGGATGGGGGCTTCTGGGTCATCTACACCGCGCAGGGCGCGCGCGACGAGGCAAGCAAGCGCTCCGCGCGCGACCATGGCCTCGAACGCCTGGTCAGCATCCACGAGATGCTCGCCGCCCACGCGTCGGAGCTCGAGTTGGCCCGCACCGCCGAGGATGCTGAGCGGATCGCCGCATCAGGCAAGCGGGTGTCTTTCATCAGCATGGAAAATGCCGCGCCCCTGGCCAGCGATCCCAGCCTGCTCACGGCCTACCATCGGCTCGGTCTGCGGATGCTGGGCATCACCCATGTCCGCAACAACGATTTCGGCGACTCCTCGACCGATCCCGCGGGCGCCGAGTGGAACGGCCTGAGCCCGGCGGGACGCGCCTTGGTGGAAGCGGCAAACCGCTTGGGGATCGTGCTGGATGCCTCGCACGCGAGTGACGCCGTGTTCGACCAGGTGCTCGAGTTGTCGCGGGCGCCCATCGTGCTCTCGCATACCAGCGCAGACGCGCTGTACGACCATCCTCGCAACATCGACGATGCCCGGCTGCGCCGGCTGGCCGCGAAGGGTGGCGTCATCCACGTCAACGCGTACGGCGGCTATCTGATCGATATCCCCAAGATTCCCGAGCGCGAAGCGGCCATGGAAACACTCGGCAAGAAGTACGGCCCGGAGGGCCAACTGTCGGTCGAGCAGGCGCGCGGTTATCTCGCCGAACGACGCGAGATCGAAGCCCGCTATCCGGCGAAGCAGGCGACGTTCGACCACTACATGGCGCATCTGCTCCACATCCTGAAGGTGGCCGGGGTGGATCATGTCGGCATCGGCGCGGATTGGGACGGCGGTGGCGGCGTGGTGGGCATGGAAGACGTCAGCGCGCTGCCGCGGGTCACCGAGGCACTGCTTGCCGCCGGCTACACGCAGCAGGATATCCGCAAGATCTGGAGTGGCAACCTATTGCGGGTGATCAGGGAAGCCCGAGCGATCGCAAAGGACTGAGGGCTTTCGCGGCCACCACGTCCATGCATGCGAGGCAAGACAACATTCCGGTCTGCGCCACGGAGGTAGACGTCATGGAAGAGTCCATCACGGCGCGGCGGTTCACCGCGACGCTTTCTCGCGACATCCCGCGGCACTGGTTGCCGGGCAACGAAGTGGTGTCGTCGCTGCTCAACGCCTACACCGTCCTGGTGCCGGCCAATGAAGCGTTCTACATCCGCACGCTCAATGCCTGCACGCCGCGGTTGCAGGATGAGGGCCTGCGCCAGCGCTGTCAGGCCTTCATCCGGCAGGAGGCGCAGCACGGCGTGGCGCACAAGCGGTACTGGGACAACCTGGACGCGCAGGGCTATGCGTATCGCGGCATCGAGCGTGTGGTGGACCGTGGCCTCTTCCGGGTCATGGACCGGGTGGCGCCGCTATGGCTGCGGGTGTCGCTGGTGAGTTGCGTCGAACACATCAATGCGTTCCTCGGCTACGAGTTCCTGGCGCAATCCATCCTCGCCAACGCCGATCCGCGCGTGCGCGACCTGATGGAGTGGCATTTTGCCGAGGAGATCGAGCATCGCGCGGTCGCGTTCGATCTGCTGCAGGCGGTATCGCCCCGTTATCCCGTGCGCGTGATCGGTGCGGTGATGACCACCACGCTCTTCTATCTGTTGCTCGCCAGTCTGGCGGCGTTGCTGCTCGCGCAGGATGGCCGCTTGTGGCGAATGGCCACGTGGCGGCAGCTGACGCATCACCTCGGCGCCGGGCACGGCATGGCTCGACGCACCCTTGGACACCTGCGCGACTACCTGCGTCCCCGATTCCATCCCTCCCGTCTGGCGGACGCCGATGCCCTGGCCGCCACCGTGTTGGCGCGGCAGGCCGCTGCGGAGCCGCCTTCGATCATGGCAATGCCGCCGCGAACCTGAATGAAAACCCGCCTGTGCTTCAGCCTGCGGACGGCCACGGATCAGGCGTCGCGCGCCGGATTCGCAAACCCCTGATTCCAAAGACTATCCGGCCGCGGGTCCGGCACGTGTCCTGTCGTTGCACGGCTGGAACAATACGGAACTTCCGGCACGGTTAGCAGTCGAACCCCCTGACTGCTAACATCCTTGCCCATGAGCCAGATGACCCCCACTACCGCCCTGGTCGCCAATAACCTGCCGATCCCCAGTGCCCTTGGATCGCTCGACGCCTACATCAGCGCCGTGCACCAGATCCCGGTGCTGACGGTCGAAGACGAGCGCTCGCTCGCCAACCGTTACCGCGAGGACGAAGACCTCGACGCCGCCCGCGAGCTGGTGCATTCGCACCTGCGCTTCGTCGTGCACGTCGCCCGCGGCTACAACGGTTACGGCCTGCCGCTGGGCGACCTGATCCAGGAAGGCAACATCGGCCTGATGAAGGCGGTCAAGCGTTTCGACCCCGACATGGGCGTGCGCCTGGTGAGCTTTGCAGTGCACTGGATCCGTGCCGAGATGCACGAGTTCATCCTGAAGAACTGGCGCATCGTGAAGGTCGCCACGACCAAGGCGCAGCGCAAGCTGTTCTTCAACCTGCGCAAGTCGAAGACGCGCCTGGGCTGGATGAATGCCGAGGAAGTCAGCGCCATCGCCAAGGACCTCAACGTGTCCGAACGCGAAGTGATGGAGATGGAATCCCGCCTGTCCGGCCGCGACATCGGCTTCGATGCGCCGTCGGATGAAGACGAGGACCATGCGCCGCCTTCGCCTGCCAGCTATCTGGTGGCGCGCGACGAGGATCCGTCGCAGGCTTACGAGCGTGCCGACAGCGAAGACAACCAGATGGAACTGCTGCGTGAAGGGCTGGCGAACCTCGATGAGCGCTCACGCGACATCATCAAGCGCCGCTGGCTGGATGGCGAAAGCAAGGTCACGCTGCAGGAACTGGCCGACGAGTACGGCATCTCCGCCGAGCGCGTCCGCCAGGTCGAAGCGAATGCGCTGAAAAAGATGAAGGCGTTGTTCGCGGCCTGACCTGCTGCTTAGTGATGCGATATCGAAGAGGCCCCTGTGGGGCCTCTTTTTTTGGTGCCGACCGGCGACGGATGTGGTCCACTACGCCGCGATCCGCCTGGGGCGGCACGACATCTAAAGGAGCAGCGCATGGGGTGGGGCAACAAGCGGCAGTGGGGACTGGCGGTGGTGTTGGCGTGCGGCGTGCTGACGGGCGCGGCCATCGCGCCGGCGATGGCCGCAGGAAGCGACAACACCAAGTCGCAGGGCGAAGAACGCGGCGTGCGTTTCAGCATCGATCGCGAGGAGTACGACGCCCAGGCGCGTGCCGCGATGCAGGTCGATCCCGTGGTATCCGCCCATCTGGGCGCGATCCGCAAGGTGGCGTTGGACGATGCGGCCAGCATGGACGAACCCGGCCCCGATGTACTGGTGTTCGATGTCGAAGGCAGCCGCGGCAAGGGCCGCGTCACGGCGCGCTTCCTCACCGTCAGCGCTACGCAGGAGGCGCTCGGTCCCGGCGTGCTGGTCATGCAGGATGGCACCGAGCATGCGATCGAAGGCGATGCCGATGCCTTGGCGGCCGAGGATGATCATCACGGGCACGACCATGATGAAGACCTCGAGACCGGTGCCGGTCTCTTCACCCGCCAGGCACAGGACGCCGCGCAACGCTATCCGCTGATCCGCCAGCACATCGGGCAGATCACCGCGTTCGAGATCGACAGCGACGCGACGGGCGCGGCGCCGGGCATGAATACCTTCGTGTTCGACCTGACCGGCGACAAGGGCCGTGGCAGACTCGAAGCCGATTTCATCACCGTCAGCGCCGATACCGAACGTCTCGGCAAGGGCGTGCTGACGCTGGCCGATGGTCGTCGGCTGCCGTTCGATGGCGAACCGCCGGGCGAGGACGAAGCGGACGATGGCGTCGATGCCGATGACCTGTTCGGCGACATGCACGACAACATCTTCACCCGCCAGGCCCGCGAGGCCGTGCAGCGCTATCCGCTGGTGCAGCAGCATATCGGCACGCTGAGCACGTTCGAGATCGACATGATGGCCAGCGGCGAGGCCGAGGGCATCGACGCCTTCGTGTTCAACCTGGTGGGCGATAAGGGCCGCGGGCGTATCGTCGCCGACTTCATCACCGTGGACGCCGATACCGAGCGCCTGGGCAAGGGCGTACTGACGCTCGCCGACGGCCGCGAGATCGCCTTCGAGGGCGAGGCGCCGATGGAAGGCGAACAGGCCGCCGCGCGCATCGATGCGGACCGCGGCGAGGCGCCGGACACGTTCGCACGCGAGGGCGGCATCTTCGTACTGCAGGCCAACGCGGCGATGCAGGCGCATCCGGTCGTGCAGCGCCACATCGGCGACATCCGCGAGGCGGCGTTCGATCGCGACGCCTCCTGGGCCGCGCAGGGCGAGCGTTACGTCTTCGACCTGAAGGGCAGCAAGGGCCAGGGGCGACTGGAAGCCGAATTCATCACCGTCGATGCCGACAGCGAACGCATCGGCGATGGCGAACTGGTCATGGCCGACGGCAAGCGCTATCCGCTCGGCAGCAAGTGAGTCGCGCAAGATCCGGATAGCGTCGTCTTCAAGGCGATACGACCATGGCATCCCGTTTCCTTGAGCGCGATGCCATGTCGTTCGTGATCCGCGGGCTGTCGCCCGAACCCTTCCGTCCCCTGTCCGCCCTCGACGATGCCGAGCTGGCGGCGCGAAACATCCGTCGTGTCGTCGCCGATGCCGACCACGGCTTTCCCTGCCGCGTCTCGCTGCAGGATGCGCGGCAGGGCGAAACGCTGTTGCTGCTTCCGTATCTGCATCACGATGTCGTCGGCCCGTACCGTGCCAGCGGCCCGATCTTCGTCAGCGAAGCCGCCCTGCGCACGCCGCCCGCGGCGTTCCGCGATGCACTCCCGCCCTCATTCCCGCGCCGCCTGCTGTCGCTGCGCGCCTACGACGCGGAGGGCATGATGCGCGATGCCGAGGTGGTGGAAGGCGTCGAGGCGACACCCCATCTGCACCGCCTGCTCGCGCTGCCGGGCGTGGCCTACCTGCACGTGCACAACGCGCGCCGCGGCTGTTATGCCTGCCGTGTCGATCCTGCCTGATCGTCGTCCTTGCCCAGGATGATCCGCGCGCCGCGCTGGTAGCTCCAGTACGCCCAGCACCAGTTGAGCAGTACCACCAGGCGGTTGCGGAAGCCGATCAGGAAGAACACATGCGCGGTGAGCCAGAACCACCACGCCAGCAGGCCGGAGAACTTCAGCCGGCCGAAGTCCACCACCGCCGCCATGCGGCCGATGGTGGCGAGGTTGCCGTAGTCCTGGTAGCGGAACGCACCCGGCGACGCGCTCCCATCCAGCCGCGCGCGCAGCACCTGCGCCACGTGCCGGCCCATCTGCTTGGCCGCTGGCGCTACGCCGGGCACCGGTCGCCCGGCGGACGTCACCGCAGCCAGGTCGCCGGCGACGAAGACCTCCGGATGGCCCGCCACGCTGAGATCGGCTTGCACCGGCACGCGCCCGGCGCGATCCAGCGGCACGCCGAGCGAACGCGCCAATGGCGATGCCGCCACGCCGGCGGCCCACACCACCGTCTTCGCCGGCACGAAGGTGTCGCCCAGGCGATAGCCGTCGTCGGTGATGTCGCTGACCGGCGTGCCGGTGACGACCTCCACGCCCAGCTTTTCCAGCTGCCGGCGCGCCTTGTCCGACAGCGTCTCGGGAAACGAAGCCAGCACGCGCGGTCCGGCTTCCACCAGACGCACGCGTGCCTGCGAGGGATCGATGTGGCGGAACTCGTTCTTCAGCGTGTGCCGCGCGATCTCCGCCAGCGTGCCGGCCAGTTCCACGCCGGTCGGTCCACCGCCGACAATGGCGAAGCTGAGCCAGGCGGCGCGGCGCTCCGGATCGGTTTCGGCTTCGGCGCGCTCGAACGCCAACAGCAGGCGGCGGCGCAGATGCAGTGCATCGTCCAGCGTCTTCAGGCCCGGTGCGTGCTTCGCCCATTCGTCATGGCCGAAGTACGCATGCGTGGCCCCGGTGGCCAGCAGCAGCGTGTCGTAGGCGATCGTCGTGCCATCGGCCAGCACCACATGCCTGTCCTGCGGCGCTATGGCACTCACCTCGCCCAGCCGCACTTCGACATTGCCCTGTTTGCGCAGGATGTGGCGCAGCGGCGCGGCGATGTCGGGCGCCGACAGCCCGGCGGTGGCCACCTGGTACAGCAGCGGCTGGAACAGGTGGTGGTTGTGGCGGTCGATCAGGGTGATGCGCACCGGCGCGGACGCGAGGGCGCGCGTAGCCCAGAGACCGGCGAAACCACCGCCGACGATGACGAAATGATGCGCAGCCTGCATGCCGTCTCCCGCTGCCACGGACCGCGTGGCGGATCGCCGCGATTGTCGCATGCGACCCGTGCAGGGCGCCGTCAGTGCGGGTCGCGATCGATCAGCGAGGTCTCGCGCGTGTCCGGCATCCACAGGTACACCAGCAGCGAACACGCGATGCAGGCGGTGACGTACCAGTAGAAGCCGGTTTCCAGCCCGATGTCCTTGAACCACAGCGCGACCATGTCGGCGGTGCCGCCGAAGATCGCCACCGTCAATGCGTACGGAAGGCCGACGCCGAGCGCGCGGATCTCGACCGGGAACATCTCCGCCTTCACCACCGCATTGATCGCGGTGTAACCGCTGAGGATCACCAGCGCGGCCATCACCAGCCAGAACGCCTGCACCGGGCTGGACACGGTCTGCAGCGTCGACAGGATCGGCCAGGTGCACAGCGTGCCCAGCACGCCGAAGGCGATGAGGATGCGCCGGCGACCGATGCGGTCCGACAGTGCGCCGACCACCGGTTGCAGCAGCATGAAAAAGAACAGTGTCGCGGCGTTGATCAGGCTGGCCGTCTCGCTGGCCATGCCGGCGCTGTTGACGAGAAATTTGTGCACGTAGGTCGTGTACGTGTAGAACGCCAGCGTGCCGCCCATCGTCAGCCCGACCACGGCGAGCACCGCACGCGGATGCTGCATCAACGCGCGCAACGTGCCCTGCGCCTCCTGCTGGGACGAGGCGCCCGCGGCTTCGCTGCGCGCGAACGATTCGGTTTCCACCATGTTCCGGCGCAGCCACAGCGCCACCAGCGCCGCCACCGCGCCGATCGCGAACGGAATGCGCCAGCCCCATTCGCGCAGCTGCTCATCGGTCAGGAACACACGCTGCAGCGCGATCAGTACGGCCAGCGCGATCAGGTGGCCCATCACCAGCGTCACGTACTGGAAGCTGGACCAGAAACCGCGGTGTTCGCGCGTGGCCATCTCGCTGAGGTAGGTCGCCGACGTGCCGTACTCGCCGCCGACCGAGAGGCCCTGCAGCAACCGCGCCAGCACCAGCAGGATCGGCGCGGCCACGCCGATGCTGGCGTAGCCCGGCGTACAGGCGATGATCAGCGAGCCGCCGCACATCATCACCACCGACAGCATCAGCGCGCGCTTGCGGCCATGGCGATCGGCGTAGCGGCCGAGCAGCCAGCCGCCGAGCGGGCGCATCAGGAAACCCACCGCGAAGATCGCCGCCGTCTTCAACAACTGGCTGGTGCGGTCGCCGCCGGGGAAGAACACTTCGGCGAAGTACAGCGAGAACGCCGCGTACACGTACCAGTCGTACCACTCCACCAGGTTGCCGACCGAGCCGCTGAAGATGCTGCGCAGGCGCTGGGCGGGCGTGAGGGCGGCGCGGGGTGTCGGCGTCATCAGTACAGGTCCATGGGATCGACATCGAGCGACCAGCGCGTGCGGCGCGCTTCGGGCAGGGCATGGATGTCCGGCAGGGCGAGGTCGAGCGCGCGGTGCAGCGTGCGGCGCTCCGGCGAGGACAGCAGCAACTGCACGCGGTGCAGGCCGGCGCGGCGCGGCATCGGCGCCGGCAGCGGCCCGTGCAGCTCCAGCGTCGCATCGTGCCGGCGCAACGCCTGCTTCGCCGCCTGCAGGAACTGCTGCGCGGCCTCGACGTGCTGGGCTTCGGCACGCAGCAGGGCCAAGTGCGCGAACGGCGGGAAACCGGCCATCTGCCGCTGTTCCAGTTCGGCCTCGGCGAAGGCGTGGTAGCCGCCGCTGATCAGCGTGTTCAACAGCGGATGGTCGGGATGGTGCGTCTGCAGCCACACGTCGCCACGCTTGCCGGCGCGTCCGGCGCGCCCCGCCACCTGGATCAGCTGCTGCGCCAGCTTCTCGCCGGCGCGGAAATCGGTGGAGAACAGGCCCTCGTCCACACCGACCACGGCCACGCGGGTCAGGTGCGGCAGGTCGTGGCCCTTGGCCAGGATCTGCGTGCCGACCAGGATGCCGGGCGCGTCGCCCAGCTTGGCCAACTGTTGCGCCAGGCCGTCGCGCTTCTGCGTGGTGCTGCGGTCCACGCGCAGCACCGGCACATCGGTGAACTGTTCGGTCAGCAGTTCCTCCAGGCGCTCCGTGCCGATGCCCTGCGGCTGCAGCGCGAGCCCGCCGCAGTCGGGGCAGGCGGGCGGTGAGGCCTGACGTGCGCCGCAATGGTGGCATTGCAGGCGCCGGCCGCCGGCGTGCACCGTCATCGCGCTGTCGCAGCGCTTGCAGTGCGCGCTCCAGCCGCAGTCGTGGCACAGCAGCACCGGTGCGTAACCGCGGCGGTTCTTGAACACCAGCACCTGGCCGTCGGCATCCAGTGCCTGCCGTATCGCCTGCAGCGTGTCCGCCAGCAGGCCGGCCTGCTGGGCGCGCTTGCGCATGTCCAGCACGCGCACGGCCGGCGGTTGCGCCTCGCCCGCGCGCCGCGACAGCCGCAGGTGCGCGTAGCGGCCGCTGCGCGCGTTGTGGAGCGTCTCCAGCGACGGCGTGGCGCTGCCCAGCACCACCGGCACGTCCAGCGCCTTGCCGCGCACCAGGGCGAAGTCGCGCGCGTGGTAGCGCATGCCGTCCTGCTGCTTGTAGCTGCCGTCGTGCTCCTCGTCGACCACGATCAGCCCGGCCTCGGGCAGCGGCGTGAACACCGCCGAGCGCGTGCCCACGATCACCCGTGCCTCGCCGCGCAGGCAGGCCGCCCACGTGCGGGCGCGCTCGCCATCGTTGAGGCCGGAGTGCAACGCGTGCACCGGCACGCCCAGCCGTTCGCGGAAGCGCGCCAGCGTCTGCGGGGTCAGGCCGATCTCCGGCACCAGCACCAGCGCCTGCCGCCCGCGCCGCAGGCAATCGGCGATCGCATGCAGGTAGACCTCGGTCTTGCCGCTGCCGGTCACGCCATCCAGCAGCAGCGCGCCGAAGCCGGCCGTGCCGGTGATCGCGAGCGCCGCCGTCTGCTGTTCGTCGTTGAGTGCCGCGCCCGGTCGCGGCGAGGGTGCGCTCGGCGTGGCCGCGGCCGGGAAGCGCTCCGCCAGCCCGCGCTTGCCCAGGTCGCGGGCGGTGACCCGGCCGGCGTCCAGATGCAGGTCCAGCACGTCCTCGTCGAGCGAGGCGTGTTCGGCCAGCAGGTCGGCCAGGCGGCGCGGGCGGCTGCCGGCGCGCAGGCGATCCCGCTGCAACCGGCCGGCCTCGGTCAGGCGCCAGTGCCAGGCATGGGTGTCCGGCAGCGGCTCGCCCTGGCGCAGCAGGACCGGCAGGGCGGTCGCCACCACTTCGCCCAGCGGCGCGTGGGTATAGCGCGCCAGCCAGTGCAGCGAGTCCAGCAGTTCCCCGTGCAGCAGCGGGGTGGCGTCCAGCAGGGCCTCCGCGTGGCGCAGCTCCAGGCCGGGATCGGCGGGCGGGGCCACCCCGGCAATGAAACCGGTCAGCGCCCGGTTGCCGAACACCACGCTCACCCGCTTGCCGACGTCCCCGGGCGAGGGGTCGTGGCCGGCCGGGGGCAGGTAGTCGAACAGCCGTGGCAGCGGCACGGGCAGGGCGACTTGCAGGACGGAAACGGGCGACATTGCGTGCAGTGTATCGGCCCGCCCGGACCCGGGTCAGGTCTCACATAGTTGCGGTGATGTCCTGTCAAAATCTTGACGAAAATCACGCAAGTGCCCATCCCGGAAGGAGATTCCGGTTTATCCACACCTGCTGTGGATAAATCTGTGCATGGCGCCGATGCTTCACGGCGCGACGGCGCTCCTGCAAGCGTCCGGGTCGGGTTGGCCAAAAAAGTGCCATCAAGCCTTTTCCCATGTGAATCATACAGTTAGGCGTGAAACCGAACTGAAACATTGAGCCGCGGGTGGCTGCCGTCCGTCTGCATGACGAATCGATGACCGCTGTGCACAACGTTTTTCGCGGAAACCCTTGTGGCGCCGAAGAGAGCAGATTTCGGCGGTCTGTCAAGCGTCCGTACGGGTGCGCCGGGTCACTATGATCGACCCATCCGCAACCGGTTCCATGATGGCCTCCTCCGACTCCGCCGCGCCCCTTCCCCCCGCCGCGCTCGCCGCCTTCCTGCGCGGCTGCGAACGCCGGGGGGCCGTGTTCGCCGAACTCCAGTGCGGCGACGCCGACCGCGGCGATGTCGCCCTGGCCGCCGCGCTGCGGGCGTTCCGGAGCAAGGCCGCCGCCCTGCCGATGGCCGACTGGCCGGCGCGCTTCTGGTCGCTGCTGGCGGCCACCCCGCAGCTGCGGACCGACGGCCCCAATGCGCGCTGGCCCGGCGCCTTCGCCGCGCTGGCCCGCCCCACACCCGCCGACCGGGCCGCCCTGCTGCTGCGCCTCGCCGGTGGCCTGCAGGAAGCCGAGGCGGCCGACGTGCTGGGCCTCGACGGCGCGGCCTACCGCGATGCGCTGGCCCGCGCTTGCCCGCGCGACTCGCTGGGACATCCCGATGCCGCCGCGTGGCGGGTGCTGGCCGACGCCATCCAGCAGCACCTGCGCGAACTGCCGGCCGACCGGCTGGCCACGCTCGCCCGCCTGCGCGAAGAAGCCCTGGCCGGCACGCGCGTGCCCCCCGCGGTCGTGGCACAGGCGGCCGGGCCTGCGCCGACCCCGGCGCCGCGCCGCTGGCCGTGGATCCTGTTGGCCGCGGTCGTGTTGCTGGCGGCGGCCGGTGCCGCGCTGTGGTGGTGGCGGGGAGCGGGCCTGCCGCCTTCCCCGTTGCCGCAGGCCCTGCCCGCGGACGAACCGGGCGTCGCCATGCTGCCGCCGGATCCCGAGATCGCGTCCGTCGAACTGCCCCCGGCGGAGGCGCCGGCCGCACGCGCGGAACCGGTGACCGCGCCCGAAGCCCATCCTGATTTCCTGCTGCTCGCCGATGCCGACGACGAAGCGCGCGCACGCGAAGCGGATTTCCTCGCCTGGTACGTCGCCGGGGCCGGCGCCACCTCCCCCGCGACAACCGAAGCAGGAGACCCCGATGCGGCACGCTGACCGGCGTCGGGCACGCGTCGCGGCCGCCGGCCTCGCCTTGCTGGCCGTCATGGCGACGTCATTCGCTCAGGACGCTACACCCGCGGCCCGCTGGGCGGCGATGTCGCCGACCGCGCAGGCCGCGTGGCAGCAGCGGCGCCTGGCCTGGGACGCACTGCCCCGCGACGAACAGGCCGATCGCCGCGCGCGCTATGCCGCCTGGCGCGCGCTCGACGAGGTGCAGCGTGCACGCCTGCGCGCCGCCGCCAGCGAGATCGCCGCCTTGCCGCCGGAGCACCAGGCCGCGTTGCGCACCCAGTTCCGCGTGCTGGACGGCATGCAGCGGCAGGGCTGGCGACTGGGGCCGGACCTCGGCGCCGACTGGCCGCGCCTGCAACCGCTGTTCGCCTACGTACCGCCCGGCGAACGCGACGCCCTGCTGTCGCTGCTGCGGCGGATGGACGCCGAACAGCGCGACGACCTCGCCGCGCTGGCGCAGCGCCTGCCCCCACAGGACCGCGACGCCTTCCGTCGCGAACTGCTGGCCGTACCCGAAGGCCAGCGCCGCACGTGGCTGCGCCAGCGGCGCGACCGCTGACCGCGGCAGCACCGGAACGCCGAAGCGGATCGACCGCGTCCCGCGTAGCGTGCGCCGCGCGCACGAAACGGATGGGGTGGTGGTGGGGTCATGAGGTCGTGCGCATGGCGCACGCTACGAGGCATGCATGACCGAACCAACGGATCCCGTTCGTGGTGAGCCCGTCGAACCACGCTGTTCGCGCCAAAGCCCGACCACTGCGGCCTGACGATCCATCGCCAAGCGCGTGGTTCGACGGGCTCGCCACGAACGACATTCAAGGCGCCATGCTCGCGTGACGGCGCGGCCCGTCAAATCTCCACGGGTTCCTAAAAGCGCTCACCCGTAGCGTGCGCCACGCGCACGACCTCATGAACCCACCACCGCGCGAAGCCCGTCGTGCGCACGGCGCACGCTACGACGGCGCGGCATGACCGAACAAAGAGATTCCGTTCGTGGTGAGCCCGTCGAACCACGCTGTTCGCGCCAAACCCCGACCACCGCGATCTGACGATCCATCGCCAAACGCGTGGTTCGACATGCTCACCACGAACGACATTCAAGGCGCCGAGCTCGCGTGGCCGAGTGACCCGTCTAATCTCCACGGATTCTCCAAGCGCTCGCCCGTAGCGTGCGCCATGCGCACGACCGCATGACCCCACCACCGCGCGACGCCCCTCGTGCGCACGGCGCACGCTACGAAGACGCATACGCCTCGCCAGGGTCAGCGCTTCGCTATGCGTTCACCAGGCTGGTGAGGGACAGCAGGACCATGGCGGTGACCACCAGGAAGAAGTACAGCATGCCCAGCGCCAGGTACTTCAGCAGCGTGATGGCGGGGTGCTGGCGATAGACGCGCTGCTGCATCCAGAACAGGTACACCGGCATCCAGCACATGATCAGCAGCTCGGCCATCCACACCGGTGCGCGCGCCACCGTCGCCTGCGCCGGCAGCAGGCTGTCGAGGAAGGACAGGGCGAAGAACACCAGCACGCACAGGCACAGGTAGGCGTGGCTGTAGAGCGCCACCACCAGGTGTTCCAGATACACGCGGCCCGTGCCGAGATAGGCCAGCTTCAGCAGCAGCGCGAACACCGGCACCAGCACGAACAGCGCCGACGGCACGGCGCCCATCAGCGCGTTCTTGAACAGCTCCGGGTCCTTCTGCAGGCGCGGGACGTTGTCCTGTGCCCGCGCGATCTTCTTGTTCAACCAGCGGTTGCCGAAGGCGGGCAGCCAGTCCAGCTGGACCGGATTGTCGGTCTGGTGCCAGGGTTTGCCGTTCTGCGAGAACAGCGAACCGGTGGAGTCCGGCATCGGCCCGTTCTCCGGAATCCGGTCGGGCTCGGCCAGCGCCGGATGGTCGGGCTGCAGCGCGGCGATCCGCGCGCGTGCCCGCGCCTGGGTGCTGCGGATGTTGTTCTCCACCTGCTCGCGTGCGAAGGCCAGCGGTGGTGGCAGGGCGGCGCGTGCGGCCAGCAGCCCGTCGATGGTGCGGTCGCGCAGGCGGATGACGTCGTCGGCGCTGGTCAAGGCGTCGAAATCCACGCCCTCGTCTCCTGCCCCGGTCACCTGGACGGTCGTGTTGCCGCCCGTGCCGCCGGCAACCGCAGGCGGGCTCAGCGGGTCGCCGCCGCCGGTGGCGAACTTGCCCACGAAGAACGTCAGCACACTCAGGATCACGAACAGCCGCAGCGGTGCCACGTACGGCGCGCGGTGGCCGGCCAGGTAGGCGTTGGCCAGTTTCCCCGGCGAGAGCAGCGTGCGCAGGGTGCGGAAGATGCGGCCGTCCAGGTGCCAGAACGACTCGAACACCTCTTCCACCGCATGCCCGAAGCTGCGCAGCGGGTTGTGCGCGTTCTGCCCGCACTGGTGGCAGAAGCCGCCCTGCAGCGGGGTCTTGCAGTTGTCGCACGCGGCGGCGTGCACGGCATCGTGCGATGGGGTCATGGGGCGTTGGGGTGGCGCGGCGGGCGAGCGGGTAAGATACCGGCCTCCCGCGACCCGGTGCCAGCGCGCAACCGCGCGACCGTAGTCCGGTGGTTGATCCTCATGTCCCTTTCCCCCTCTCCGACCCCGCGCTTCGGCCAGGAAGTGCGCTCGACGGCGACGCTCGCCCTGCCGCTGGTGCTGGGCCATGTGTCCACCGGCCTGATCGGCTTCGTCGACAACGTCATCGCCGGCCACCACGCCACCGCCACGCTCGCGGCCGTCACCGTGGGCACGGCGCTGCTGTGGCTGCCGATGATGGTGCCGATCGGCACGCTGATCTCGCTGACCGCCTCGGTGTCGCAGCTCGATGGCGCCAACCGGCGCAGCGAGATCGCGCCGCTGTTCCGCCAGGCGCTGTGGCTGTCGCTGGGCCTGGGCCTGCTGATGTTCGCCTTCCTCAGCGTGGCGCCGTACGCGCTGGCGGCGTTTGGCATCGCGCCGGACATCATTCCCGGCGCGACGGCTTTCCTGCACGGCATCCGCTGGGGCGTGCCGGCGCTGACGTTCTACTTCTGCATGCGCTACCTCAGCGAGGGCACGCACTGGACGCTGCCGACCATGATCCTCGGCTTCGGCGGCCTGCTGGTGCTGGCGCCGGTGGGCTACGTGCTGGCGTTCGGCAAGTTCGGCTTCCCCGAGATGGGCGCCGGCGGCCTGGGCATCGCGTCGGCGCTGACCATGTGGCTGCAGGCCATCGCATTCGCGATCTACCTGACGCGCGCGCGCCGCTTCGCCGACCTGCAGCTGTTCGCGCAGTTCGATCCGCCACGCCGCGAACCCATCCTGCAGTTGCTGCGCACCGGCCTGCCGATCGGCATCACCGTGTTGATGGAAGGCAGCCTGTTCATCGTCACCGCGCTGCTGATCGCGCGGCTGGGCGCCACGCCGGCGGCGGCGCACCAGATCGCCATCAACGTGTCGGCGCTGTGCTTCATGATCCCGATGGGCGTGGCCGAAGCCACCACCGTGCGCGTGGGCCATGCGGTGGGGTCGGGCGACGTGGCCGGCATCCGCCGCGCCGCGCATGCGGGCTACGTGATCGTGCTGGCCACCCAGGCGATCTCCGCGCTGTTCCTGCTGCTGGGCCACGACCTGGTGGTGTCGCTGTACACCGACGACCTGGCGGTGGCCGCGCTGGCCGGCACGCTGCTGCTGTTCGCCGCCGCCTTCCAGTTCCCCGACGGCATCCAGGTGCTGTCGGCCGGTGCGCTGCGCGGGCTGAAGGACACCCGCGTGCCCATGTGGCTGGCCGTGGCCGCCTACTGGGGCCTGGGCATGCCGCTGGGCGCCGGGCTGGGCCTGGGGCTGGGCTGGGGGCCGCAGGGCATGTGGCTGGGGCTGATCGTCGGCCTGACCGCCGCCGCCGTGCTGCTGGGCTGGCGCTTCGAGCGCAGCAGCCGGCGCCGGCTGTCCGTCACCTCAGCCTGACGGGTGACCAACGGGGCATGAAACCCTCACACCCGCACGCTACAGTGGGCCCAGTTTTCCGGAGTTTTCCATGAGCCAAGTCGCACCTGCCCCCCGTCGCAACCCGGTGGTCGCCTTCTTCATCGGCCTGTGGGACGTGATGAACTTCACCCGCAAGCTGGTCCTCAACCTGATCTTCTTCGGGTTGCTGTTCCTGATCTTCATCGTCTTCGTCATCGCCGCCGGCAGTGGCGGGGTGAAGCCGCTGATGGAACGCACCACCTTCGTGCTGGCGCCGGAAGGCCGCCTGGTGGAGCAGTTCACCGCCGATCCCGCCACCCGCGCGCTGGCCAAGGCGTTCGGCGACAAGAGCGCCGAGGAAGTGCAGCTGCGCGACCTGCTGCGCGCCATCGACGCGGCGCAGAAGGACGAGAAGATCGAACGCATGCTGCTGCGCGTGGACCAGCTGCAGCCCACCGGCTACGCCTCGCTGCGCGAAGTCGCCGCCGCGCTGGCCAAGTTCCGCGCCTCGGGCAAGCAGATCGTCGCCTTCGGCGAGAACCTCAGCCAGACCCAGTACCTGCTGGCCGCGCAGGCCGACGAGGTCTACATCGACCCGATGGGCAGCCTGATGCTGGAGGGCCTGGGCCGCTACCGCCAGTACTACCGCGAGGGCCTGCAGGACAAGCTGGGCGTGGACGTGCACCTGTTCAAGGTGGGCGAGTACAAGTCCGCCGCCGAACCCTACGTGCTGGACGCCGCCTCTGCGGAAGCGAAGGAAGCCGATCTGTTCTGGATGAACGATGTATGGCAGCGCCTGCTGGCCGACATCGCCAAGGTCCGCAAGACCACGCCCGAGGCGCTGGCCGCCGGCATCGACACGATGCCCGAAGGCATCGCCGCCGCCGGTGGCGACCTGGCCAAGTACGCCCTGCAGCAGAAGCTGGTGGACGGCCTGAAGACGCAGGAAGAAGTCGAGAACCTGCTGATCGAACGCGGCGTGGCCGATGAGGATTCGGACACCGGCTTCCGCGCGATCGGCCTGACCGGTTACCTGACCCAGCTCGACGCCAAGCTCAATCCGCTCGACAAGCGTCCGCAGGTCGCGGTGGTGGTGGCCGAAGGCGAGATCACCGACGGCGACCAGCCGGCCGGCCGCGTCGGTGGCCTGTCCACCTCGGCGCTGCTGCGCGAGGCGCGCGACGACGAGGACGTGAAGGCGGTGGTGCTGCGCGTGGATTCGCCCGGTGGCGGCGTGTACGCCTCCGAGCAGATCCGCCGCGAGGTGGCCGCGCTGAAGAAGGCCGGCAAGCCGGTGGTCGTCTCGATGGGCGACCTGGCCGCGTCCGGCGGCTACTGGATCAGCATGAATGCCGACCGCATCTACGCCGACCCGTCCACCATCACCGGCTCGATCGGCATCTTCGGCCTGATCCCCACCGTGCCGCGCACGCTGGAGAAGATCGGCGTGCGCACCGACGGCGTGGGCACCACCCGCTTCGCCGGCGCGTTCGACATCAGCCGCCCGCTGGACCCGGCCGTCGGCCAGGTGATCCAGTCCGTCATCGACAAGGGCTACGCCGATTTCACCGGCAAGGTCGCCGAGGCGCGCAAGAAGCCGGTCGAAGAGATCGACGCCGTGGCCCGCGGCCGCGTGTGGAGCGGGGCGCAGGCGAAGGAGCGCGGTCTGGTCGATGAATTGGCCGGCTTCGACGCCGCCATCGCCGACGCCGCCAAGCGCGCCAAGCTGGGCGAAGCCGGCAAGTACCGCGTGCGCTACATCGAGAAGATGTCCTCGCCGTTCTCGCAGTTCATGGGCGGCTTCGCCGGCAGCCGGATCGGCAGCGCCTGGCTGAAGGACTCCGATTTCGCCCGCGCGCTGCTGGCGCGCAGCCTGCCGGAGATGGAAGCGCAGCTGCGCTTCGTCGACGAGGCCGTGAACGACCGCCACGGCGCCCCGGTGAAGAGCCTGGCGTACTGCTTCTGCGGGTTCTGATGCCGCGATCGCCTGATCGTTCGATCCAACACGAAGCCCGGCGAGTCCGGGCTTTTTGTTGTGTCGGGGTGCCCGGCGTTCGCTCTGTCCCGGCGCGGAGACATCACCGGCCACGTCACGTCCCGGTGGCGCGTCGCAGGTGCGTTCTGCCCATGGACGGGCCGCGGGCGCCGTTGCCGCGCACCCGGCGGCAGCACGCTCTCCCCGCTGCGCAGGGAGAGGGGACGACACCGGCGACGTCGGGAGCGTCAGCGACGCACGCGGTCGCCACGATGGCCCCGTGATCCGGTGCGGCGGCGGATCCCTTCTCCCCGCTGCGCAGGGAGAGGGGACGACACCGGCGGCGTCGGGAGCGTCAGCGACGCACGCGGTCGCCACGATGGCCCCGTGATCCGGTGCGGCGGTGGATCCCTTCTCCCCGCTGCGCAGGGAGAGGGGACGACACCGGCGACGTCGGGAGCGTCAGCGACGCACGCGGTCGCCACGATGGCCCCGTGATCCGGTGCGGCAGTGGATCCCTTCTCCCCGCGAGGCGGGAAGAGGGGACGACACCGGCGACGTCGGGAGCGTCAGCGACGCACGCGGTCGCCACGATGGCCCCGTGATCCGGTGCGGCGGTGGATCCCTTCTCCCCGCGAGGCGGGGAGAAGGTGCCCGGAGGGCGGATGAGGGGCAAGCGCGAGGTGCCGAGTGCTGCAGGGGGCAGGCAAGCGCACTCTTCGACGGCGCCCATCGCGCCGCAGGTCACGCGCGGGACGCAACACGCGTCGATCGGCCGCCAGGTCGCCGCACCCGGTACCCCATGTACCGAGGTCGGAACGCGGAGTGTCGGGTTTGCAACGCCACACACCAAGCCCCCAACCTGACATGTCAGGCAGAAAACCCGGTGCATCGCGTTCGACATGCCGCGCACCGGGCTGGCGACGCCCCGCACCACGTCCGCGACACCGTGCGCCGCGTTCGGAACCCGGAAGGCCGTCTTCCGAGTCTCGTGCGCCGAGTTCGGAACCCGGAGCGCCGTTTTCCGAGCCTCGTACGCCGCGTTCGTAACCCGGAGCGCCGTCTTCTGAGCCTCGTGCACCGAGTTCGGAACTCGGAGTGTCGTCTTCCGAGCCTGGTACGCCGGATTCGGGACCCGGAGCGCCGCACTCCGAATCCGACGCACGGGGTTCGTTGCCCGATGCTTCGATGGGAAAACCCGGCGCATCGGGTCGCCGACACGGCATGCCGCGTTCCCGGCGCGGCATGCCGGACGGCAATCCCGACGCATCAGGCTCGAGACACGACGCACCCGCCGCGCTGCACGCCGCGTGGGCTGCCGGAGGGCCTGTGAGCGGCGCGATAGTCCGGGCACTGACCTGCGGACCCGGTGTGCGACGGCGGTGCCCCCCTCGTCCCGTGTCAGGGCGCAGGGCGTCGGCCGTTCCCGGCCAGGCGTGGGACGTGGACGGCGGTCGCTGGAGCGGAATACACGAATCGTATATGATTCATATATCCCCGTTTCCCCAAGAGCTCCCCATGGGCATCGTCAACATCGACGACGCGCTGCACGACCAGCTGCGCCGCGCCTGCACCGTCAGTCACCGCTCGATCAACGCGCAGGCCAACTTCTGGATCAAGGTCGGCATGCTCTGCGAGATGCATCCGGAACTGAGTTTCCAGGACATCGTGGCCAACGAACTGCGCGCCGCCGGGGTGCAGCCCGCACCGCTGCGCGCCGGCCACACGTGATCAAGACCGCGGACGAACTGGCGCGCATGGCCGAGGCCGGCGCGCTGCTGGCGTCCGTGTTCGACCGGCTCGACCGGCTGACGCTGGAAGGCACGAGCACGATGGCGATCAACGATGCCGTCGAGCGCATGATCGTCGACGAGCTGCACGCACGTCCGGCCAGCAAGGGGCAGTACGGCTTCCCGTACGTGCTCAACGCCTCCATCGACGACGTGGTCTGCCACGGCATGCCCTCGCACCACGACGTGCTGCGCAGCGGGCAGATCGTCAACCTCGACATCACCCTGGAAAAGAACGGCTACCTGGCTGATTCCAGCACCACGTATCTGATCGGCGAGGTGGCGTACCCGGTGCGACGGCTGGTGGCAGCCACCTACCACGCCATGTGGAAGGGCATCGCCGCCGTGCGTCCTGGCGCGCGGCTGGGCGACATCGGCCATGCCATCGCGCAGTACGCACGCCAGCAGGGCTACAGCGTGGTGAGGGAATACGGCGGCCACGGCATCGGCCGCGAGATGCACGAAGCCCCGCACGTGCATCACTACGGCAGGCCCGGCACCGGTCTGGTGCTGGAGGAAGGCATGGTGTTCACCATCGAACCGATGCTCAACCAGGGCCGCGCCGCGATCTGCTCGCAACCGGACCAATGGCCGGTGCATACGCGCGACGGCAAGCTATCCGCGCAGTTCGAGCACACCGTCGCGGTGACACGCACCGGCGCGCGCGTGCTGACGCTGCGCAAGGGCGAGACACCGCCACGCGACGTCCACTGAACCCTGATGCCCGTTC
The DNA here is from genome assembly GCF_022539275.1 of Pseudoxanthomonas sp. LH2527. Taxonomy (NCBI): domain Bacteria; kingdom Pseudomonadati; phylum Pseudomonadota; class Gammaproteobacteria; order Lysobacterales; family Lysobacteraceae; genus Pseudoxanthomonas; species Pseudoxanthomonas sp. LH2527. The sequence continues at coordinate 101,216 of NZ_JAKZBW010000004.1, read as the reverse complement.
TCCGCCCGTGCAGCAGCGGGCGAGACATCGCATCCGCGTCGCGCCGCGCGCGTCGCCGATGCGTCGATCCGGTGCGCGACTCAGGCCGCGACGCTGTCCGTATCCGCCTGCGGCTCCGGCGGTTCGTCGGTCGGTGGGGGTTCGGGGGCGCGGCAGGCGGTGCAGGCCAGCAGCACGGCGGCGAGCAGGGTGAGGCGGATCCGGATCATGGCGACGGTCCTCCTGTGGCGTGGCGCTATGCTACGCCCATCGACGAAGGAGGCGCATGTGGCGGCGAACCGGTGGCGGCTGGACGGACAACGGGCGCTGGTGACCGGCGCCAGCGCGGGCATCGGCCTGGCGATCGCGCGCGAACTGCTGGGGCTGGGCGCGGACCTGTTGATGGTGGCGCGCGACGTGGACGCGCTGCAGGACGCGCGCGCGGACCTGGGTGAGGAATTTCCCGAGCGCGAGATCGGCACGCTGGCCGCCGATGTCGCCGATGACGAGGACCGCCGCGCCATCCTCGACTGGGTGGAAGACCACGGCGACGGCCTCAACATCCTGGTCAACAACGCCGGCGGCAACGTCACCCGCGCTGCGGTGGACTACACCGAGGACGAGTGGCGCGGCATCTTCGAGACCAACCTGTTCTCCGCGTTCGAGCTGTCGCGCTACGCGCATCCGCTGCTCGCGCAGCATGCGACCTCCAGCATCGTCAACGTCGGCAGCGTGTCCGGCATCACCGCCGTGCGCAGCGGCGCGCCCTACGGTATGACCAAGGCCGCGCTGCACCAGCTCACCCGCAACCTCGCCGCCGAATGGGCCGAGGACGGCGTGCGTGTGAACGCGGTGGCGCCGTGGTACATCCGTACGCGCCGCACCTCCGGCCCGCTGTCGGACCCGGACTACTACGACGAGGTCATCGCCCGCACCCCGATGCGCCGCATCGGCGAGCCGGACGAAGTCGCCGGCGCCGTCGCGTTCCTGTGCCTGCCGGCGTCCAGTTACGTCACCGGTGAATGCATTGCGGTGGATGGCGGGTTTTTGCGGTACGGGTTCTGAGTGTTGTGTCGGTACAGGGGAGAGTGATGGGGGGTGCGGTCGCAAAGCTGTTGGTGGGTGCTGGGCTCTTCACCGCGATTGCAGTGGCGTTCGTACTGTTGCTTGGTGGAACTCCGCCCGCAGTGGTCTATCTGCTCTGTGGATGCGCGTTTGCTCTGTGCTTCAAGATCGCCGGAGAGCCGTTGCGGCTGTTGTTGCTCACTGGCCGATCCCGCGTCGTGGCGTCTTACCTGATCTCGATGTTCGGCATGGTGGTGTCCATCTACGTGCTGTGGCTGGCATTCCGGTTCACGGCGCCAGACGCAGGGACCTGATCCGTCCACGCCGGCATGATTCTCCGCCGGGTCGGGTGACGGTGGTTCACAGGCGAACGTGACCAACCTTGTCATCCCTGCGCCACTGCACGCCGTCCTAGTGGCATCGCGCTGACGGATCTGTTCCTGAGCTACGGCTTCCGGGCCGTCGCCTCCGGCGCCCTGAACACCACGCGCCCGTCGGTATCCAGCACTTCGATGCGGGCATCGCCGGTGCGGTCCACGCGCAGGCGGATGCGGTCCTTGCCGCTGGCGTCGGCCAGCAGGATTTCGGCGTCGTTGTGCTGGTTCTGCACGGCGATGCGGCGGGTGGCCTGTTTGGCCGCGTCCAGCACCTTCACGTGCGACGGCACGGCCTGGTTGATCTGCAGGCCGCTGCTGATCGGTTCGCCGTCGGCGCCGATGCGCGTCATCAGGCCGATCGCATCCATGTTGGGATTGTCGAAGGCGAGCGCGGAAACCTTGCCGCCCTCCACGTCGGTCAGTGCCAGTCCGCCCACTTCGTTGCCCTTGCGGTCGTAGAACACCAGCCCGGCCGGGGTGACGGCGCGCTTGAAGGTCTCGCCGTTCAACATGGGCGGCGGAAAGCGCTGCTGGTTGGCGAGCACTACGCGCGTGGCGCCATCGGCATCCACGATGTCCAGCCGCTCCACCGACAACCGCTCGAAGTGCGGGTCCGGCGCCTTGAACGCCGTCAGCAACACGGCGATGAAGGCCAGCGTCAGTGCGCCGGCATAGAGGCGCAGCAGGCGCATTTCGCGCAGCAGGCGGTGCGTCGGATCGTGCGGCATCGGAGGTCCTGATGGTGGAAACGTCCGATTCTAGCGAGGCGCCCGGCGCGGTTCCCGCACGGGTGTCCGCAATCCCGACAAGCCAGCGCGCGTGCGTGGCGCGATTGAAGTTCGTTTTACATGCCGTGCGTAGCGTGTCGGTATCGACCGACGAGGGGTGCGGACATGAAACGATGGATCACGTGCGGGCTGCTGGCCTGCGCAGCGAGCGTGTTGCTGGCCTGCGTGGGCGGCTTCTTCTACGTGCAGACGCTGGACCTGGACAGCCAGCCGCTGCCGGCCCCGGCCAGTACGGTGGCGGATCTGGCGTTCATGCGGGCGGCGTTGCCGCCGACGCGCGGACGTATCCTGGCGGTGGTCACCAGCACGGCGCACTTTCCCGGTGGCGACATGAAGGCGGGCTTCGAGCTGAGCGAACTGGCGCGCGCGTATTACGTGTTGCAGGCCAACGGCTACGAGGTGGACATCGCCAGTCCCCGGGGCGGTTCACCGCCGATGCGGCTGGACGACGAAGACGCGGTGGCCGCCGATTACGCGTTCCTCAACGATGCGGCGGCACGGCGGAAGCTCGACGGCAGCCTGCCGCTGCGCGAGGTGGATGCCACGCGCTATGCGGCGGTGTACCTGGTCGGCGGCAAGGGCACGATGTTCGACTTTCCCGACGATCCCGACCTGCAGCGCATCGTGCGCATCGTCTACCAGCGCGGCGGCGTGATCGGTGCGGTCTGCCATGGACCTGCCGGCCTGCTGGAGGTGATGCGGGACGACGGCACGCCGCTGCTGCGTGGCCGTCGCGTGACCGGCTTCAGCAATGCCGAGGAACTGTTCCTGATCAAGGATGCGCGCGTGCGCTTCCCGTACCTGCTGCAGGACCGCATGGTCGAAAAAGGCGCGCAGTACGTCGAAGGCACGATGTATCTGGACAACACCGTGGTCGATGACCGGCTGGTCACCGGGCAGAACCCGTGGTCGACGTGGTCCACGGCCGAGGCGATGGTGCGCGCGCTGGGCCATGCACCGGTCGCGCGTGCACCGGGACGCGACGAACTCGCCGTGCAGGTGGTGGCGGTCTATCACCGCGACGGCATCGAGGCCGCGCGCGCGGCCCGCGCGGCATTGCCCGAGGCGGACAAGCGCCTGCTGCTGATGCATGCCCTGGTGGCGGGCATGCAGGGGCGGCTGGGTGAAGCGTGGCGGCTGCAGGCGCTGGCCCGCGGGTGAGCGCGGCCTACGACCCGCAGCTGCTCTCGGCGACGATGCGGACGACGCGCTCGAAGTCGGCGCGGTTCTTCGCGGCGTTCTCGGGACGGGCGAAGCGGGAGGCCACTTCGGTTTCGTCGCGGCGCTTCTGCCACGCATCGCACAGGGCGCCGTCGGGCACGCGCGCGCAGGTGTCGCGGACGACTTCGCAGGCCTGGCCCGCGCCGGACTGCGGATTGCCGTCCAGGCCGACGGTGCGCAGGGTCACGCAGCGCGAGGCGGGAATCGGATCCTCGGTGACGTAGCTGCCCTTGTCGTAGGTGGTGCACTGGAACAGCACCGGCGGCGGCAGGCGGCGCGCCTCCGACGAGGGCGGGGCAGCGTCGGCCGCGGGTGGCGTTGGTGTCGGGGTCGGTGTCGTCGACGCGGCGGGCGCGGCCGCGGCCGCGGGCGCGGGCGCTGCGGTGGGCGTCGCCGTGCCGGGCTGGCCCGGCGCCATCGGTACGGTGTTGATGCCCTGCATGGTGCGCTGTTCCTGCTTCATGCCCTTGGGGCACGGCGCGTTCTGCAGGGTCAGCGCGCCGCTGGCATCGGTGCAGCGGTAGATGACGACCTCCGCATGGACGGCGGGCATGCCGGCATGCCAGGACAGGCCGAGCATCGACAGCATTGCGAGGGAACGTACGACGGGTTTCATGCTCATCTGCAATCGTTGGCCAGGCGCGCATCGATTCCGCGCTGTTCCAAGTCTAGCGTGCGGCGGTCGCTGGGCAGCGCGGCGCCGTAACGGCGCAGGATCTCGTAGCGGCGATCGGACAGGCGCGCGCACACTTCTTCCTGCGGCAGCGGATGGCAGGTGTCGCGCACCCAGCCGCCGCCGGGCACGAACACCGGGCCGGGACGCGGCCCCGGATGATGGCCGCCGCCGGGCGGCCGTGGCCGTGAGCGGTCACCGCTTTCGAAGGCGAGGTTGCCATTGCCGATCGACACGCTGCCCGAGACGCTGCCGCCGCTGCGCGGCCACGCCGGATAGGCCGAGTAGCCGATGCCGTACGGCACCCAGCGCGGATTGCCGTCGCCGTTGTCGCTGGTATAGACCTGACCCTCCGGCGTGGTGCATTCGTACATCGGCTTGGGCGGGGTGAGGTACACCACCCGGGTGGAGGCGGGCGGTGGCGCGGGGGCGTTCTGCGGTGCGGGCGGCGGCGCCACGGCCTGGGCGCGCGGGGGATCCTGTGGGCGCTGCATCGCGCGGACTTCCTGCTTCTCGCCCTTCAGGCAGGGCGAGTCGCGCAGGGCGACGGTGCCGTTGCCGGCGACGCAGCGGTAGATGGTGACCGGCGTAGCAGGGGTGGTGGCCGACTGCGCGTGCGTGGCCGACGGCGCCGCCGTCAGCAGGGCAAGCAGCAGGGGCGGGAAGGCGCGGGGCATGTCCCCATGGTGCGCGCCGGGACCGGCGATGGAAAGGCGATGGCGCGGCCCGTATGGCCGTCAGTCACGCAGCGACTGGCCGGTCAGGGCGTCGCGGATCACGGTGGGGCGGTCCAGGCCGCCGGTGGCGCCCGGCACCACGGCATCGACGCGCGCCAGCAGGGCGGGGTCCAACGCGGCCTGCTCGCTGACCGCCGGTTCGCCGCTGAGGTTGGCGCTGGTCGACACCAGTGCGCCGCCGTAGGCCTGGCACAGGCCCACCACGACCGGGTGCTGGCTGACGCGTACGGCGATGCCGCGGTGCGCGCCGGTGATCCAGCGCGGTGCCTGCGCGCTGGCCGGCATCACCCAGGTGTACGGGCCGGGCCAGCTGGACAGCACCTCGGTCAGGCGCTCGGTGGGCACGGCGGACACGTCGATCAGCGGCTTGAGCTGTTCCAGCGTGGCGGCGATCAGGATCAGGCCCTTCTCGACCGGCCGTTGCTTGATCGCCAGCAGCCGGTGCACCGCACCCTCGTCGAACGGATCGCAGCCCAGCCCCCACACGGCTTCGGTGGGGTAGGCGACGATGCCGCCGCTGCGGATGGTCTCGGCGGCTTCCTCGATGGTCCGTTCGATCGGCATGGCCCGGGTCCTTCCCGCCGCTCAGAACGGGGCGTCGTCGCCGGCCGTGGCGGTGGCGGCCTTCTTGACCGTGGTCTTCTTGGCAACGGCCTTCTTGGTGGCGGTTTTTGTCGCGGTCTTCTTGGCGGCTTTCTTGGTGGCCTTCTTCGCCGGTGCCTTCTTGGCGGCGGCCTTCTTCGGCGCGGCTTCCTTCTTCACCGCCGCCTTCTTGGCCGGCGCCTTCTTGCCGAAGCCCTTGCGCACCGGCTTGCCGGTTTCTTCCAGCAACTTCGTCACTTCGTCGAAGGTCAGCGACGCCGGCTCGCGATCCTTGGGGATCTTGCCGTTGAGCTTGCCATCGCTGATGTACGGGCCGAAGCGGCCGTTCAGCACCTGGATGTCGCTGCCGTCGAATTCCTTGATGATGCGGTTGCGCGCGATCTCTTCCTTCTCTTCGATCAGGAACACCGCGCGCGCCAGGTCGATCGTGTACGGGTCGTCTTCCTTCTTCAGCGACGCGTACACGCTGCCGCGCTTGGCGAACGGGCCGAAGCGGCCGATGCCGACGCTGACATCTTCATCCTTGTCCTGGCCCAGCTTGCGCGGCAGCTTGAACAGCTCCAGCGCGTCTTCCAGGGTGATGGTGTGCATGGACTGGCCGGGACGCAGCGAGGCGAACTCCAGCTTCTCGTCGGTGTCCTTGTCGCCGATCTGCGCGTACGGCCCGTAACGGCCCAGGCGCACGCTGACCGGCTTGCCGGACTTGGGATCGCTGCCCAGCTCGCGCGCGCCGGTGGCTTCGCTGCGGTCGACGGTCTCGGCCTTCTCGTCCACCAGTTCCTTGAACGGGCCCCAGAACTTCTCCATCAGCGGGATCCACTCTTCCTCGCCGCGGGAGACGGCGTCCAGCTCGTCTTCCAGCTTGGCGGTGAAGTCGTAGTCCACGTAGCGGGTGAAGTGGCCCGACAGGAACTTGGACACGGCGCGGCCCACGTCGCTGGGCTTGAAGGCGCGGCCTTCCATTTCCACGTACTTGCGGAAGATCAGCGTCTGGATGATCGAGGCGTAGGTGGAGGGACGGCCGATGCCGTACTCCTCCAGCGCCTTGACCAGCGCCGCTTCGGTGAAGCGCGGCGGCGGCTGGGTGAAATGCTGGTCGGCGTGGATGCGGTCCAGCGGCACGGTATCGCCGGGCTTCATCGGCGGCAGCTTGCGGCCTTCGTCGTCGTCCTCGGCGTTCTTCTGGTCCTTGCCTTCCTCGTACACGGCCAGGAAGCCCGGATCGACCACGGTGGTGCCGCTGGCGCGGAAGCTGTGCTGGCTGCCGGCGGCGAGGTCGACGCTGACGGTGTTGAGCGTGGCCGGCACCATCTGGCAGGCAACGGCGCGCTTCCAGATCAGGTCGTACAGCTTGCGCTCGTCGTCGCTCAGGTACTTCGCGACCTGTGCGGGGGTGCGCAGCGCGCTGGTCGGGCGGACGGCTTCGTGCGCTTCCTGCGCGTTCTTGGACTTGGTGACGTAGACGTTGGGCTTGTCCGGCAGCGCCTGCACGCCGAAGTCGCGCGCGATGACGTCGCGGATCTCGGCCAGCGCATCCTGCGACAGCGTCACCGAGTCGGTACGCATGTAGCTGATCAGGCCGACGGTGCCTTCCTCGTCGCCGATGTTGACGCCTTCGTACAGCTTCTGCGCCACCTGCATGGTCTTGCGGGTGGTGAAGCCGAGCTTGCGCGAGGCTTCCTGCTGCAGGGTGGAGGTGGTGAACGGCGGCGCCGGGCGGCGCTTGCGTTCCTTGCTGGTCACGTCGGTGACGTGCAGCATGCCCTGCGCGGCTTGCTGGATGCGCAGGCGGGCGGCTTCGGCGGTGTCGCCGTCGGTGACGGTGAACTGCTCGAACTTCTGCCCGTCCAGCTTGGTGAGCTTGGCGGTGAAGGGCTGGCGCGGATGCGCGCACTCGGCCTCGATGCTCCAGTACTCGCGGGCGATGAAGGCTTCGATCTCTTCCTCGCGCTCGACGATCATGCGCAGCGCCGGCGACTGCACGCGGCCGGCGGACAGGCCGCGCTGCACCTTGCGCCACAGCACCGGCGACAGGTTGAAGCCGACCAGGTAGTCCAGCGCGCGGCGCGCCTGCTGGGCGTCGACCAGGTCGCCGGCGATCTGCCGCGGCTGGGCCATGGCTTCCTTGATGGCGCGCGGGGTGATTTCGGTGAACACCACCCGATGCAGCGGCTTGTCCTTCAGCAGGCCGCGCTCCTTCAGGATCTCGGCGATGTGCCAGCTGATGGCCTCGCCCTCGCGGTCCGGGTCGGTCGCCAGGAAGATGTCGTCGGCGCCCTTGGCGGCCTTGGCGATCGCATCGACGTGCTTTTCGTTCTTCTCGATCAGGTCGTAGCGCATCGCGAACCCGTTGTCGGGGTCCACCGCTCCTTCCTTCGGCACCAGGTCCCGGACGTGGCCATAGGACGCTAGGACGGTGAAGTCCTTGCCGAGGTATTTATTGATCGTCTTGGCCTTGGCGGGCGACTCGACGATGAGCAGGTGCTTGGGCATGTCAGGGGTTCAGGGCTCGGGTGGGCCGTCCGGGGGGCGGCTAGGGTGCCCCGGATGCGGGCGCCAGAGAAGCGGACGCCCGGGGCGGGGGCCCCGGGCGTTCAGTTTCCTATTTATAGTGGTGTCACGGCCGGGGCCGGGCTGTCAAGCCGGATCGTCACCGCCGGTCCGGGGCCGCGACCCCGGTCACGCCGCCGGCGGGTGGGCTCAGCGTCCCATCGAAGCCAGGGCGAAGCCGGCCGCAATGGCGACGACGAACACGCCCACGATCAGCAGGCCGCCCAGGACCAGCACCACCACGGTCACGGTCCCCAGCTCGTCGCGCTGGCGCTCCGGCTGGGAGGTGAACGCCCACTTGTCCACCACCAGCGTGTCGCACATCAGGTCGTGCAGGCCCTGCTTGCGGCCGGTGAAGGCGGCCATCAGTAGACCGATGCACAGCAGCAGGGCGCTCAGCAGGTAGGCCCAGTAACGGCCGAAGCCGCGCAGGAAACTGATCTTCTCGCCGTCCGTGCGCACCACCTTGATGCCGATGGCCAGCTTGCCGGGTGTCGCCAGCAGGCCTTCGCTCGAATGGAACCAGGCGAACACCAGTGCGCTCAGAACGTACGACAGGAGGGTTTCGCCCGGATTGAATGCGCTGGCCCCGGTCAGGCCCGCCGTGAAGCTGCTGCCCCAACCCAGCACGCCGCCGACGATCGCGACGATGATGGCGACCGGGATGCCGATGGCGAAGCCGTCGATGATGCTGGCCGCTACGCGCTTCCAGAAGCCGGCGTAGACCACGTGCCCTTCATTCACCGGGGCGGCGTAGGCACGCGCACCCACCTCCGCGCGCGGCGCGGCGTAGGGAGAATCCCCCGTCGCGATCGTCGGCTCCGGCCGAGTGACCGGAGCGGGGGCAGCGTAGGTGGGCTCGCTGGCGGTGAACACCGCGCGGCCGGTAAGGGGGCGCTCGTCGTTGACGGCGGCCACGGTGGGCACCTCGGCCACTTCTGCGCTGGGGGCGGGCGGTGGCGTCAGATCCAGCCGCAGTTCCGGCGCGACGTTGACCAGGGCGGTCCACTGCTCCATACCTTCACGCCAGACCAGCGACGCGCGGGTCAACGTGCCGGCGCGGAAGAGATCGGCCACCGCGGCGCCGTCCACCGGGCCTTGGCGCTGCTGCTGCGCATCGACGTAGTACCACTCGGTCATGACAGGTCCTTCATCAGCATCAGGCCCATCACCGCGTAGATCGCGATGCTGCCGACGATCGCCAGGCCGGCCAGGGCGAGGATCACGATGGTCACCACGCCCAGTTCGTCGCGCTGGCGTTCGGGATAGGCGGTGAACGCCCACTTGTCGACCACCAGGGTGTCGCACAGCATGTCGTGCAATGCCTGCTTGCGCTCGGTCAGCGCCACCATCAGACCGGAGATCAGCACGCCCAGGCCGCAGGTGACCATGGTGAAGACCAGGTAGGCCAGCGAGCGCAGGAAACCGCGCCAGAAGCTCATCCGCTGGCCGTCGGTACGCGCCACCTTGATGCCCACCGCCAGCTTGCCCAGGCTGGCCTGCAGCGAGCTGGACTGCATCCAGCCGAAGTAGATGCAGGGCGCCAGGAACAGGATCGGATAGATGGCCAGCATGGAGGCGAGGCCGGCCCCGGTGGCGAACGGATTGTCGGAACCGCCGGCACCCATCACGCCCACGCCGATCAGCATCAGCGGGATCATCAACGCATAGCTGATGACGGTGGTGACGATGCTGTCGATGAAGCTGGCGGCAAACCGCTTCCACAGGCCCGCGTGCACGAGGTGGCCGGCGACGATGGGCTGGAACGACGCCAGGTCCGCCGTCGGCGGCGTGTACGGCGCGTCCGCTGCCGGCACGGCGACGTCCACGTCCGGCGTGGCGATGGCATCGAGCTGCAGGTTGAGTTCGGTGGCGACCGCGCCCAGCGGCTGCCAGTCCTGCAGGCCCTCACGCCAGACCAGCGATGCGGCGCCCAGGCGCGCATGGCGCACGTGGCTTTCCAGTTCCTCGGCCGAGAACGGCCCGTGCCGCTGCCCGCTGGCATCGGCGTAATACCACTGCGTCATTGCGTCATTCCCCGATGAAAAGCGTGGCCCGCGTCGCCACGCTGACGTTGTTCAGCCGCGGCACTCCAGCGGCAGCCACTTGTCGTCGATCTCCGACGAGCACTGCCACTCGCTGTTGTCGCTGCCCAGGTCCCACCACAGCTTGCGGCCGTCGATCTGCGTGTTGCCGGTGTTGCCGAATTCCAGCTCGAAGCCGCAGGTGCCGTCGTCGAACTCGCCCACGGTCGCACGCGTCACGTAGGTGCCGGCGTAGCTTTCCGGCGTGCCGATGCCGTCTTCGCCATTGCCGGGGCAGCGCTCCCCACCGACGCGGATGGCTTCCACCTGCTGTTTCAGCGGCTGGCTCGCGGCGATGCCCTGCGCGACCTTCGCGCGCAACGTGTAATCCTGGTAGGCCGGAAGCGCGATCGCGGCGAGGATGCCGCCGATACCCAGGCAGGGCACGAGCAGCACGGCGGCGACGATCAGCGCGATCTTGCCGCCGGACATGCCCGGTTTGGCGACCGGCGCGGCGGGCGTGCGCAGCAGGCGGTCCTGCGGCGCGGCGGCGGCGGGACCAGCAGGCGCAGGCGGGACCGGTGGCGGCGTGCCGACCGTCTCGACAGGTGCGGGGTTCAGGCCGAGTTCGTCGGCGAAATCGCGCAGCGGTTGCCATTGCGGCAGGCCTTCGCGCCAGACCAGGCTGTCCAGCGCAACGCGTCCGAAACGGTAGTGGGTGACCAGTTCATCCGACGAGACCGGACCGTGCTGTTCACGGTTCCGGTCGGCGTAATACCAACCCGACATGCTTCCCCCTGAAGCGGATCAACGCCTCAGTGTACCGGCTCTGGCTCGTCGGCAAACATCTGGGTCTCCATCCACGCGTAGGCGGCCTCGGACCCCGGCTGGTTGAACAGCACCATCAGCACGACCCATTTCAGGTCGTCCAGGTCCAGCTCGTCCTGGTCCAGCGCCATCGCCCGGTCCAGCACCAGCTCGCGCTGGTCGGCATCGAGGACGCCATGCTGTTCCAGGAACAGCAGGAAGCCGCGGCAGTCGACGTCCAGCTTCTCGAGTTCCGGGCCATGGAAGACCCGGGTCGGACCGCCGACGCGCGGCGTGGACGCCGCCGGACGCTGGTCGGCCAGGGCATCCAACCAATCGAAGGCCTTGCTGATCTCGGTGGGGCTGAAGCCGGCCTGGATCAGGCCGTTCTGGAGAGAGTCGCGGTCGCGGACGGGGTCCGCATCTTCGGTGAAGTAGTGTTCGAACAGGTACAGCAGTACATCCAGGATGCTCTCTTTCATTGCCCCTCGGCCTGCGTCATCGACGCTGTGGAGGTGAAGAAACCGGTCTTTCTCTGGTATCGGCCGTGTTCCGCCGTTACTAAGCCATCCAGTTCCATGACCAGCAGCATGGAGGACAGTTCCGCGGCCGTCAATCGGGTGCGTGAGACGAGCTGATCCATACCTGTTGGGTCATGACCGAGCGCTTCCCACAAGCACTGGTAGTCGGCGTCCAGACGTGGCGATGTATCGGACGGGCCTGCGATCACCCCCGATTCAGTCTCGCCAAGCCGGGCGCGCAGGGCATGGGCCAGGTCGGTGGCCAGCGGGGCGAGCGCCTCGACCACTTCGCGGGGTTCTTCCACCAGCGCGGCGCCGTCGCGGATCAGGCGGTGGCAGCCCCGTGCCCTGGGGTTGTGGATGGAGCCGGGGATGGCGAAGACCTCGCGTCCGGCCTCGCCGGCCTGGCGGGCGGTGATCAGCGCGCCGGACTGTTCGGTCGCCTCGACGACCAGCGTGCCCAGCGACAGTCCAGCCAGGATCCGGTTGCGGGCGGGGAAGTGGCTGCGCAGCGCGGCTGTGCCGGGCGGGTGTTCGCTGACCACGGCGCCCTGCGCGGCCAGGCGGTCGCGCAGGCGATCGTGCGCGGGGGGATAGGCGATGTCGGGGCCGGTGCCGACCACCGCGACCGTGGTGCCGGCGCCGGCCGCCAGCGCGGCTTCGTGGGCGGCCGCGTCGATGCCGCGGGCCATCCCGCTGACCACGACGATGCCGGCCGCCGCCAGCGACCGCGCGAAGAAATGGGCGTTGTCGCGGCCGCCGCTGGTCGGGCTTCGGCTGCCGACGATGGCGACGGCGGGTCGCCAGAGCAGGTCGGGGTCGCCGTCCACGAACAGGGCCAGCGGAGGACTGGAGATCGTCCGCAGTGGCGCGGGGTAGTCGGCATCGTGCCAGCCGATCAGGTGGTGGCCGGGCGCCTGCAGCCAGCGCCGGGTGCGCTCGAGCGTGCCGTCGGGGTCGTCGCCTTGCAGGCGTGCGATCTGCGCGGCGTCCAGTCCCTCCGCGCGCCACAGGGCGGTGCCGGCCGCCAGCGCCTGCGCAGGGGCGCCATGGCGTTCCAGCAGGCGGCGGCGGGGCAGGACGGGGCCGCCGGCCAGCACCAGCCTGGCCAGCGCAATCAGATCGTCGTTGGGCATGCGGCCAGCGTAGGCCGCACATGACGACGGCGCCCTAAGGCGCCGTCGCGGTGTTGCGTAGGAATTGCCTGACGCGGGTCAGTAGGTCGCGTCGGGGTGCTTCAGTTCGTAGCCGACGCGCGTGACGTCCACGCTTTCCATCACCAGCGCATAGCTGACCTTGTCGAAGGTGCGGAACACCATCGCGTGGCTGGCGTACTCGTCGGGCAGGCTGACGCGGCCGGCGCCGGACTTGGTCGACTCGCTGATGCGGGAGGACTCCGGATGGGCCATGCGGTTGGCGGTGTGGCTGCCATTGCGCCAGATCGAGAAGACCGTGCCGTTGTCCACGCCGTCCAAGCGGCCACCGGAAATGGCGATCACGTCGCGCGTACCGCCCGAGGTGAGGGCATCGGCCACCGCCAGCACGCGCAGCTTGCCGGCCGGATCGCTGGCGGGCGGGTGCGGGAAGAAGTGCAGGTCGTAGGGCTGGGCGTCGACCGGGATCAAACGGTCGCCGACGCGCACCTCATGGCCGCCGATGTCGGCCACCAGCGTGCTGACCTCGGTGCCCGGGACCACGCCGCGGGTGAAGGTGGCGACGTTGACCTTGACCAGTTCGTAGCCCAGGAAAGCACCCTTGCCCGACTGCTCGACGATGTCCTTCCACTGGTCGATTTCGCCGCGGATCGTCCGGCCCCGGAAGTCCAGGTCCTGCGCACGCGGGTTGTCGCTGAACTTGGCCGTGGGGCGCACGACCAGGAAACGCTGGCCGGCCTGCGCGCCGTCCAGGCCGCGGACGTAGATGTTGTGGCCGCCGGAACCGCGCAGGCGGTCTTCTTCCAAGCCGGCGACATGCGGCAGTTGCTCGAAGCTGTCGACGACGCGACGGTCCTTCAGGTAGGCCTCGATGTCGGACAGCGGGATCGCGTTGAGCGGCGCTTCCTGGCGCGGACCCGGCTGCACCGCCACGCGGTCCAGATAGGCCAGGCTGATGACGTCGCCCGGATAGATCAGGTGCGGGTTCTGGATCTGCGGATTGGCCTGCCAGATCTCGGGCCACAGCCACGGCTTCTTGAGGAAGCGCGCGGAAATGTCCCACAGCGTGTCGCCACGCTTGACCACGTAGGTATCAGGATGGCTTGCCGCCATCTCGGCGGCAGCCGCATAGGTGCCGACGGTCAGCACCGCAACGGCGAAAACCGTACGAAAACATTTAAACATGGCGGTATCTACCTGATTCCCCGACAGGTGGTCCGCACTATAGTCCAGAAAACCCGGCGCAACGCAAGCGCCCGCGTTAGAATTCGTGAGGCCTTGCCGGATTCCACTGGCGCCCCCCTCCCGAGACGTACCATGGCCCTGCTCCCGATCCTCGAATTCCCTGATCCGCGCCTGCGCACCAAGGCGGTGCCGGTCGCCGCCGGTGATGTGACCACGCCCGCATTCCAGCGCCTGCTCGACGACATGTTCGAGACCATGTACGAGGCGCCGGGCATCGGCCTGGCCGCCAGCCAGGTGGACGTGCACCAGCGCTTCATGGTCATCGACATCAGCGAAGAGAAGAACCAGCCGCAGGTCTTCATCAACCCCGAGCTGAGCGACAAGCTCGGCGAGCAGGTCTACCAGGAAGGCTGCCTGTCGGTGCCCGGCATCTTCGCCGACGTCACCCGTGCCGACGAGGTGACCGTGCGCTTCCTCGACCGCCAGGGCCAGCCGCAGGAACTGCGCGCCGACGGTCTGCTGGCGGTGTGCATCCAGCACGAGATGGACCACCTGGACGGCAAGCTGTTCGTCGACTACCTCTCGCCGCTGAAGCGCGAGATGGTGCGCAAGAAGCTGGCCAAGCAGCGCAAGCACGTGGCGTAACGCGGCAAGGCGGGAACGGGGAACCGGGAATGACGGTTCGCTGCCGCTCCGTCGGCCCCGTCGTCGCCACGGTCGCGGTCTTCCCTTCTCCGTTTCCCATCCTCTGTTTCCCGCGCCCATGAGAATCGTCTTCGCCGGCACGCCGGCGTTCGCTGTGCCCTGCCTCCGCGCCGCCCATGCCCACCATGAGGTGGTCGCGGTCTACACCCAGCCCGACCGGCCGGCCGGCCGTGGCCGCGGACTGACGCCGTCGCCGGTCAAGCTGGAGGCGATCCAGCGCGGCATCCCGGTGCTGCAGCCGCTGTCGCTGAAAAAGAAGTCCACCCAGGACGCGCTGCGCGAGATGCAGCCGGATGTCATGGTCGTGGTGGCGTACGGCCTGATCCTGCCGCAGGCGGTGCTCGACATCCCGCAGTACGGCTGCTGGAACGTGCACGCCTCGCTGCTGCCGCGTTGGCGCGGTGCAGCGCCGATCCAGCGGGCCATCGAGGCCGGTGACGACGAGACCGGCGTCTGCCTGATGCAGATGGAGGCCGGCCTCGATACCGGTCCCGTGCTGCTGGCGCAGAGTCTGCCGATCGGGCCCGAGGACACCGGCGGCCAGCTCCACGATCGCCTGTCCGACCTCGGGGCGCAGGTGCTGCGGGATGCGTTGGGCCTGTTGCGGGCCGGCGTCCGCCTGCCGCCGCATCCGCAGTCCGACGTGGGCGTGGAGTACGCGCACAAGCTGGACAAGGCGGAAGCGAAGCTGGACTGGGCCCAGCCGGCCGAGGTGCTGGCGCGCAAGGTACGCGCCTTCAACCCGTGGCCGGTGGCAGAAGCCCAGGTCGCCGGCGAGCGCCTGCGCATCCATGGCGCCGTGGCCGTCGACCAGGCCCATGCCGCAGCGCCGGGCACCTTGCTGGCGGCCGGCCGGCAGGGCCTGGACATCGCCTGCGGTGCAGGCGTGCTGCGACTGCGCGTGGTGCAGCGCGAAGGCGGCAAGGCGATCACCGCCGCCGACTACCTCAACGCGCGACGCGACCTGGTGTTCCCGTGAGCACCCAGGCCGGGGTCGCGGTCCGGGTCTTGGCGACCCGCGTGGTGGACGCCGTGATGCACCGCGGCCGTTCGCTGAAGGCCGAACTGGCCGCGAACCTGCCCCGGATCGAGGACGTGCGCGATCGCGCCTTGCTGGAAGCGATCTGCTTCGCGGTGCTGCGCTCGCGCGCCCGCAGCGAGGCCGCGCTTGCGGCATGGATGCCCAGGCCACTGGCGCGCGCCGACAACGAGCTGCGCGCGCTGCTGCATGTGGGCTTCGCGCAAGTGGTGGTGATGGAACTGCCTGCCCATGCCGCGCTGTCGGCGACGGTCGAGGCGGTGCGCGCGCTCGGGCGTCCACACCAGGACAAGCTGGTGAACGCCCTGTTGCGGCGCGCGCAACGCGAAGGACTGCCGACGGCGCCGGCCGATGCCCTGTGGCCGGCGTGGTTGCGGAAGCAGGTGCGCGAGGACTGGCCGCAGCACGCCGATGCGATCTTCGCCGCCAGCCAGCAGGAGGCGCCCCTCTGGTTGCGGGTCAACCGGCGCCACGGCACCCGCGAGGCGTACCGGCAGCGGCTGCTGGACGCGGGCATTGCGGCGGCATCGGTCGACGGCATGGCCGACGCCTTGGTGCTGGACGCGCCGATTGCGGCCACCACGCTGCCCGGGTTCGCGGCGGGCGACGTATCGGTGCAGGATGGCGCGGCGCAGCGGGTGGCCGATCTTTTCCGGGATCTCCCGACGGGCGCGCGCGTGCTCGACATGTGTGCCGCGCCCGGCGGCAAGACCGCGCATCTGCTCGAGCGTGATCCGTCCTTGCAGGTGCTGGCGCTGGATGTCGACGAACGGCGCCTGCAGCGGGTACGCGAGACCTTGCTGCGTGTCGGCGTGGACGCAGCGCTGCGTGCCGCCGACGCGACCGATACGGCTTCGTGGTGGGACGGTGAGCCGTTCGACGCGGTCCTGCTGGATGCACCCTGCTCGGCGACCGGCATCGTGCGCCGGCAACCGGACGTGCTGCTGCACCGGCGCCCGGAGGACCTGGTGGCGCTGACCGGCCTGCAGGCGCGCCTGCTGGATGCGGCGTGGAAGGTGCTGCGCCCGGGCGGACAGCTGGTTTACGCGACCTGCTCGCTGCTGCGGAGCGAAAACGCAGGCCAACTCGATACCTTCCGTGCGCGCCATCCGGACGCCCGCCCGGAGGTGCTGGAGGAAGCATGGGGCCATGCCGACGGCGACGGTCGTCAACGCTTTCCGGGCGAGCAGGGCATGGACGGGTTCTTCTACGCTGCCTTGCGTAAAACGTGAGCTGTATTGCAGTACGTCGTGCGTCGCGATCATGTCGCGTCAACAGGTGTATCGGAGCGGCGCGAGTGCGGCATACTCCCGCATCGCGGACCGTCCGCCGGTTCACGTCGCATTGACGTTGTGGCGCGGTGGATGAAGCAGACTGCGCGGCCACGGCACGTTCCGGTGGTCGATTTCCATGATCATGCGATTGCCATCCGCAGGACCCGAGGCCATGCAGGGAAGAAGCACACGTCGACAGGATGTCGCGCGCACGATGGCGTGGCTGGCGGGGTTCAGTGCGGCTGCGTTGCTGGTGGTGCCCAAAGGTCTGTCTGTCTTTGCGGCGCTGCTGCTGTTGGCGACCCTGGCCGCCTTGCCGGATGCCTGGCGCAGTGAGCGTGTCGTTCCGCGCGCGCTGACTCTCCTTCTGGCGGCGGCGCTGGTCGTGGTGGTCGTGGTGGCGCTGTCGATGTGGGCCGTCGATGCCCCCCTGACCATGCTGGACAATCCGTCCAGGGCATTGCTCCTGCCGTGGTGCGCATGGCTGGCCTGGGTGACCCGTGTCCGGGTCTCGAGCCTCTGGTTCGGCGCGTTGGCAGGGCTGCTGGTCGCCTTTGCGATCTCGGTCGCCCAGGTGTCGCTGGGTGTGGAGCGGGTGGGCAGCGACGCCAACCCCATCGTGTTCGCCAATGCCGTGCTCGCCTTGCTGGTCATCGCCGTGTTCTGCAGGCCTGCCCAGGGCCGATGGCCGATGCACCTGCTGATGGTCGTCGTGATCGTGCTGGCCAACGTGGCCGTCATCTTCAGCGGCAGTCGCGGCGTACTGCCTGGTCTGGGATTGGTCGTGTTGATGCTGATCGTCGGCACGGCAACCCGCCATCGCTGGTGGAAGCTGGGCGGTGCGCTCGGCCTGCTGGCGGTGCTGTTCGCGGCCATGTGGATGGTTCCGTGGCTGTCCGCGCAGTTCAGGCTCGACCAGTTGCATGCCGATGTCTCCGGCTTCGCGAACGGTGAGGTCGACAAGCCCATCAGTGCCCGCATCGCATTGCTGTCCGTCGCCTGGGATGCGTTCCGCGCGTCGCCGCTCACGGGCGTCGGTATCGATGCCTTCGGCGAACAGGTCGATCGCAGTCTGTATTGCCACAACGAGGAACGGCATTTCTGCGGGCTGGAACACGCACACAACGATCTCGCCCAGTGGGGGGCCACCATGGGCGTGGCAGGCGTCTTCGCGTTGGCCGCATGGTATCTGGTGCCCCTCGGAATCGCGGCACGACGCATCCGGCAAGCGCAGCTGGGAGTGCCGGTCGGCGCTGCGTGGACGGCCGCCATGTTGGTAGTCTCGTATCTGGTGTCAGGCGTGACGCAGTCGATGTTCTCCCATGCGCTCAGTACCAGTGCGTTCGTGGTGTTCGTGGGGCTGCTGCTGGGCAGTGCGCTGTCTTCTGAGGATGCGGCCGCAGGGGACGTCACTTCACATTAGTAAACTCCAGTGAAACGCGCCCGGTCGCGCCCAATGATTCTCAGATTCGAGTCAGAAAGCACTTCCTAGAATCGCCGCTCCCCCGCACCGCTGCTTTTCCCGATGCCTCACGTAAACCTGATCGGCTGGGACAACGGTGTCGGTCTCAGCCGCGACCTGCGACTCATCGAGCAGGTGTTGCGGGAGGCGGGGTTCAAGGTAAGCCTCCAGCCGGCGCGTGGCCGCGGCAAATTGAGGAAATGGCTGGGTCCATGGTGGCAGCGGGCGCGTCTCACGACCCGGCGCTTCCTGGGTCGAAAGCGCTTTGCGCTCAACATCATGCTGGAGCACGTCACGGCCGAATACCTGCAGGCCGCCGAGCGCAATGCGTTCATCCCGAACCCGGAATGGTGCCTGCCGCGCGACGTGCGCCGGCTGCGCCATGTCGACCGGGTGATGACGAAAACCCGGCACGCGGAGGACATCTTCCATCGTCGCGGTTGCGGCATCGCGTCCATCGGCTTCACCAGCGGCGACCGCCATCTGCCCGGTGTCGAACGCCAGCGGACGTTCCTGCACCTGGCCGGACGCAGCAGCGCCAAGCGCACGCGGACGGTGCTGGAAACATGGATGCGGCATCCCGAATGGCCCACGCTGACCGTGGTGCAGCATCCGCGCATGGCGGATTTCCGGCCCCGGGCGGCGAACATCATCCACCGCGTGGACTATCTTGACGATGCGGAGCTGCGCGAACTGCAGAACGCCAACCTGTTCCATCTCTGCCCCTCGGAAACCGAAGGCTTCGGGCATTACATCGTCGAAGCGCTCAGCGTGGGAGCGATCGTGCTGACGACCGACGCGGAGCCGATGAATGAACTGGTGACCCCGGAACGCGGCATCCTGATGCCGTTCGCGCGCACCGGAACGCAGCAGCTGGCCACGCGCTATCTGGTGGAGGCCGATGCGCTTGAGGCTGCCGTCGCATCCGCGCTGGCGATGGACGAAGCGGAGGTGCGCAGGAAGCAGGGTGCTGCGCGGGCCTTCTACCAGGACAACGACGCCGCCTTCAGGGCCCGTCTGGTGGAGGCGGTCGGCTTGTTGGCCGGAAGGCCTGCCGGTCCCGCCGCGCGCGAGGTGCCGACCGCCATGAGCGACTGGTGCGCGAGCGAAGGCGAGATGCGTCCCGCCGAAGCTTGAGCCCCTTGGGTGGCGCCGCGGCGGGGCGCGCCCTCTTCGCTACACCCTTGCAGCATCAACGTTGCATGAGCCCGTTGCCGACGAAGTTCGCGCCGCGGCACAAGCCCTGTCTCACTGCCAGGTTTCCCGCCATGCCTGGAACATCAGCACGCTCCACAGGTGGGTGTGCCATTTGCGCTGGCCGGCGAGGAACTCCAGCCAGACGGCGCGGACGGCAGGAGCATCGAAATGCCCTTCTTCCCGCAGCCTGCGTTCGTCCAGCAGCGTCTCGGCCCACTCGCGCAGCGGACCGCGCAGCCAGTCACCGACCGGGGCGCCGAAGCCGGACTTGCCGCGGTACACCAGCGGCCCGGGCAGGTAGCGGGAGAGGAGCTTCTTCGGCAGGTACTTGAGTTCGCCGTCGCGGTACTTCATCGACAGGGGCAGCGACCAGGCCAGTTCCACCACCCGCCAGTCCAGCAGCGGTGCGCGCGCTTCCAGTGCGACGGCCATGCTGGCGCGGTCGACCTTGGTGAGGATGTCCTCGGGCAGGTAGCAGGCGAAGTCCATCGCCATCAGCCGGTCTGCCGGCGTTCCGCGGCGGAGCAGGGCCGCAGGGTCGTCATAGGCGGTGGAGAGCGGATGCGCGCCAAGCACCACGCGCTCCGGGTGTCGCCAGCGGCTGATGCGGTGGCGGGCGACGTCCTGCAGATCACGCGTGGCCAGTTCCGCACGCAGCGCGGCAAGACCGCCCAGTCGCGCGCGCTCGCCCGGCTCACCGGCCATCCGCGACAGCAGGCGGCGGGGGAGGCGTTCCAGGCGTGCGTTGTTGCGCAGGGCGCGCAGGTAGCGGCCGTAACCGAAGAACAGCTCGTCGCCGCCGTCGCCCGACAGCGCCACGGTGACATGCCCGCGCGCCAGCCGGCACAGCAGCGCGGTCGGCAACTGCGAGGAGTCGGCGAAAGGTTCGTCGTAGACGCGTGCGATGGTGGGCACCAGGTCCAGCGCCGCGCGGCCGTCGGCGCGCAACTCGGTATGGTCGGTGCCCAGTTGTCGCGCCACCGCCGCGGCATGCGCGCTCTCGTCGTGCACGGCGTTGTCGAAGCCGATGGAGAAGCTGCGTACCGGTCGCGTCGACTGCGCCTGCATCAGGGCGGTGACCAGCGAGGAATCGGTGCCGCCGGACAGGAAGGCGCCCAGCGGCACGTCCGCTTCCATGCGCAGCGCCACGGCGTCGCGCAGCAGGCCGTCCAGGGTGTCCAGGGCAACGGTTTCGTCGCCATCGAACCCCGCATCGAGCGCTGCTTCCTGCCGCGCGCGCGCGTCCCACCAGAGATGCGCGTCCGGCATGGCGCGGGCGTCGGTGTGCGCCGTGTCGATCCGGACCAGTGCGCCAGCCGGCAGCTTGCGGATGCCTTTGAGGATGCAGTGCGGTGCCGGAATGCAATCCAGTCTCAGCAGCAACGCCAACGCATCCTGATCGACCTCGGCGTGCAACGACGGGCAGGCGCGCAGCGCCGCCAGTTCGCTGCCGAACAGGAACGTGCCGTCACCGGTCCAGCCGTAGTAAAGGGGCTTCTTGCCCACGCGATCGCGCGCCAGCCACAGGGTGCGCGTACGGCGGTCCCAGGCGGCAAGCGCGAGCATGCCGTTGCTGCGCACCAGCGCCGCTTCGACGCCCCAGTGGGCGATGGCGGCCAGCAGCACCTCGGTGTCCGAATGGCCGCGGAAGGCCTGTCCCTGCGCGGCGAGCTCGCGGCGCAGTGCGGCGTGGTTGTAGATCTCGCCATTGAAGGCGATCACCCAGCGTCCATCGTCCGACACCATCGGCTGATGGCCTTCCGGGCTGAGGTCCACGATCGCCAGCCGCCTGTGCGCCAGCACCAGCCCTGCGGCCGCCTCGGTCCACGTGCCGGCATCGTCGGGGCCGCGATGCGCGATGGCCGCGCCCATCGCACTGCCTAGCTGATGCAGCGCCTGTTCGTCATGACGCCCGTCGGGCGCGAGGGCGCCGGCGATTCCGCACATGGGATGTGACCTCAGTCTTCGGGGGGCGGCGGTGTCGCGACGGGCAGTCCGTGCTGGATCATCCACAGCATGATCGCCTTCTGCCGGACATAGTTGGCGCGTACGTACGCGTAGACCAGCCCGTGCCAGCCGTCGCGGAAGCCTCCGCGCAGCAGATAGCCGCGCCAGAAGCGCCACGCCGGCGACAGTACCAGCGCGGTCAGCGTGGCGCGGCGACCGCGGGCGAAATCGTGCTCGGCCATCATCCGTGCGTAGCGTTGCGTCTTGGCCAGCTGCTGCTCGAGTGACCGGTACGGGTAATGGATCAGGTCGCCGGTGAGCGTCTGCACGTGGCCGTCGACCGAGGCCGCCTCGTGCACTTCGCGCTTGCCTCGCCACCCCCCGCGCCGTCGGTCGAACAGCCGCAGCACGCGGTCCGGGTACGCATTGCCGTGGCGAAGGAAGCGGCCGAAATACTCCGACAGCCGCGCGAAGCGATACCCCGCCGCCGTGCCGAACCCGTCATCGCGCGCTTGCAGTATCGATGCCCGCAGCGTATCGCCCACGCGTTCGTCCGCATCCAGGCACAGTACCCAGTCATGCCGTGCCTGCTCGACGGCGTACTGCTTCTGGCTGCGAAATCCATCGAACGCCCGCTGCAGCACACGCGCGCCCATGGCCTGCGCGATCGCGACCGTCCGATCGGTGGAATACGAGTCCACCAGCACGATCTCGTCGCAGAACGCCAGCGACGCCAGGCAATCCCCGATGCGGTCGGCCTCGTTGAACGCGATAATGCAGGCCGAGATCGCAGGCCGGTGGGATGAGGACACGTTGATGGCGGAGTACCTGTTGTTCGGGACCGAGCGCTATGCGCTGCCCATCTTGCAGCCGCTGGCCGATGCGCTGCAAGAAGCCGGCCATGGCGTGCACGCCTGGCTGGTCGATGGTGCACGGGGTGCGATGCTGCGCGGTGGCGTGCTTGCCGTCGCCGACGCGCGCTCGGCGGTGGCGCTGCGGCCGCAGGCGGTGTTCAGCGCCGCCAACGAGGTGCCGACCTTCGTCTCCGGTGCGAAGGTGCAGCTGTTCCACGGCTTCAACGTGGAGAAGCGCGATGCGGCGCGCGGCCATTTCCGCGTGCGCGGCCTGTTCGACCTGTACTGCACCCAGGGTCCGGCGACGACCGCGCCGTTCGCGGCGCTGGCCGCGCGCGAGGGCCACTTCAAGGTCGTGGAGACCGGCTGGCCCAAGCTCGATCCGGTGTTCCGCGGCGAAGATCCGCTGGCCGATGCATGGCGCGCCGAAGCCCGCGGCCGCCCTGTCGTCATGTTCGCCTCCACCTTCACCGAACGGTTGAGCGCGGCGCCGCACCTGTTCGATGCGATTGCCGCGGAGGTCGAACGGGGTGACCGCTTCTGGCTGCTGACCCTGCACCCGAAATGCCCGGAGGCATTGTTCGTGCGCTATCGCGGCCTGTGCGGACCGAACGCGGCGTTCGTCGATCCGGTCGACCTGGTCAGCGCGCAGCGCGCCGCCGACGTGCTGGTCGCCGACACCACGTCGGTGGTCAGCGAGTTCGTGGTGCAGCGCAAGCCAGTGGTGACGTTCCGCAACCGTGCACCGAAGCCGCACATGCTGCAGTTCGAGGCGCCCGGAGACCTGGGCACGATGTTGCGGCAGGCATTCGATCCGCCCATCGCACTGCGCGAGGCACTGGTGGCATACGCCGACGATATCCATCCGCGCCGCGACGGACTTTCCTCGCGCCGCGTGATCGCGGCGACCGATGCCCTGATCGACGGGCGGCTCGGTCCGCTGCGGCGCAAGCCGGTGGGTAGGCTGCTGCGTGGCCTGCAGATCCGTCGGGAACTGGGGTACTGGGGCCCGTCCGCCAGGTAGCGCTGCAGCCTCGTCTTCCGGTCGTCATCCATTGGCGGCACAATCCCGCACGCGAACGTTGCGAAGGGGGCACGCCGCAATGAAGATCACCGTCATCGCCAGCACGTACAACGCCGAGGAATGGCTGGAGAAGGTGCTGCTGGGCTACCGCTGC
The DNA here is from genome assembly GCF_022539275.1 of Pseudoxanthomonas sp. LH2527. Classification (NCBI taxonomy): domain Bacteria; kingdom Pseudomonadati; phylum Pseudomonadota; class Gammaproteobacteria; order Lysobacterales; family Lysobacteraceae; genus Pseudoxanthomonas; species Pseudoxanthomonas sp. LH2527. The sequence goes on along the minus strand of NZ_JAKZBW010000004.1, from coordinate 77,876 downwards.
CAGACCTGGCGGGAGTTCGAGCTGATCGTCGCCGACGATGGGTCGCGCGACAGCACGCGCGCGCTGGTCGAGCGCTTCGCGGCCGACTATCCCATGCCGTTGCGGCATGTGTGGCATGAGGACGATGGCTATCGCCGGCAGGAGATCCTCAACGCGGCCATCCTGCAGGCGCGGCATGACTACATCCTGTTTACGGACGGCGACTGCATTCCGCGGCGCGACTTCGTGCAGGTCCATGCGGAGCAGGCCGAGCCGGGGCGCTTCCTGTCGGGCGGCTACTGCAAGCTGAGCATGAAGCTGAGCAAGGCGATCAGTGCCGACGACATCCGCGACGGCCGCTGTTTCAACCGCCGCTGGCTGCGCGCGCAGGATCGCCTGGGTCTGTCGAACACGCTGAAGCTCGGTGCGGGCGCGGCGACCGGCAAGCTGCTGGATGCGATCACCACCGCGCGGCCGACGTTCAACAACTGCAATTCGTCGGCATGGAAGGCGGATCTGCTGGCGATCAACGGCTACGACGAGCGGATGAAGTACGGCGGCCCCGACCGCGAACTGGGCGAGCGGCTGGAGAACCACGGTATCCGCGGCAAGCAGATCCGCCACCGGGCGGTGTGCGTGCACCTGGACCATGCGCGCGGCTACAAGACGCGCGAATCGGTCGAGCGCAACCTGGCCATCCGCGCGCAGACGCGGGCCCAGCGCATCACGTGGACGCCCTACGGGATCGACAAGTCGGCAGGCACGCCGGCCGGCTGATCGCACGCCTCAGTCGGCGGTGCGTACCGGCAACACCGACCATGCGGCGATCACGTCCCCGGCGGGAACGTCGCGAACGCGGCTCGCGTCTCCGCGCTCGCCGCCCAGCACCGTGATCGCGCCGGGGCCGATCGGGCGCCATTTCGCGGGCGAGGCGGCGCCGAACATGACCACCAGCGGGCAACCCAGGGCGGCCGCAGCATGCGCCGGGCCGGTATCCACCGACATCAGGCTGTGCGCCTGCTCCAGCAGGGCCAGCAGTCGTGGCACCGGCAACTCGCGCGCCGCGTTGTACATGCGGACGTCATGGCCGGTGGCGGCCGTAATCTCGTCCAGCACGCCGTGCTCGGCGGGCGATCCGCACAGCACGATGCGGGCCTGCGGCAGGCGCTGCCAGATCGCATTGGCCACCTCGGCCCAGGCAGCGGGCGGCCAGTACTTTGGGTGCGAGGCGGTGGCCACGTTGCCGCGCTTGTGGGTGCGCTTGTTGCCGGGCTGGAACAGGACGCAGGTGCCCTCCAGTCCATGCTGCACGCGCCACTGCGCCAGGTCGCGACGGTCCGGGTCGGTGACGCGCAGGGACGGGAAGCGGTAGATCGAGGGGTCGACCTGCATCGTGCTGTACGGATGGCGGGGGTCACGCATCCCGATCCGCAACCAGCGGTCCGGCCACAGGCGGGTGACGCCGTTGTCCTCGTCGTCGTCGTTACGCCGCTGCACGATGTCGTCCGGATGCAGCTTGCCGCGATCCAGCAACCTCAACGTGGGTGCATCGGTGTCGCAGACATACACCGGTCCCCGGCCACGCTGACGCAGCCAGCGCACGGCCTTCCACTGGCTTGGGCACAGCAGGTAGGGCGTGTTGCGACTGGTGACCAGCTGCACGTGTCCCACCTCCGGCATGGGCGCCAGCAGTGGCGGCGTCCACGCGCCCGTGGTCAGCACGTCCACGGGCTGGCCGTAGCGCGCATGCAGCAGCCGGATCAGCGTGGTCAGCATCACCATGTCGCCGAGTGCGCCGCAGCGCACGACCAACGGGCGCGCAACGTCGCTCACGGCGTTTTCCCCAACGCATGCAGGTGGCGGTACTTATCGATGACGGCCCGTGCGTGGCTGGCATGGAACCACCAGCCCTGGCGGCCATCGCGCCAGGCCGCGCGCAGCAGGTACATCTTCAGCCAGTACGCGGCGGCGTGGGTCCAGGGACTGAGCGCGGAGCAGCGTTTGCCGTCGGCATGTCGCTGCTCGGCCCACAGGCGGGCGTAGCGCGCGTTCTTCGCCCGATGCGCTTCCAGCGAACGCGCGGTGTTGTGCTCGATGACGATGTCGCAGTCCCGCACGCGCTTGCCGGCCAGGTCGGGCTTCTCGTGCACGCGCATCGGCAGATAGCGATGATCTGGTCGCACCAGCCGCTCCGTGCGCTCGAATCCGCTGAGCATGCGGCCGAGGAACCAGTTGCAGCGCTTCAGTCGCCACACGTCGGCCTGCTCGACCTCGCCGTTGGCGAACAGCGCGCGCAGCGGCGCTTCGCTGCCCTCGGCGAGCCATTCGTCCGCGTCCAACAGCAGCAGCCAGGGTTGCGTGGCGCGGCGGATGGCCTCGTTCTTCTGGCCGGCAAAACCCAGCCAGTCCTGGTGTTCGACGCGCGCGCCATGCGATTGCGCCAGTGCCACGGTGCCATCGTCGGAGCCGCAGTCCAGTACCAGGATCTCGCTGCACACCCCCTGCAGCGACGCCAGACAACGACCCAACCGGTCGGCTTCGTTCTTGGTGATGATGACGGCGGAAAGAGGAAGAGGCATTGTCATGGCGTGGGGTGTGGCCGCTTTCCGTTCACCAGTTCAGGCGGCGTCGCGCCAGCGCGGTGGTCAGTCGCTCATGGGCGGCCCGGGCATCGGCCTCGGGGACGAAGCGCAGCGCCAGCGGCGCGGCGATGCCGTTGGCACCGGCGGTATCCAGCCAGAGCGTCGCGGTACCGAAGCGCAGGTCCAGCGGCGAGCGCGACAGGCGCAGCGCCTGCAGCTTGTCGATCTCGGCGAAGCGCCAGTAGCGCGACCACCAGCCGCTGCGCACGGCCACCAGCTGCTCGTCCAGCGTCCATCCCATGCGGCTGGCCTGCCGGCGTGCGGCATGGGCGGCGAACAGCATCCAGGCCAGTCCCAGCCATCCCCATGCACCCCACTGCCAGGCCGCCAGCACCGTCACCGGCAGCAGCCATGCCAGCGACGGCAACCACAGGCGCCAGCGCGCGGACGGGTGCACGGCCTGCCAGTCGTTACGCGGCCACTGCGCATGCGGCAGCAGGTGATTGATCAGGGCATCGCAGGCATCCGGCGTGGCGATGGGTGCGACATCCTTGAGCGCACGCGTGTCCTGCTGGCCGGACTTCTCCGCCACCGCGGTGTCGATGCGCAGCGACCGACGCCTGAATACGCGGTGCAGCAGGCCCTCGTGCAGCGTCCATGCCTGGATGCGCCGGCGCGCCACGCTGGTGCGCAGGCGCGCGAACAGGCCGCGCTCCACCATCAGGCGGCGCGGCTCTTCGGTCAGCCGGAAACCGTGGAACTGCGACAGCGCCAGCGCCACGGACAGCAGCCGCACCAGCGCCAGTGCCACGCCGATCAGGGCGACGCCGCCGGCGGCACCGCCCAGCCAGCCCAGGTGCAGGTCTTCGGCATAGCCGTACGCCTGCTGCGCGCCCTGACGGAACATCTGTTCGATCCTGTTCTCCGGCAGGATCTGCCACATGGCGCCGAAGGCGGCCGCCACCACGATCATGCCGCGATTGGAGATCAGGCCCAGCCGGATGACCTCCCATGTCGACAGCGAGAGCAGCGTGGTGCCGTCCTCGCGCACGGCCAGGCCCGCTTCGGACGACGCGGGTGCCGCGTCCCGTGACTGGTGCCGCACCAGGTCTTCCAGCGCCAGCGCATCGCGCAGGCCGAGCACGCGCATCTGCGCTTCCGGCTTCTGCCCGCCGGCCGACTCCAGCCGTACTTCGGCCACGCCGAACACGCGGTGCAGCAACGACTGGTGGACCACCACGTTGTGGATGCGCGAGAACGGGATTTCCCGCCGCGAGCGATGCAGCAGGCCTTCGCGCACGGTCAGACCGTCGCGCCCGATCGTGTAGCGGTAGGTGAAGTACTGCAGGATCGCCAGCACCACCAGCACGGCGATGCCGATGACCGGGGCGAGCGACGCCCACAGCTCGCCATCGCCCTCGCTCCTGCGTGCGCCGAACACCAGCAGCGCGACCAGCGGGAAGATGAACTGCTTGAGCTGTTGCAGCAGCACGAACAGCCACGACCACGGGTGCAGTCGGCGCTCGTCGGGTCCGCTGCCCGGCTGCAGAACGTCGTCCATCACAGCGCGTCGTCGTGGTCGACCTGTGTGGCCAGGCGTTCGCGCAGGCGCTCCGCATCGTCCGCGTCCAGGCCCGACACCGAGACCGCCGCCATCCGCGTGCCAGCCGTGTGCACCACCAGCGTGGACAGGCCTGCGCTGCGCTCCAGCGGGCCGCGTTTCAGGTCCAGGTGCTGCACGCGCGAGATCGGCACGTGGGTTTCGCTCTGCCACCAGTTGCCGCGGCGCACGGCGAATCCGCGGTCGTCCAGGCGCCAGCGTGTGCGCCGGTGGCGCCTGACCGCGACCCACGCGCCCAGCATCGCACCCACGGCCGCCGCCGCGGGAACGGCGAGCCAGGGCGACACGACATCGGTCGCGCGCGAGATGAAGAACGCCGGGAAGCCGAGCGGGAACATCAGGGCCGCGCCGCCCACGGCCGCCAGCCAGGCGCCGCGGGTCGGCAGGGCCTGCCAGTCGGGGCGCGAAATGTCATCGACCGCGAGGGTCTCCAGGGGGTCACTCATTGCAGCGGGCGCGTCCTTGGTGCGTGGCAGGCGTCGTGGCGGAACGGTGCAGGTGCATGCCGTTCGCGCTCCCCAACAGGTCAGCGGTAAGGCGTGTCCTCGCCGCTGCCCGGAGGCCGCAGCGTATAGCGTTTGTACGTCCACTGGTACTGCGCGGGATCGCGGCGCGCGATCCGTTCGACGGTGGCGTTGAGCGCGGTGACGGCCGTCACCGGATCCGCATCGGCGATGGCGGGCGGTGCGGGCTCGACGTGCAGCGCGAAGTCCGGTCCCGGCCCGATCCGTTCGCACCACGCGAACAGCACGGTGGCGCCGGTGCGTTCGGCGAGCCGCGAGACCAGCGTCATCGTCAAGGCCGGCTTGCCGAAGAACGGTGCGAACTCGCCATCGCCCGCCTTGGGCTGCTGGTCCGGCAGGATGCCGACCGCGCCGCCTTCCTTCAGGACCTTCCACAACTGCCGCACGGCCGGACCTTCGGCGCGCACCTGGCGGATGTTGTCGGCGCCGCGCACGCGCAGCAGGAAGGCGTCACCGACCGGCGAGGCCGGCGGGCGGTAGACGATGGCCAGCGGCCCGCGCGAGGCCAGCCACTGGTTGAGCAGCTCCCAGTTGCCGAAATGCGGTGCCGCGACGATCACGCCCTTGCCGCTGGCCAGCGCGGCGTCGTACAGCGCCTCGCCGTGGCGCTCGCGCAGGCAGGCGAGGTTGTCCGCCGGCGGGCGGGTCCAGAAGCTGAGGGTTTCCAGCGCCTGCCTGGCGGTGGTCCGCAGGATGGCCTGGTGCAGGTCCTCGCGTTGAGCGGGCAGCAGGTCGGGGTAGGCGATCTCGAGGTTGCGGCGGGTCACCCGGCTTTCGCGTGCATCCGCGCGCCGCCAGGCCCACGCCATCAGATCGCCCAGCGTGCGCAGCCAGGACCAGGGAAGGCGGCCGACCAGGGCGGCGGCGTGGTAGCCGAGGGCGGCGAGAGTGTCCGGTTTCATCCGTCGAGTGTAGCCAACCGGCGTGACCCTTCCCGCTGGCGCGGGGTGTCGGCCCCTCTATCCTGTTCGCACCCTCGTCCGGACCGGTGCCCATGCTTTCCCTGATCCAGCGCGTGACCCGGGCCTCCGTCGCCGTCGATGAGGTCGTGGTGGGGGCCATCGAGGGCGGCCTGCTTGCACTGGTGGCCATGGAACCGGGCGACAGCGAGGCGCAGATCGCGCGCATGGCCGAGCGGCTGCTGGGCTACCGGGTATTCGCCGACGACGCGGGCCGCATGAACCGCTCCCTCGCCGATACCGGCGGCGGCCTGCTGCTGGTCAGTCAGTTCACGTTGGCGGCGGACACCCGCTCGGGCATGCGCCCCAGCTTCACCACGGCCGCCCCGCCTGCCGAGGCTGAACAGGGCTTCAATCAACTGGTCGCGATCTGTCGGCAAACCCACGCCGGAAGGGTGGAAACGGGGCGTTTTGGTGCCCATATGGTGATCAGCCTCGTCAACGACGGGCCCGTGACCTTCCTGCTCCGTCCCTGACGTTTCCCCCTTGACGGGCGTCGGGCGGCAGAGCCCAAGCCGGTCCGGGCTGGTATAATACGGGGTTCTCCCTTCCTCACTCCCGGTGGCGCAACCTCCATGGCCAACGAACGTCCTGCGCAGCAGTCCGACATCAAGCTCTTGATCAGCAAGGGCTTGGAGCAGGGCTATCTGACTTACGCCGAAGTCAACGATCACCTTCCCGACGACCTGGTCGATCCGGAACAGATCGAAGACATCATCGGCATGATCAACGGCATGGGCATCGACGTCCATGAAGTCGCCCCCGATGCCGAAACCCTGCTGCTGGCTGACGGCAACACTGGCAACCGCGAAGTCGACGAAACGGCCGCCGAAGAAGCCGCCGCCGCGCTGACCTCGCTCGATACCGAAGGTGGCCGCACCACCGACCCGGTGCGCATGTACATGCGCGAAATGGGTACCGTCGAGCTGCTGACGCGCGAGGGCGAAATCGCCATCGCCAAGCGCATCGAGGAAGGCCTGGGCCAGGTGCAGGCCTCGCTCGGCAACTTCCCGTGGTCGATCGAACTGCTGCTGGAAGAGTACGAACTGCACAAGGCCGGCAAGAAGCGCCTGGCCGAAGTGGTCGTGGGCTTCAACGATGTCGAAGAGCCGCCCGTCGAAGTGCCGGCCGCCGAAGAAGTCGCGGAAGCGGCCGATGACGCCGACGACGACGATGACGCCGGCGACGACACCGCCGAGGAAGCCGCGCCGACCGGTCCGGATCCGGAAGAGGTCGCCCGCCGCATGCAGGTGCTGGCCGACGGCTATGCCAAGTTCAAGAAGTCCTACGCCAAGAACGGCGCCGACAACAAGGCGGTCGCCAAGCTGCGCACCGAGCTGGGCGAAACCTTCGTCACCCTGAAGCTGCCGCTTCCGCTGACCGACACCCTGGTGCGCAAGCTGCGCGAAGTCGTGGCCCAGGTGAAGGACCACGAGCGCCGCGTGCTGCACCTGTGCGCCAACGTCGCCAAGATGCCGCGCAAGGAATTCCTGCGTGCATGGGAAGGCAACCAGACCAACCTCGGTTGGGTGGACGAGGTGCTGAAGCGCAAGCAGAAGTGGTCGTCCGGCCTGCGCGACGTGCGCGAACAGATCGTCGCCGAGCAGGAAGCCACCATCGCCGTCGAACAGGCCATGCACCTGACGCTGGCCGACATCAAGGACATCAGCCGTGCGATGGCCTACGGCGAAGCCAAGGCGCGCAAGGCCAAGAAGGAGATGGTCGAGGCCAATCTGCGCCTGGTCATCTCCATCGCGAAGAAGTACACCAACCGCGGCCTGCAATTCCTCGACCTGATCCAGGAAGGCAACATCGGCCTGATGAAGGCGGTCGACAAGTTCGAGTACCGCCGCGGCTACAAGTTCTCGACCTATGCGACCTGGTGGATCCGCCAGGCGATCACCCGCTCGATCGCCGACCAGGCGCGCACCATCCGCATCCCGGTGCACATGATCGAGACGATCAACAAGCTCAACCGCATTTCCCGCCAGATGCTCCAGCAGTACGGCCGCGAGGCCACACCGGAGGAGCTGGCCAAGGAAATGGACATGCCCGAGGACAAGATCCGCAAGGTCATGAAGATCGCGAAGGAACCGATCTCCATGGAAACGCCGATCGGCGACGATGAGGACTCCCACCTGGGCGACTTCATCGAGGACACCAACGTGGAGTCCCCGATCGAGAACACCACCAACATCAACCTGTCGGAAACGGTCCGCGACGTGCTCGCCGGCCTGACCCCGCGGGAAGCCAAGGTGCTGCGCATGCGTTTCGGCATCGACATGAATACCGATCACACGCTGGAAGAGGTCGGCAAGCAGTTCGACGTCACCCGCGAGCGCATCCGTCAGATCGAAGCCAAGGCCCTGCGCAAGCTGCGTCACCCGTCGCGTTCGGAACAGCTGCGCAGCTTCCTCGACATCGACTGACGCGCAGAAGCAGCGTTTGCACCAACGAAGCGCGGCCCCTGGTGGGCCGCGTTTCTTTTTGGTGCAAGGGTGGCGTCATCGTGGCGTTCGCCTTGCCATCGTCATCACATGTGCGCCGTTACACTACGGTCACCCCACGAGTCAGACTTCCGCGTGCAGCGACGGGACGCAGTCAAATCCGTCCTCGCCATCGCGTTGCTGGGCAGCATGCCCCGCGTGATGGCGCAGGCCACGAGCGCAGCAAGCACTGCGGCAACTCCCACGCGATTCGACCTGGAAACGGTTCCACGCTTTGCACGCGCCATGGCGCGGCAGCCGTACCGCGCACCTGATGAGCATCTGCCCGCATCGCTGGATACCGGCTACGACGCATATCGCGACCTGCGCTTCGATCCGCAGCAGGCCCTCTGGCGCAAGGAGGCGTTGCCGTTCCAGCTGCAGATGTTCCATCGCGGCTTCCTGTTCAAGCAGCGCGTGGACCTGCATCGGGTGCACGACGGCATCGCCACGCCGATCGCCTATTCGCCCGAGCTGTATTCCTTCCCGCCGGGCGTCGAGCCGGGGCTGCGCGACGACATCGGCTTTGCCGGATTCCGCGTGCACACGCCGCTCAACCAGCCGGCGGTGTACGACGAACTGATCGCGTTCCTCGGCGCCAGCTACTTCCGTGCACTGGGCAAGGGGCATGCCTACGGCCTGTCCGCGCGCGGCCTGGCGCTGGGCAGCGGCGATGCCGGTGCCGAGGAATTCCCGGTGTTCCGCGCGTTCTGGATCGAGCAGCCTGCCGCCGGCGCCGATCATCTGGTGGTGCACGCGCTGCTCGACAGCCCGAGCGTGGCGGGTGCGTTCCGCTTCGACATGAAACCCGGCGCCGAGACGGTCATCGACGTGCAGTCCCGCCTCTATCCGCGTGTCGATCTCGCGCGCGCCGGCATCGCGCCGTTGACCAGCATGTTCGAGTTCGATGCAGGCGATCGGGTCGGCACCGACGACTATCGTCCTGCGGTGCACGATTCGGATGGCCTGGCGATCTTCAACGGTGCCGGCGACCAGATCTGGCGCCCGCTGAGCAACCCGCGACGCGTGCAGATCAGCGCCTTCGCCGATGCCGGTCCGCGCGGGTTCGGTCTGATGCAACGCAAGCGTGGCTTCGCCGACTATGCCGACATCGAGGCACGCTACCACCAGCGGCCCAGCCTGTGGATCGAGCCGAAGGGCGACTGGGGCAAGGGCGCGGTGACGCTGGTGGAGATTCCCACCGGCGACGAATACCACGACAACATCGTCGCGTTCTGGCGCCCGCAACAGCCGCTCCGCGCCGGGCGCGAGCACCGCTTCGATTACCGCATGCACTGGTGCGACACGCACCGCTGGAAGCCCGGGCTGGCGATGGTGACGGATACGCGCATCGGCGCCGCCCCCGATCCTGCACGACGTCTGGTGGTGATCGATCTGGAAGGCGGCCGCCTGGCCTCGCTGCCGCGCGACAGCCGGTTGACGCCCGATGTATGGGCGGCGCGCGGCGAGATCGTGGGCGCCGTGGTGTATCCCAATCCCGAAACGCAGGGCTGGCGCCTGAGTTTCGAGTTCCGCCCGCAGGCGCAAGAGGCGGATGATCGCGACGTCGAATTGCATGCACGCGTGCTGGAGGGGCACGCGCCCTTGTCCGAAACCTGGCTGTACCGCTGGAGCGCGTGATCATGAGCGATGCCCGCCACCCCTCTCCGCCGTCGCCGTCCTGGCTGCCGCCCGAGTCGCCGTTGCCCATGCCGGTGCAGGACCTGCGTAGCGGGCGCCTGTCGCCGCGTCGCCTGCCGACGTCACCGGCCAGGATCGGAGGGCGGCGCGCGCTGGTGATGGGCAACGCGGTGCTGATGACGCTGTTCGCCACGTACCAGATCTGGTGGGTGCTGCGGGGCGAGGGCATCAGCGTGCTGGAAGGGGTGCTGCTGGCCCTGTTCGTGGCGCTGTTCGCATGGATCGCTCTGTCGTTCTCCAGCACGCTGGCGGGATTCGTGCTGCTGCTGTCGAAGCGCACACAGGCGCCCGGGATCGACGAGGACGCGCCGTTGCCCGCGCTGTCCACGCGCACGGCGCTACTGGTGCCTACCTACAACGAAGATCCGGAGCGCGTCCTCGCCGGGGTGCAGGCGATGCACGAATCGTTGGCGCAGACCGGCCAGGGCACGTGCTTCGACTTCTTCATCCTCAGCGATAGCACCGATGCGGACGTGCGCCAGACAGAGGGCAGGGCGGTGCGCGCGCTGCTGCACCGCCTGGGATCCGACGCGCGCGTGTTCTATCGGCGCCGGGACAAGAACACCGAACGCAAGGCCGGCAACATCGCCGACTGGGTGCGTCGCTTCGGCGGCGCCTATCCGCACTTCCTGATCCTGGATGCGGACAGCCTGATGACGGGCGAAACGCTGGTGCGCCTGGCCGCGGCCATGGAGCGTCAATCGACCCTGGCGCTGATCCAGACGCTGCCGATGATCGTCAACGGGCGCACGTTCTTCGCGCGCATGCAGCAGTTCGCCGGGCGGGTCTATGGTCCGGTGGCCGCGCATGGCATCGCGTGGTGGCATGGCGCGGAGGGGAACTACTGGGGTCACAACGCCATCATCCGCACGGCCGCCTTCGCGCGGCACGCGGGCCTGCCCCACTTGGGCGGCGGCAAGCCGTTCGAAGGCGCGGTGCTGAGCCATGATTTCGTCGAAGCCGCCCTGCTGCGGCGTGGCGGCTGGGCCGTGCACATGGCCCCGGGTCTTGGTGGCAGCTACGAAGAAGGGCCGCCTTCGCTGATCGACATGCTGGTGCGCGACCGCCGTTGGTGCCAGGGCAACCTGCAGCATGGCGCGGTGGTGCCCGCGCGTGGGCTGCACTGGGTCAGCCGCCTGCACCTGCTGGTGGGGATCGGTCATTACTCCACCGCACCCATGTGGGCGATGCTGATGCTGGTGGGCCTGGCGATTCCGTTGCAGCAGGCCGGCTTCCATCTGGCGCAGCCGCATCTCGACGGCTTCACGCCTGCGCTGTACTGGCGCGGCGGCGATCCGGAGCGTTTCCTGTGGGTCTTCTATCTCACCATGGCGGTGTTGCTGGCGCCCAAGGCGATGGGGTGCATCGCCACGGTGCTGGAGCCGTCGTTGCGCCGGCAATGCGGCGGTGCATTGCGGATCGCCGGCAGCGCACTGCTGGAGACCGTGATGGCGGCGCTGATGGCGCCCGTCACGATGTACGTGCAATCGCGTGGCGTGGCCGACGTGCTCGCCGGACGCGATTCGGGCTGGGAAACGCAACGGCGCGATGATGGCAGCGTGCCGCTGGCCGGCCTGGTGCGTCGCTACGCCGGCCTCAGCCTGTTCGGTGCGTTCAGTGGCGTGCTGGCCTATCTGGTCTCGCCCGCACTGGCGGCATGGATGGCGCCGGTGGTGCTGGGCATGGTGCTCTCCGTGCCCATCAACCTGCTGACGGCATCGCCCGCGCTGGGCGACCGCCTGCGCCGCGCAGGCTGGCTGCGCACGCCGGAAGAAGCCGCACCGCCCGCGATCCTCACCCGCGCCCTCGAACTGCGCGCGCCGCCGCCCGACATCCCATTGACCGCCACCGCCTCCGGTACAATCCCGGCCGCGGAGGGCCTATAGCTCAATGGTTAGAGCAGAGGACTCATAATCCTTTGGTTCCAGGTTCGAGTCCTGGTGGGCCCACCAATCGCTTCAATCACTCAGGTGGTTGTCAGCGGCAGCTCAAGTTGAAACCTTGTTTCGACTTGCGATGCTCGAGTGAGGAGGCAGTTGCAACGACTTGCCTTCGCGTGACGGCCAGATGATGTCGCTCCGGTGGCCGTCGGCCAGAAGCAGACGCCGTCCACCTCAGGCTAGTTCGACTCATACGGTCCGTGCACGGCCTTCACCCGCATCGCTTCGTCGGCATCGTCCAGCACGAACACGCGATAACGGGCGCCGCCGCGTTCCACCCTGATCACGACATGGCCTTGCACGCTGGCCGCCTTGTCCACGCGATAAGTGGTCTTGGCCGTCGCGTCGGAGACATGGGTGATGAACACATCCCGCTCGCCCGGCCAGACCTTCTGCGACGTCATGCGCCGGTAGGTGTTGACGGCAGGATGCCCGTCGGCGCGCGCGGGCACGACGATCACCCGCGGCCGAAGCGCAGCCAGGAAGGGAATGCTGTTGGCATCCCAGCTGCCGTGATGGTTGGCCTTCATCGCGTCGACCGGCCCGGCAGCCTGCGCGACGGGGGGCTCCACGTTCTTCCAGGCATGCGGTTCGAACGTGACCTCTTCGTCCACCGCGGAAAGATCGCCGCCGGTGTAGTAGTCGAAGGCGCCGTATCGCACACGCAATGCGATGCTCAACTTGTTCTCGCCGGGTTGGTCTTCCGGGGGAATACCCTCCAGTGGCGGGAACAGACTGCGAGTGGCTGTTCCTTCCCCCGTCCACACCCGCCCATTGGCGTACAGGTTGCGGATTTCGAACCCGGGGTAGCGGCCGCTTCCGTGCACCAGCGCGATCTGATCGTTGCGGCCGGGCTCGAAGGCCTCGACCCGCATGCCTCGATGCCTGATCTGCCAGTCGAGGAACCGCCGATAGTTGTCCATCGTCGGGTTCCTGATCGGGGCCGGATAGTCGTAGCGGGGCCATCCGCGGTCGATGACTTTGGCGATGCCGACCGACTCGGCGACCTGGGTGATGCCACTAAGCTGGTAGCCGTTCGGCGAGCGCGGCGAGTCCGGGACGATCGTGCCCATGTGGTCGCCATGGAAGTGGCTGATGAGGGCGTAGTCCAGCTTCACCGCACCCGCCGGCAGCACGCGGCGCACATAGCGGGCGACCCACTCGCCCGGGGGACGCGAGGCATCCGGTCTGGTCGGCAGCAGGAACGGCGCCTGCTCGCTCGTCTTTCCGCTCATGTCGATCAACACGCTGGTGCCGTCCGGCAGCACCATGAGCTGGGCTTCACCGCGGCCGGTGTGGATGTGGTGGATGTCGAGTTCTCCTTCGCGCCATGGCGGCAGCGGTTCGCCGCGGGTCGTTCCCCTGGCGTCCCGTTCCGCCGCACCGGTGGACGACCACAACGCGAGCATGGGGAGCACCATGTACAACGTGATTGCTTTCATCGGAGCCCTCCACGGGCGTTCGTGGCGAAGGCCGAAGCCGCATGCCCCTGTCGAAGCCGGACGTCCTGCTCCCTGTCTGCGGGGCAGGGAGCGCAGTGCAGGACCACGCACGTCACGCCTTCGCGATGCCCGGCTTTCCGTTCTCGGTGACCAGGCGGGCAATCACCGACTTGCTGCCTCCGGGCGTGGTCACCCTGTGGATGGCCACGACATCGGTCCGCCACACGCGCGGGCCGATGTCGAACATCTGGTAACCACGACGGTCGTTGACCAGAACGTTGTGCGGGTTGTCGTCCAGCACGGTCTCCCACGTCGCGGGAACGTCGCTGCCGTCGCCGCCCGAAGCGATGGAGGTGGTGACGAACTCGGTGGCCACCGGCGCACTGAGGAGGTCGCCGTCACGGGAGGGAATGACGCCGGCATGGTGCTTGTGCACGTCTCCCGTCGCCACCACCACATTCCCCAGCTTCCGCGCCTGGATCATGTCCAGCACGCGCGCGCGCGATGACGGATAGCCGCTCCACGAGTCCGTATTGAGACGGCCCGACTTGCGGCTGGTGGGATACGTGTAAGGCATCATCATCACCTGCTGGGCGAGCAGGTGCCAGCGCGGCTGCGCATTCAGGCCCTGCTCCAGCCATCCCTCCTGTGCCACGCCGAGCATCTGCTCCGTCCCGGCCTCGTCCGCGGTACGGCAGGCCTTGGTCATGCCCGGCTCGCAACGCTGCCGGCTGCGGTACTGCCGGGTGTCCAGCAGATGGACCCGCAGCATCCGGCCGTAGTCCAGTCTGCGATGCATGGTGATGCCGTGCCGGGGCGTGGGGAACAGTGCACGACGCACCGGCATGTTTTCGTACCACGCCTGCATGGCCGCGAATTTCCGCAGGGCGAACACCTCCGGCGGCGTGCCGTCCTGGTCCAGCGCTGCGGCCCAGTTGTTGTCGAACTCGTGGTCGTCCCAGGTGGACAGGAAGGCCGCCGCTGCGTGCGCGGCCTGGAGGTCGGGATCGCGCTTGTACTGCGCGTACCGGCGCCGGTAATCGTCCAGCGTGTAGATCTCGCCACCGATGTGGCGTCGATCGATCAGCCCACCCGCTCCATCATGCACGGAGAGCGCCGTTTCCTTTCCCCGACCCTCGTAGATGTAGTCGCCGTAGTGGAACACGGCATCCAGATCCGGTTCCTGGCTGAGGTGGCGATAGGCGGTGAACAGCCCTGCCTCATGATGCTGGCATCCGGCCACACCGATGCGGACGCGCTCCGGCATGTCGCCGGCGGCAGGCGCGGTACGCACGCAACCTGCAGGACTCGGCGGCTGGCCTTCGACATGGAACCGGTACCAGTAGGGACGCTGCGCGCGCAGTCCCTCGACTTCCACATGCAGGCTGTGCCCCAGCTCGGGACGCGCGAGGGTTTCGCCCTTGCGCACCACCTTCGCGAACTTCCCGTCTTCCGCCACCTCCCATCGCACCGGAACGGCGAGCATCGGCATTCCCGCGTGCTCTTCCAGCGGCTCGGGCGCCAGACGGGTCCAGATGACGAAACCATCCGGCATCGGGTCGCCTGACGCGACGCCCAGCAGGAAAGGATAGGCAGGGAACCGGGCAGAAGCCCACACCCGTCCGGCGCTTCCAAGCCCCGCGAACAGGGCCAGGCTGCCGACTCCCAGCAGGAACTTGCGGCGATCAAAACGGTTCTGCATGACGAATTCCATTGAGGGCTCTGTGCCGGCATTCCGCAGCGCATTCGCCGGGCATGCATCAGCCATGGGAGAAGTCCGGTGCCGCGTGAGGATCAGAATCGCGCGCGGATGCCGAGCGAGGCGCGGCGACCGCTGGTGATGTAGATCTGGCTGTGGTGTCCCCCCGCACCGAGGCCGACGGGACCGTTCGAGTACACGGTGTGCCGGTTCTGGTCGAAGAGATTGTTGGCGCTGAAATACACCTCCAGACCCAGCCAGTTGTCCCGGGTCTTGGGAATGAGGGTGTAGCTGCCGGACAGGTTCACTTCCAGATAGTCGTCGAAGGGTTGTTCCTGGGTCAGCGAGTACGCACCGTTGCCGTTGTTGACGTTGATCGACCCGGTGGGGCCACGATCCTTCTCGTCGCTCCAGACACCATTGAGGTTGAGCCGCACCGGCCCGTACTTCCAGCCGAATCCGAGGCCCGCCACCTGCTGCGCCACGCGCGACAGTCGCTCCGACGGATTGGTATGGGTGAAATGTCCGCGGATGGTCAGGCCGCTCAGCGCACCCGGAAGGTAGTCCATGGCGTGGTTGAACTCGAACTCGTAACCGTTGACGGTGATCTCCTCCGCGCTGTTGACGGAGGTGCTGACCAGATCGACCGGCTCGCTGCCGGTGTAGCCGAATTCTTCGGCCGTCACCGTCCTGACGCCGATCAGGTCCTTGATCCTGTTGTGGAACACGCCGAACGCGACCAGGCCGACAGGTTCGAAATACTGGGTGGCGCGGATCGAGAAGTTGTCCGAGTATTCCGGCCTCAAGTCCGTGTTGGGCGCGGTGAGTACGTTGCCGTCCTCGGTACCGTAGGCAATCGACGAGGCGCCGGAAAGATCGCTTACTTCCGGCCGCATGATCGTCTTGCTGTAGCCCGCATGCACGTCCAGGTTGTCCGTGATGCTGTACTTGGCCGACGCGCTGGGAAAGAAGTCGTTGTAACCGCCCTCGGTTTCCCTGCGGCGGTTGCTCAGGTACTGGTACTTCAGGCCTTCCACCGTGGTGGCGCGCCCGGTGGTGGCGGACACCGCATAGCCTGCGGCGCGCACCTCGTCGGCGCTGAGCGGATCGAAGTCGTGGCCGATCTGGCGGGTCTTCTCCCAGCGCAGGCCGGCCTGGACCTTGAGCCTGTCGGTGAAGTCCGCCGTGCCCATGAAGTAGAGCGAGGTGATCTTCTCGTCCAGCTTGTTGGCGTTGGCCACGTTGGCGGCATACCACTGCGCAGCGGTCTCGCTGCGCACCCACTGCTCCGGATTCGCCTTCATCATCTGATGGATCCTGGCCAGGCTGTGCACGTACATCTCGCCGCCGCCCAGCGTGCGGATGTTCATCCCGCTCTCGCCGCTATGCCAGACGTTCTGGCTCTGCACCGCACGCAGGAACTCGGCGTTGGTGAGCGGCCCGGTGTAGGTCCAGATGTTGGCGTCGGACGTGTTGCCGAACTCGTAGCCGGCGTCGGTGGCCTTCAGGCCGGTCTTCCACGTGACCGGCACGTTGCCGATGTCCTGGTAGAACTCGAAGTTCAGGCTGCCTCCCCGATATTCCAGCTCCGCAGAGCTGCCGCTGGTGGTGCGGATCGAAGGGCGGGTGGACGCTCCCAGTGCGCCGGCATACGAGCCCAGGGTAAAAGCATCCGGGCTTGCCCAGTCGATGCCATCGATCTGCTGGACCTGCCAGTCCTGCGTCATCCAGTTGCTGCGCGAGGCGCTGTAGTTGCCGCGTGCGGTCAGGGTATTCATCAGGCCCGACACCTGGCCCTTCTTGCCGGAGTCGTAGCGGCTGGTCGAATTGGCCGAGAACAGGTTGCCGTCCAACTTGAACCGCTCGTTCTGCCAGACGAAGCTCGGCACGAAGTTGCGCGAATAACCCACCTTGTAGGTATAGACGTGGGTCAGCGCCAGCGTGTTGGTGGTGGCGGGAAACTGCGTCGTCCAGTCCAGCGACGGATCGCCCTCGTGCGGATTGGCGGCGGTGGCCCGACCGTTGGTGAGGGTAGGGGTGATGTTGTTGGGATCGATGTCGCCGCGGCTCAGGTTGGCGGCGAACGACAGGATCAGCTCATCGGTAGCCTTGAAATCGGCATTGAACGAAGCGACCCGGCGGTTGTACTCGCGGTCGTATCCGGCCGCCGCGATCGACGTGACCGCATACGGTTGGGGGCTGGTCGGGGTCGCCACATAGTTGCGGCCGGCGGTGATCTGCGTCTGTTCGACCAGGTTGTTGGTGCTGCTGATGCCGGCGGCGATTCCCAGCCGACCCCCAAGGAAGACATCCGAGTAGGTGATCGAACTGCTCGGCAGCCACTTGCTGTCGTAACCGCCCTCCATCCAGCCGGTATTCTTGCTATCCCATAGACCGGCATGCGTCGTGCCCCCCAGCGATACGACGACGCGCCGGCCCTTGGCGTCGAACGCCCGCTTGGTCCGGATATCGATCGTGCCGGCTGGCGCGTTCGCGTCCATGTCGGCGGACGTCGTCTTGTTGATGCTGATGGAGTCGACGCCCGCGAGCGCGCTCTGCTCGAAGCTGAAGGTGCGCGAGCTGGACGAGTTGGCGTCGATACCCGGCAGGCTCACACCGTTCAGGGTCACGCCGGTGTATTTGGCCGGCAGACCTCTCAGGCTGATGTTGCGCGGCGCATCGTCGGCCACGACATCGAAATCGACGCCGGGCATGTACTTCAGGAACTCGCCCGGATTTCCATCGCCGATCTCGCCGAAGCTGTCCGCCGACAGTGTGTTGGTGATGTTCATGGACGCGCGCTGCTCCATGATCGCGCGGGCATCGCCCTCGCGGACGCCGACGACTTTCAGTGCGTCGAGTGTCTGCGCATCGCCCGCTTCCGTCGACGTGCTGCGCAGTTGGAACTCCACGCGCTCGCGTTCGCCACGCTCCAGTTCGATGGTCTTCCGCTGCTCACCGAAGCCGGTGTAGCTGACGGTCACCTGGACCGGGCCGGCAGGAACCCCCGTCAGCTGGAACTCGCCGCGATCACCGGAATTCACGACCCGGGTCCAGCTGCCGCTGCTGATCCTGATGATGGCATCGCGCAGATAGCCGCCCGTTGCGGGGTCCAGCACGCTGCCGGACACGGTGCCGCTGCCCGCATCGCGTGAGGGGTTTGCGGAGTCCTGCAGCAGGATCACGCTGCCGTCATCGGACGTGATGACAAGTGAGGTGCCGCTCAGAAGCGTGTGCAGTGCAGCGCGGAGGTCCTGCTCACCCACCACCGCCGGCGTCTGCACGCCATCGAGTGACGCTGCCGGCGCGATGATCTGGACCTGTGCCTGGCGAGCGAACTCGGGTATGGCGCTCACTGCCGGCTGCGCGGGCACGTTGAACTGCCTTTGCTGCGCCATCGCATGCGGGGTGGATGTCAGCGCCATCGTCACGGCGCTGGCGAGCAGGAGCTTCTTGGAGCGGATCATCGGGCGTGCACTCGTGGATAGTGGCCGCAGAAATTGCGGGCCTCGAATGCAAGAGACGCGGCGCGCGCGCTTCCGCCATGCGTCATGAAAATTTAATCTTCGATGACGATCCTGTTCTTCGTTTCCTGGCGCATCTTCGCGCCGAACACGCCGGCGACCGCCCGGCTGAAGCCGGCCGGATTGTTGGCCGCGAAGTACCCGGTGATGGGTAACGCCGCCAGTCTGGCATCCGCAATCTCGATCGACGCATCGTTGTAGCGCGCGAACTCCGCCGCCGCCTCGGCCAGGGTTTCTCCGCGGAACGCGAGCTTGCCTTCCCGCCACGCCAGCTCGCGCTGCATCTGGTCCGCCGACAGCGACGAGACCTGCACGTCCATGGAGGCGGCGATCAGGGAAGCGCGGGTGTTGGCAGCGAGCAGCTCCCGGCCCTTGCCGCTGGCCGGCACGGCAACCTCGCCGTTCTGCACGACCACCTGCGTCGGCTTGCCCGGGAGTTTGCGCACCACGAACACCGCGGCTCCGGCATCGAGATATCGGCCATCGACTTCCACCCGAAGCGATCCGCCGTCGCCGGTCGCCTCGACCAGCACTTCGCCGCGACGTACCTTCACCAGCAGGCGGTGATTGTCTTCATAGAGATCCACGCGGCTGTCGGTGTTGAGCGTGAGCGTTGAGCCGTCCGTCAGCGGAATCCGCCGCATCTCGCCCTTGGCCGTCGCATAGGCGGTCGGCACGGGGATGGTGACGAAGATGAAGACCGACAGCAGGAGCGAGGCGGCCAGTGCGGCCAGCCAATGGCGGACCCGCCTGCGGTCTCGGGGGAGCGCTGCGTCCTGGTGAAGCGGGGACGACGTGGGCTCTGCGGCTGGAGCGTCGGCGACGACGAGGATGGCCTCAGGTCGGGACCACAAGGCCCGTGCACGCATGAAGGCGCCGCGACTGCGGGGATCCCCGCGCAGCCAGTCCTGGAGTTCCCTGTCCTCGGCGGGCGTCAGCGGCGCACGGTCGAGCCGCGCCACCCACTGGGCCGCGGTCGCTTCGATCGCCCGGCTTGATTCGCGACCCTCCTCAGACACGCTTGTTTTTCCGTCCATCTCCCTTGGAGATCTGGGAGCAGGGGTTTCCGCCATCCGCCAGCCTGTCTCCCAGCCACCGGATCCCGCGCGCGATGTGTTTCTCGACCGTGTTCTCGGAAATGCCCATCCGTTCGGCGATCTCCCGCTGCGAAAGCGCGTGTATCCGGCGGAAGACGAAGGCCTGACGCGCCTGCTCGGGCATGCCCTCGATCAGTTCGGACAGATGGCGCAGATCGTCCAGCCCTATCGCCTTCTGCTCGGGCGTGGCGGCCTTGTCCGCCACTTCGATCGTGCCGAGCTCTTCGATCGCCATGATCGGCACGATCCGCGCACGCCGGATATTGCGCAGCATGAGCGAGTGCGCCACCTGGAACAGGTACGCCCGCGGATTGAGGATGTCGTCCAGCCTGTCGCGCTCCAGCAGCAGCGCATAACTCTCCTGGATGATGTCCAGGGCATCGGAATCCTGGATCCGCAGGCCAGCCAGCCAGCGCCTCAGCGATGTTTCGTGCGGGAGGATGTTGAAAGCGAACCAGTGCTCGCGCCCGCTGTCATCGGCCACGACCCTTTCGGCGGAGTGTTGGAGCGACAAGAAGGATCCCCACGCCAGTCCCGCGTGGAAGGAGGGACCCTCCGGCGATTCTGGAAAGCCAACATGACGTCGATATGACGTCTCTCCTGTGGTCGACCTGCAGGCTGTCCCTGTTTCCGTGCATTCCAGACGCACCGCGTTCTCGCCTCTCCTCTGTCAGGAGGTTCAACGGACAGGCAGCGGCCGCATCATCAACCTGCGATGTCGGGCGCCGGTTCTTGTCGAGCATTGCGGTAGCGTCGCCCCAGCCAGATGGCCAGCAGCGCCCACGCAGCCGTGAGGGGGATGACCGCGCCCAGCAGGCTTCCCGGCCCCGTGCCCGCTCGCCCGACGATCGCTTCGATCTGCGCGCCCAGCACGTCGCCCAGCCGATAGACGAAGGTGTCGATGAAGGCCCTGGCTTTGTACTTGTGACCGCGCCGGACGTGCGTGAAAAGCAGTTCGCGGGCCGGACGCGCGATGCCGCGCTGCACCGCCCGGTTGGCGGCGTCGAGCACGTACAGGATCGCGATGCCGCCGTGTGCCGCGAGTCCCGCGAATCCGAGCGCGGTGGCCATGGGCAGCGCCACCAGCGCATGCCCCGGGCCGACGCGGTGGCCGATGCGGGTGGCCATCGCGAGCTGCAACACGAGGAATACGAGCTGGGTCCACATGTCGATGTTCGCCAGCAACGCCGCCATCGCATCCTGTCCCGCATCCACGCCGGCGACCAGCTGCAGGCGGGCGAGGTAGACCAGGGTGGTCATCACCGCCATCAGCAACACGTAGCCGGCGATGCCGGCCAGATAGGGCGAGCGGACGACCGCCTGCGCACCGTCCCATGCGCCGCCGCCCATCGGGGCTGCATCGTCGGCGGGCTGTCTGTCCGTCTCGTCGTGCGCCTTGCCGCGGGCCGGCGTGAGGCGGATCAACCACCACGCGGACAGGATGCCCGCCACCAGCAGCACCACCGCGAGCGGCAGCAGGTTGGACGCGCCGAGCGGTTGCGCAAGCCGTGACGTCAGCCAGGCGCCGAAGATCGCGCCCAGGGTGCCGCCCACGCCGACCAGCGCGAACAGGCGCGTGCCCTGTTCGCGGGTGAAGCGGTCGGAGACCAGCGCCCAGAACACCATGGTGCCGAACACGTTGAGCACGCTGAACCACACATAGAACGCCTGGCCACTGCGCAGCGCCGCGGCCGCGGAGCCGAACGTCATCAGCGCCCACAACACCAGCAACGTCAGTCCGAAGAAGCCGTACGTCATGGCGATGGCGTGCGGTCGGCGGACGCGGGCCACCAGCAGGCCGAAGACAGGATTGAGCGCCAGCGTGACGAGGGCGGTGGTGATGAACAACCCGCGCACGCTCTCCATGCCGCCGGCCATGCCGACCGCATCGCGCACGGGCCGTAGCAGCATCAGCGCCGTCAGCACGAAGAAGAATCCGCACACGGCGGCCAGCAGCGGACCGAGGTCTTCCCGACGCACATCGAAGACCGCCTTCGTCCAGCTCGCCACCCATCGCCGCGGCGGTCGCCGCGCGGATCGCGTCATGTCGGTCTCAAGCGAGGCCATGGCATGCGGACGTTGACGGTGTCGGTTCGGAACCGGCGAAGCGCGGTGACGGAGCACGACGGTCCGCGCGCAACATCGTCAAGGCGCCGGGCGGCGCATTCCCTCCGTGCCGAATACGGTGCCGGTCAACCGCTCCGACACCTGCCACAGGCGTTCGGCGACCGCGACGTCCTCGGCCTGCGACGGCACCTTCGCGGGTGCCGGGTGGCCGCGCGTCTCGCCCAGCCTGTCGGGGCCGTAGTACGCACCTGCGTGTGCGGTCGACGCGGTCGCGGCGAACAGCGGCGGCAGCGCACCCTGTTCGGCGGGCTGGAACAGGAACCACAGGTATCGCCGTGCCAGGCCGGGCAGGCTGGAGGCGCCGGCGCCGTTGGTAAGTAGATCGGTGCGCGAGATGCCCGGATGCGCGGCGAGGCTCTGGATGCCCCAGCCCGCTGCCACGCTCCGACGCTGCAATTCGAAGGCGAACATGAGGCAGGCCAGCTTCGACTGGCCATAGGCGACCATCGGCGTGTAGTAGCGCCTGGACTGCAGGTCCTCGAAGTTGATCGTGCCACTGCGCGCCGCAACGCTGGACAGCGATACCACGCGCGCGTCGCGACCCTGGCGCAACAGCGGCAGCAAGCGCGAGGTGAGCGCGAAATGCCCCAGATGGTTGGTGCCCAACTGCAGCTCGAAGCCGTCAGCGGTTTCCTTGCGCTGCGGCGGCGCCATCACCGCTGCGTTGTTGACCAGCAGCTCCAGGCTGCCGTGCGAGCGGCGCAGCGTCTCGGCAAAGGCTTCGATCGACTCCAGGCTGGCCAGGTCGACCGAGCCGAACCGCACATGCGCGTGCGGCACGGCCTCGCGTATCTGTTCGACCGCCGCCGTACCCTTCGCGGCATTGCGCCCCGCCACGATGACGTTGGCGCCGGCCCGTGCCAATGCCGCGGAGATGTGGAAACCGATACCTCCGGTTCCGGTGACCACGGCCGTTCGACCGATCTGCGACGGAATATCCGATGTTGTCCAACCTGCCATGACGCGTGCCTCGTTGAAGTGGGGGAAGGGGGAGCGCGCGCCGCGCGCCTAGAACGATGTCGCCATCAGGCCGCTGACCAGGCGTCGGCCCCAGGCGCCGTTGATGAAGAGCCAGGTCACCACCGCGATGAAGCCGCTGGCGACCAGCATCAGCGCGCTCGATCCGACGCGGGACAGGGTGCTATGCGGTGATCGCTGCGAGCGGATGATCTGCTCGGCGATGAGCAGGTTGGGCAGATAGAAGAAGAACACCATCACCGCATCAAACCATCCGGTGAAGCCCCTGCCGGTGCCCATGCCGCCCGCGACCAGGAACCAGGCGCCGTATTCCATCCGGTACAGCCAGGAGCCGACGGTCAGCGCGAACAGCCGGATGGCCCATGCACGATGCTGCGCGATGCGGCGTGCGCGCGCATGCTGGAACGCCATGCCCGCGCACAGCACCATCAGGACGCCGTACAGACCGAAGCCGATGTCCATCACCGGACCGCCCACCGTTCCCTTGGCGACGATGAAGAACAGTCCGCCCACGCCCGCCAGCGCCGCCGACGCCACATAGAGACGGCCGAGCCCGCGATGCAGCGCGGGCACGCGCTGCCGCAGGCGGCCGATGAACTGCACCGGGCCCAGCAGCAGCAAGACGGCGCCGGTGAGGAAATGCACGCCGATGGCGATGATGGCCAGCGGCGATGCGGGGTCGTGCAGGCCCGGCAGGGATTCGTTCCAGCGCTGGCCCGCGCCCGCCAGCAGCGTGCCGCCGAAGAACGCCACGATGTAGGCGGCGAACACGACACCACTGATCCAGCTGGTGGCGAGCAGCAGGCCCGTGCTCAACCGCGAGGCAGCATGCGCTGCCCCGTGGCCTGCCATGGCGTGCGGCGCGTCGGGCACCACGCTCATACGGCCGCGATTATCCCGGTCGTGCCGCATGGCGTGCGATCAGCGGGCCGGCGACGGAAAGCGTGCGCCGGTGATCTGCGCGCTCAGGTCCCACAGCCGCGCAGCGACGGTGGCATCGCGGGCGATGGCGGGAATGGCGGCCAGGCCCAGCGGTCCTGCGATCTCGTTCGGGCCGGTCGGTCCGTAGTAGACGCCACCCTGTGCGGTGGGTGCTGTCGCCGCGTACAGCGTGGGAATGGCGCCCTGGGCTGCGGTCTGCAGGTTCGCGCGATTGCTGGCCCACTGGCGTCCCTGCGGACTCTCCAGGCCGGGACCGCGTGCGACCAGTTCGGTCACTGCAACGCCGGGATGGGCGGCCATGCTCTGGATGCCCCAGCCACCGGCATCGCTGCGACGCTGCAGTTCCAGCGCGAAGGAGAGGCAGGCCAGCTTCGACTGCGAATACGTGGCCATCGGCTCGTAGGCGCCGGTCGACTGCAGGTCGTCCAGGTTCAGGGTGCCGCGATGGACCGCGATGCTGGACAGGGTCACCACGCGCGGCGCCTCGCTCTTGCGCAGCAGCGGCAGCAGCTCGGCGGTGAGCAGGAAGTGGCCGGCGTAGTTGGTGGCGAACTGCATCTCGAGCCCGTCCACCGACATGCCACGTTCCGGCGGCGCCATGATCGCCGCGTTGTTGATCAGGCCATCCAGGTGCGGCAGCGAATCGCCCAGGCGCTCGCCCAACTCGCGGACCGAGGACAGGTCGGACAGGTCGACGGCTTCGAACTCCACCTGCGCCGCGGGCACGTCCTGCCGGATCTTCTCGATCGCTTTCTGTCCGCGCTGCGGGTTGCGCGCGGCGATGACCACGCGGGCACCAGCCGAAGCCAGCGCCTTCGCATCCTCGAAGCCCATGCCGCTGGTGCCGCCGGTGACCACGAAGATGCGTCCCTTCTGCGAGGGCATCTCGGCCGTGCTCCAGGTCGGCGGCGGTGGTGTCTGCGCCGCGGCATCCAGCGCGGCCACGCCGCCGAGCAGCAGGCCGAGGGCGGCGAGGCGCCCGCGCCAGGCGGACGGTGCGGAGAGTGATGGGGTGTGGGGTGCATTGATCATGGGCATGTCCTCGTGGGGGAGTGGGTCGTGCGTTGGTATGGGAAGCGCCAGCTCAGGTGCAGCGCCGTGTGTGTGGATGCGTGGTGTCGCTGTCGCCGTCATGCCTCTTTTCCGGAGGACGACGGCGCACGGTGTTGTCCGGGCGTGGAGGAGAACTCCTGTTCCGCGGCAGTGGCATAGCGCGCCTGCGCGCGTCCCAGCCACAGGCCGATCGCCGCCCAGGCCACGGCCAGCGGCACCACCACGCTGGCCAGTCCGCCCAGTGCCAGGCCGAGCCGGCCGAGCACGCCTTCGGCCTGTGCGCCGACCACATCGCCGGTGCGGTACATGAAGGTGTCGACGAAGGCCTTGGCCTTGTACTTTTCTTCGCGGCTCACCACGGTGAACAAGGCCTCGCGTGCCGGCCGGGTGATCCCGCGCTGCACGGCGCGATTGGTGGCCTCCAGCAACACCAGCACGACGAACGAACCGTAGATCGCCAGTCCGATGAACCCCAGCGCAGTGGCCACGGGCAGGATCGCCAGCGCCACGCCCAGGCCGAAGCGCTGGATGAGCTTGCCGGTCAGCGTGAGCTGCAACACCAGCACCGCGACCTGCGTCCACATGTCGATGCTGCCCAGGATTGCCGCGCGCGCATCCATGTCGTCGGTGACCGCGGCCACCATCTGCAGGCGGGTGAAGTAGATAAAGGTCGCCAGCACCGTCATCAGCACCACGTAGCCGGCGATGGCGGTCAGGTAGCGCGAGCGGAACACGGCAACGAGACCGGCCCAGGCGCTGCCGCCGATGCGCGCCGGTTCGGCCACGACACGCGCGGCGAATGAAGAGGCATCGCCCGTTGCCGCCTTGTCGGGCACCACCCGCAGCAGCAGCCAGGCACTGACCAACGCCATGAGCAGGAAGCCGCCCGCGACCAGCAACAGGCTCGGCGTGCCCAACGGCACCGCCAGGCGCGACGTCAGCCACGGCCCGAAGATCGCGCCCAGCGTGCCGCCGACCGAGATCAGTGCGAAGAAGCGCTTGCCCTGGTCGCTGGTGAAGCGATCCGCGAGCAGCGCCCAGAACACCATCGTCACGAACAGGTTGAACACGCTGAACCAGACGTAGAACACCTGGCCGCTGCGCTCGCCGATCGCGCCCGGCGCAAAAATCAGCAGGGCCCAGAATCCAACCAGGCTCACGACGAAGAAGCCGTAGGTCGCACCGACGAACTGCATCCGCCGCAGGCGGGCCACCAGCCAGCCGAACACCGGGTTCACCGCCAGCGTCGCCAGCGCCGTGCCGACGAACAGCCAGCGGATGCTTTCGATGCCGCGCTCCATGCCCAGTGCGTCGCGTGCGGGCCGCAGCAGCATCAAGGCGGTCAGCACGCAGAAGAAGAACAGCGCGGCAATCAGGACCGGCGCGACCTCTTCGCGATGGAGATTGAACAGGCGATACGGCAGGCGCGGTCGGTCGGTGGGCGCGTTCCGGCTCATCGGCGAAGGTCCCGGGCTGTGCTGTCCGCGGACGTCATTCGGCCGTGCCCGACGGGTAGTGCACGCCGCTCAGCGTCTCGCTGATGTCCCACAGGCGTGCGGCGGCCTCGGCGTCCGCGGCGGCCTCGGGAACACGGGCATGACCCAGCGCGCCGCGTGCTTCCAGCAGGCCGGTCGGTCCGTAATAGTGTCCGCCTTGCGCGTCCTGCGCCGTGGCCGCGTACAGCGTCGGCACGGCACCTCTTTCCGCGGTCTGGAAGAAACGCCACAGCGGCGTGCTGCGTCCCTGCGACGGCAGCAGGTTGGTGCGCGAAAGGCCGGGATGGCTCGCGATGCTGGTGATACCCCAACCCTGCGCATCGCTGCGCCGCTGCAGCTCACGCGCGAACATCAGGCACGCCAGTTTCGACTGCCGGTAGGCTGCCGCCGTATCCCATTCGCGTTCGAACTGCAGATCGTCGAAGTGGAGTGCGCCGCGTCGTGCCGCGATGCTGGACAGGGTGACGACACGGGGCGCGTCGGACTTGCGCAGCAGCGGCAGCAGGTCGGCCGTCAGCGCGAAGTGGCCCAGATAGTTGATCGCGAACTGCGACTCGAACCCGTCGGGCGTGGTGCCACGCTGGGGCGGCTCCATGATGCCGGCATTGTTGATCAGCCCGTCCAGGCGCGGCAGCGACACGGCGAGGCGATTTCCCAAGGCATGCACCGACGCCAGGTCGCCGAGGTCGAGCGCTTCGAAGCGCACGTTGGCGCCGGGAGTGTCCTGGCGGATGCTGGCCATCGCTTCCTCGCCGCGTTGCGGATTGCGCGCGGCGATGATCACCTCCGCACCGGCGGCGGCCAGCGCCTTGGCGCTTTCAAGCCCGATGCCGCTGGTACCGCCGGTCACCACGAAGATGCGTCCGGCTTGGGACGGCATGTCGGCCGTACCCCAGTCCGGCTTGGGCGCCGGCTGCGCGACCGTGCCGCTGGCCGTGCAGGCGGAAAGCAGCAGCGCGCCGGCCATGGCGAGCATCGCCGTCCAGCGGCTGCGCGCACGATGGATCGCATTGCCGGGAGACGACGAAGG
The DNA here is from genome assembly GCF_022539275.1 of Pseudoxanthomonas sp. LH2527. Classification (NCBI taxonomy): domain Bacteria; kingdom Pseudomonadati; phylum Pseudomonadota; class Gammaproteobacteria; order Lysobacterales; family Lysobacteraceae; genus Pseudoxanthomonas; species Pseudoxanthomonas sp. LH2527. The sequence goes on along the minus strand of NZ_JAKZBW010000004.1, from coordinate 50,696 downwards.
AACGGGATGCGCAAGCGCATCGGATACAAGCCGGTGGACCACGGGCGGTACCTCGCAGGAAAACGATGGGGGAGAGGCCTGCGTGCGATCAGCAGGTGACGCACTGTGCGGCGCGGACTTTAAGAAGCGTTTAAGGCGGCGGCCGCCCAGGAAAATAATTCGTGCAATGTGTACACAGATCGGTGTGGGCGTTGTCCGAGCCACGACTGCGAGTACCGCACGATGAAGTCGCGTGATGCTTGGCACCTCTTGAATATCTGTCATGCAAACACGGCTGCCACACGGCATCGCGCCAGCACACGATGCGCGGGCGCGATGCCGTGCTTCCACTGCCGGTCTCAATCCAGCGGAATCCGCCGGATGACATCGTCATAGGGCACCAGGTCGAGGTACGCGGTCACCTCGACGCACGCAGGTTCTCCATCTGGAAGATCCATACGTAGCTGTTCCGGTACGGCTGCCCATCGAGGGCGGTAGCCTCGCCATCCCAATGCACGACCACGTGGTCACCATCGGCCCAGACATGTTTGACCGTCGGCCGCACGGGCGACGACAGGCGTGCGGCGAAGGGGGCGACCGCCTTGGCCATGAAGACCTCGCGTCCTTCATGGCGGCCCGCCACCGGACTGCTGCCCTTGATCGTCCACACCATGTCCGGCGCCAGCACATCGTCGAAGAAGGTCTTTCCGCCCGCACTCCATTGCGCGAAGGCCTGGGTGATGAACTGGCGATTGCGCTCGGTGGTGGCGTCGTGCGCGTGGGCCGGTGGCATGCCGTTGACCAGCAGGGCAACGGCCAACAGGGCGAGTGCAGCGTAGTGACGGGTTTTCATCTCGATGTCTCCTCGGGGTGTGTCGGCTTCGTCATGGCGAAGCGGTGTCGGCTCAGTGGGCAGGGCTTGTGGCTGCACGCGACAGTCGCGTCGATACGGTGTGCGAGATCCAGCCGGCGGTGCTGCCGAGCGTGCCGGCGCCGAACAGCTTGCCCACGCTCTCGAACGAGGGCTCCAGATGTGCGGCGAACCACGCCACCAGGCCGAGGAAATAGGCGAGCAGGTTGCTCATCACCGGCAGTCCGCGCAGCGACACCACCACGATGGCCACGACGAACACGACCAGCGGCAGCGACCATGCGGGTCCCGCGTTGCCTGAGAGCGCTTGCAGGGCCAGCGTGGCCACCACGCCGAGCAACAGGCCTGCGCCCACGCAGGCGAGATTCTCGATGGTCGAGCGCACGCTGAGGCCGCGCGTATAGAACGCGATCCAGCCGATGAACATCGCCCACACGGGCAGGGCCAGCGAGAGGCTGATGGCGCTGGCGCCCGCGGCGGTGACCGCGGCGACCAGGGTCGCCAGGACATAGGTGTTGCGCGAGGTCGTGGTGATGCTCATGGGGTGCTCCAGGCAGGGTGGGAGTCGGGTGTGGAAGACGACGGGCGCGTCACGTCGGCGAGGTGTGCATACATCGGTGCGGGACGCGGGTACTCAGGCCATGCCGCCGTTCGCGCGCACGACCTGTCCGTTGATCCAGCCGCCGTCCGGCCCGGCGAGGAAGGACACGACCGCGGCGATGTCGTCCGGCGTGCCGAGACGTTCGAGTGGATTCATCTTCGCCATCCGTTCGATCAGCTCGGGCGACTTGCCGTCGAGGAACAGGTCGGTGGCCGTCGGGCCGGGCGCGATCGCGTTGACCGTGATCGCGCGCCCGCGCAATTCGCGCGAGAGCACCGTGGTCATCGCCTCCACCGCCGCCTTGGTCGCGGCGTAGGGCGCGTACGTCTCCAGCCGCAGCGGCAGCACGCTGGACGAGACGTTGATGATCCGGCCGCCGTCGCGCAGGCGCCGGGCCGCCTCGCGCATGCCGTTGAAGCTGCCTTTGAGGTTGATGGCGACGATGCGGTCGAAGCGGTCGTCGCTGTAGTCGGCGATGGGATCGAGATCGAGGACGCCGGCATTGTTCACCAGCACATCGATGCCGCCGTGGCGCGCCTCGGCAGCATCGAACAGCGTGCGCATGGCGGCGGGATCGCGGACATCGGCCTGCACGGCGATCGCGTCGCCGCCGGCCGCCCGGATGCGCTCGGCCAGCCGATCCGCGTCTTCACGCCGCGCCGCATAGTTGATGATCACCGCATGGCCGTCAGCGGCCAGACGCGTGGACATCGCCGCGCCGATGCCGCGGGCGCCGCCGGTGACGATGGCGACCGGCCTGGAGGGCAGGTTCATGGGGAGGCTCCATTGCGCGCCGGAATGGCGTGTGGCCACCTTATTGGCAATCATCGCCCGGATAATCCCGCATAATCCGATATCACAATTCGGATATCCGGCTAATGGACCGCTTCGATGCCATGAGGGTGTTCGCGCGGATCGTGGAGCGGCGCAGCTTCACCCGTGCCGCGGACGACCTGGGACTACCGCGGGCCACCGTCACCGACGCGATCAAGGCGCTGGAGGCCCGGCTCGGCGTGCGCCTGTTGCAGCGCACGACCCGCACGGTGACGCCCACGCTCGAAGGCGAGGCCTTTTACGGGCGCTGCCTGCGCCTGATCGCCGATGTCGAGGACGCCGAAAGCGCCTTCCGCGATGTGCGTCCGCGTGGTCCGCTGCGCATCGAGGTGCACGGCACGCTCGCGCGCCATCTGCTGTTCCCCCGCTTGCCGGCCTTTCTCGAACGCTATCCGGAGATCGAGCTCGATATCGGCGAAGGCGACCGTTATGTCGACCTGGTGCGCGAGGGCGTGGACTGCGCCGTGCGCGTGGGAGAGCTGCGCGACAGCGACCTCATCGCCCGCCGCCTGACCGCGCTGCCGGAAGCGACGGCGGCATCATCGGCCTACTGCGCACGCCACGGCACGCCGGACACCATCGCATCGTTGCAGGCCAGTGGCCATGTCATGGTCGGCTTCAGGTCGTCGTCGCTGGGAGGCCTGCTGCCGCTGGAGTTCCAGCGCGACGACAAGGTGGAACTGGTCACGCTGCCGACCCGCGTGCGCGTGAGCGGTGCCGATTCCTACGTCGGTGCCGCCTTCGCCGGGTTCGGCATCATCCAGGCGCCGCGTTACCGGCTCGACAGCTACTTCAGCGACCGCCGGCTGGTTCCGCTGCTCGAAGCGCATCCGCCGCTGCCGAGTCCGGTATCCATCGTCTACCCGAAGACGCGCCTGCCCTCGCCGCGGCTGCGGGCGTTCATCGAATGGGCGCAGGACACCTTGATGGCCTGAGCGGCCGGGGTGGTACGAACCGCGCTGTCGGCGCGCAGCCTCATGGTGTGCCGAGCAGCTTCTGCCAACCCTCGATCTGCGCCTGGTCGGCCGCGCCCAGCCGGGTCAGCGACGCCACCGCCGATTCCAGCAACGGGCGGCCTTCGCGGACGCGGCCGGACTGGATCAGGATCTGGCCGCGCAGCGCCTGCAGGCGGTGCTCCCAGCCGGGGGTGGAATCGCCGGCGGTCAACGCAGGCACGCTGAGCCCTTCGGCCATCTCCAGGGCTTCGGCATACCGGCCCTGGTCTGCCAGGTGTCCGGCCAGCGCATAGCGGAAGCTGTGTGCGGCCACGTTGTCCTGGCCGAAGTTGCGGCGCAGTCCGCTTTCGGCCTGGCGCAGGTAGGCCAGGCCGGCGTTGCGGTCGCCGCAGTCGTATTCCTTGAATCCCAGGTTGCCGGTCTCGATCAGCGTGGCCTGCCGTTCTTCGCCGTAGCGCTTCGCCATGCGTTCGCGCACCGTGCGCGCGATGGGCAGCGCCTTGTCGCAGTGGCCGGCGTAGTCGTGGATGCTGGCGACCAGCGACATCTGCACCAGCGTGCTGTAGTCGTCGGGGCCGAGGATGCGTTCGGTGGTGGTGGCGGCCGCCTGCGCGATCGGCAGCGCCTCCGCGTACCGCCCCAGGTTGCGCAGGGCGCGCGCCAGCATCACCCGATATCCGGCCACCGTGGATTCGCCGATGCGCGCGGGCGTCAGCAGCGGATCGGCCAGCACGGCCTGCAGCAGCGGAATGGCTTCGTCCGCCTTGTCCGAGCGCAGCAGGCCATCGGCGATGTTGGAGCGGATCAGCGCCGCCATCGACGCATCGTCGGGACGCAGCGCGCGCTGCAAGGTGTCGGCGCGGCGGTGCGCCAGCAGCGAGGGCTCGATCTGCAGTTGCTGGAAATGGAACTGGCCGCGCGCGATGGCGGCGTGCAGCGCGACCGTGTTCTCGCCGTCGAGCCGCGTTTTGCCGGCCAGGCGATCGGCCTCCTGCAACTGGCGTTCCGCCTCGGCGAAGGATTCGGGCGTGCCGGCATAGGCCAGCGTGCGCACCAGGCCGTAGCGCGCGACGAGGGTCTGTTCGTCGTCCACGCCGAAGGCGCGGCCGTAGTCCTGGACGGCCTGGCGAAGATGCCGTGCCGCGCGCTCGCGGTCGCCGAGCGTGCGCCACGCATCGCCCAGCGCGGCATGGATGCCGCCGCGCACGGCGGGATCCTGGTCGAAGCGCGTGGCCAGCGGCGTGCCCGCCTTCTCCAGCATCTGCCGTACCGTGGGATCGCCTTCGAAGCCTGCGCCGCCCGGACTCAGCGCGCCGATCAGGTCGTCGCTGAGGAAGCGCGTCACCGCCTCCGCGCGTGCGGCCTGCATCGCCGCGCTCTTGCGCTGCTGCTCGCTGCGCCACCACAGCGCCGAACTGGCCAGCAAGCCGACGCTCAACATGGCGATGGTGGCGATCACCCACGGCCTGCGTGCACGCGTATTTTCGAGCGCGCGCTGCACGCGCCGGGCGGCGTCTGCGGCGGCCGCCTGCTGCTCCGCCTGTGCGCCGCGCTGCGCCAGCGTGGACAGCCGATCGATGAGTTCGGCCACGCTGCCCAGGCGTTGCGCGGGATCGCCATCGGTGGCGCGGCGGATGTCGTCCACCAGCAGCGGGTCGTCGATGTCGCGTTCCCAGCCCGGCGCCATCGGCCGGCGCAGATCGCCCACCAGCCATTGGTACAGCAGCACGCCCAGTGCATACACGTCGCTGCGGACCGTGGCCGGTTGTCCGGCGATCAGTTCCGGCGCCAGGTACAGCGGCGTGCCGGAACTGTCGCCGCTGTGGGCGGTGGTCACGGTCATGCCCATGCCGGTGATGCCCAGCTCGGCCAGGCGTTCCGGCTGCAGCAGGCGGCTGTTGCCGAAATCGGTCAGGCAGGGCTGCCACGCCTCATCGCCGCGCGCGCGCACCAGCACGTTGGCCGGCTTGATGTCCTTGTGCAGCACGCCCACGCCATGCGCGGCGTCGACCGCCGCGGCGATGCGCAGGAAGAACGCGAGCTTGCGCGCGCGGTCCCAGCCGGCGAGCGTGCCGTGTTCGTCCGCCCAGTCGGGCAGGGCCTGGCCGCCGTACTCGCATTCCAGGAAGAACGGTTCGCTCTCGAAGTTCCAGTCCAGCACACGGACGAAGTCGTCGCGCTCGCCCAGCGTGTCGCGCAGCACGCGCATCAGCGTGGCCTCGCGCTTGATCGCCGCCAGCCGCTCGCCGCCCAGGCTGAACTTGAACACGCGCGCATCGCGCGTGCGCGGCTGCCGCGCGAGCCAGACCTCGCTGCCCAGCGTGCGGCCCAGCGGACGCTCCAGCACGAAGTGTCCGCGGCCGGGCACGGCCTGGCCGGCGGTGAAGTCGAGCGCGGTCTCGCGCCGCTGGCCCTGGGCCACCCGTTCGACCGGGCCGTCCAGGCGGTAGCCCACGCGCGGGACGGTGGCGATGCGGTCCTCGCCGGCCGCGTCCAGGGCCTTGCGCAGCTTGCCCACGGCCGTGGCCAGCACGTGGTCGACGGTGATCCTGCCGGTCCACACCTGGTCGAACAGCTCCTCCTTGGTCACCACCTCGCCCACATGGCGCAGCAGCACCGACAGCACCTGCAGCGGCTTGTGCTCGATGTCCACCGCCAGGCCGGCGACACGCAGTTCGTGGCGGGCCTCGTCGAACTCGACGGTGCCGAAACGCCAGCGGTAGAGCCGCACATCGGAAGAAGGGGAGGGGGCCATGCGGCCGATGATAACGCCGGTTACACGGCCGTTCGTGCCGCCGGAAGCCCCGTCACGGCGCGCTTGAAGGTTTCTTGAAACCTCCATGAGGACGCGCGGCGGGCGGCGCCGCCAGTCTCCCCCCATGCCCGGCGCCGGCCGGGGACAGGGGATGGACATGAAGGCCAGGGGGCAAGCGGGAAGGCGGCTTTGGCGGATGCGGGTGGCGGCGCTGGCGTGGGGCTTGGCGGCCACGGCGGCCGCGCAGCCGGCGCCGCCCGCCCGCAGCGTGCTGGGCCCGTGGGTCGGCACCTACGTCTGCTCGCAGGGATTGACCGGCCTGACGCTCAGCATCACCGAGGCCGCGCCCACCCGGGCCAGCGCGCTGTTCCACTTCCATGCCCACCCGCGCAACCCGCGCGTGCCGACCGGCTGCTTCACCATGACCGGTACCTACGACCCCGCCAGCGGCCGACTGCAGCTGAAAGGGAAGGACTGGCTGCTCAAGCCAGGCGGTTACCGGGTCGTGCATTTCGATGGCCATGTCGATGCCCAAGGCCGGTCCTTCACCGGCAAGGTCAGCGGTGGCACGTCGTGCAAGCAGTTCGATCTCGGCCGCACGGCCCCACCGGCGACACCCCCCGCGGCGTGCGCCGTCGCCATGCCGACGATCCAGCCCGACCTTCACGATGCCGGCCGCATCGGCGACGCGCTGGCCGGCGATGGTCGCATCGACCTCAACATCCTGTTCGATTTCGCGCGCGCCACGCTGCGTCAGGACAGCCTGATGCAGTTGGACGAACTGGGTCGCGTGCTGCTGACGCCGGCGCTCGCCGCGCGCCGCATCGGCATCCATGGCCATACCGACGCGGTCGGCGAGGCCGACGCCAACCTGCGCCTGTCGCGGCAACGCGCGGCCGCCGTGGCCGAGTACCTGGGCCGCACGTTCGGCATCGCGCCTTCGCGCCTGGACGTGCAGGGCTTCGGCGAAAGCCGGCTGAAACGGCCCGACGCGCCCGACGCGGACGCCAACCGCCGTGTCGCGATCGTGTTGCTGGATTGAACCGCCGTGCCGTGCGCCGCGGTGGCGCAGGGCGTGGTCCACCTGGAGAGGAATGATGCCGAAGAAAACCCCGATCCCGATGCTGGCGTTGTCCGTGCTGCTGCTGTCCGCCTGTGGCGGCGGCAACGAGCTGGCCGACGGCCAGGAAGAAGTCGGTGTGCCGCTGGACGAACTGGAGGAAGCCGCCATGGCCGGGCCCGACGGGCCGGCGCCGCTGCGCTGTCCGGCCAAGGTGCGCAAGGAGCTCGCCGGTCCCGACATCATCGGGCTGCGGTTGGGCATGACGCTGCAGGAAGCGATGGCCACCACGCGCTGCAGCCTGGGCGAGGAGGCGGTGGTCACCGAAGAAAAGCGCTGGCTAGATCGCCTGGATACGCATGGCGTGGCGCTGGGCACGCAGTTCTTCACGGTCGAGAAGGGTAGCTACCGGCCGTGCAACTTCGCCCGCGAGTGGCAGGAATGCCGGGGCAAGCTGAAGTGGGAACACACCGACGAGATCGTCAGCGTGGCCACGCCCGGCGTGCCGGGCAAGGAAACGGCACAGGTGCTGTGGCGCACGCAGAAGTTCCGCGAGGGCCAGATGCCGTCGGTGGACGCCACGCTGCAGGCGCTGACCGCCAAGTACGGGCAGCCGCAGGTGCGCGAGAACGATGACTCGCCGCGCGGCTACTCGGCCGGCACGCGCGACCTGCAGTGGATCTATGACCGCGCGGGCAATCCGCTGTCGGAAGCCAACCCGCTGTTCGGTCGCTGCCGCAACGGTGTTTCGGGGGGAGCCGACACCGCCCGCGCGCGCTGGACCGAAGGCTGCGGCCTGAACATCAGTGCACGCGTTGTGCTGAGCGGCAGCAATCCCGGCCTGGCGATGGAGCTTCACACCGCGATGATCCAGCAGAGCGACACCTACGCGCATGTCGAAGGGTTGCAGGCGGAACTGCAGCGCATCGGCCAGCAACGGCGCGATGCCGAAGTGAAGGAGGCCGGCGATGCCAGCGATGTCCGCCTCTGAAGCGCGCCGGCGCGCGCCTGCCTGCCTGGTCCTCGCACTGACCGTCGCGCTCGCCGCCTGCGAGGGCGGGCAAGCGGAGGGCGATACCGCATCGGCGTCCGCGTCGACGGCGCAGGCGGCCGGCACATCGCCTGCGGCTGCATCGCCCGAAGCACGCGCGTCGTCGGACAAGGCCGTCGCGGCATCGGGCGCACCGGCGGCGGCCCGGTTCGGCGACCGCCAGCTCGACCACCCCGACGACCTGCAGATCCTGATGCTGGCCTACCGGCTTGAAGGGCGCACGCCGCCGATCGACGAGTGGGCCGCGGCGCAGTCGCGCGTGGCGTACGCCGACGAGTTCAAGCGTCCTGCACTGCTCAAGGAAGAACAGGAGCGGCTGCAGGGCATCTACGACGGCACCGCCGACGTCGGCCGCCTGCGCATGAACGTCAACGCGCGCTTCGGCGAGTACGACGCCAGCCGTGGCGGCTACTACCTGGATGCGTTCATGCCGGGCAGTGCGTTCAACTTCAGTGTGCAGCCCTCGCCATCGGCGGGCACCCAGCAGATCAGCCTGCAGGTGGACAACCCGGAGGAGCTGAACTTCTGGCCATTGGACGCGACAGCGGCGCAGGACGTGCTGACACGCAACAGCGGCATGCGCAGCGTGGTGCTGGACAGCCGCTTCGTCATCACCGGCATCAGCCGGCGCAACGACGGGCGGGTCATCAGCGCGCGCCTGGCCGGCTACGCGATCGGCAGCGACCACTACAACCGTCCGGCGACGTTCGGTGAACTCCGGTTCGATGCCGGCGGGGAGCACTGACATGGCCGTGCGGCCCGCCGTGATGACCGTCTCCCTGGCGCTGTTGCTGACGGCATGCGGCGGCGGGATGAGCGGCACCTACGAGGACTCGATGGGACTGACGCGGCTGCGCTTCGAGCGTGGCGACGCGGTGGTGCAGTCGTCGCAGCTCGGCGGCGTGGAGCGGCAGATGCGCTACGACCTGGAAGGCGACCGCATCCGCCTGCGTCATCCCGATGTCGACGGCGCGACGCTGGTGCTCACGCGCGTTGACGCCGACACGCTGTCCGGCCCGATGGGCGTGACCTACCGCCGCGTGGCCGACTGAGGCCATGCGGACACCCTGCCGCGCACATGGCGCGGCACACCCTGCAATCCAACGAGGAGAAACGACGATGCGGGACTGGCTGTACTTCGACGCGATGGTGACGCCCAAGATCATCACCTTCATCTACTGGATCCTGCTGGCCGGCGCCGCCGTCTCGGGACTGGTCCTGATGGTCAAGGGCTTCGGCCTGATGCGTTACTCGGGATTCGCGGGCTTCGGCATGATCGTGGCCGCCCCGATCCTGGCGGTGCTGTCCGCCCTGATGGCGCGCATCTACTGCGAAATCATGATCGTGCTGTTCAAGATCAACGAAGCGCTGCAGGACATCCGCCGCAAGTAAGGCGTGCACTGCGATCCGGCAGCGGACGCGGGGTCCGCTGCCGCCATCTTCAATCACAGGGGACAAGGCCATGACGGCAAGCATCGTGTATCGACGTACCACACCCTCTTTGTCAGCACAGGGCATGTCTGCAAGGCGGGCGATGCGGCTGGCGCGGTGCCTGATGGCGCTGTCGCTGCTGCTCGTGCTGCCGCAACCCGGCCTTGCCGTGGACCGCGGCCGGCAGGTCGTCGTCACCAAAGCCGACGATGCGGCACGGCTGATGGATGCCGTGGAAAACGCGATCTGGGCGGCCGACGGCAAGCCGGCCTCCAAGGCCGTGTACGTGGTCTACAGCACGGATTGCGCGTGGAGCAAGCGCCTGTTCGACGATACCCGCGCGCTGGCCGGCAACGTGCAGCTGCGCTGGATCCCGGTGGCGGGCAGCGCGGCTGGGTCGGTGGTGGCGGGACGCGACAGTGCCAGCGTCGCCGGCGCGTTCAGCGGCCGCGCGTCGCGCGCGGGCGATGCCAGTGCGCAGCGCGGCCTGGTCTACAACCACGGCGTGATGGACAGCATCACCTACCAGTTGCGGCCTTACGACCGCTCCAAGACCTTCGCATTCCCCACGCTGGTCTACCGCAGCGGCAAGAGCGTCAAGGTGGTCGCCGGCAATCCGCGCAATCTCGCCGCGCTGTCTGCCGAGGTGCTGAACGAGCCGCGCGCCGCTTCGCTGGTGCCGGCCGGCATCGCCCTGTCGGCACAGCCGCCGTCGCTGCTGCGCAGCCGCAACCTGTCCAAGTGGGCGCACCGCAACGACATGCCGATGATCTTCCGCGCGGCACCGTCGCCGCAGGCACCGCCCATCGACGACCTGGACAAGGATTTCCTGGTGCCGGTCAGCGGCATCGTCGGCACGACCGGCTGGATCGAAGTCGCGCCGTGGGGCCTGGACAAGCGCAAGGCCTACGTGCACGACCCGCTGATGGCGCGGATGGCGATGCTGGATTACCGCGTCAAGCCGCAGGGCGGGCAATGGCAGGCGCCGGCGACCGTGCAGGTGCGGGAGTTCCCGGACATGGAAGCGCACGTGCAGGAAACCCTGCCGCCGGGCGTGCGCTACCGTCGCAGCGGCGTGGTCGAACATGCCGGCCGCGTCTGGGACCAGATCGTGCTGTATGCCGATGGCGCTGTGGGCTACGTGCCGCGGTGACCGGGATGAAAGCGTCTGTGGAGTGCGGCGTGTCCTCGCGCATGCCGGTCGTCCTTTCCCTTCTGCTTTTTCTGGCCGTCGGCCAGGCGTGGGCCGCCGGGCCCGACCAGGCCAGCCTGCGCTACTACCCCTCGGCAGGGCAGGTGCGGGCCGACGTGGAAGCGGCCTACCGCGACAGCCCGCCGGGAGAGATCGATGGACGCACCGCCGGCCGTTACCTGCTGCTGGCCGGCGTGCTGGAAGCCTCCTGGGGCGGCAAGTACGGTCCGAAAAGCTTCGAGCATCGCGCACCCGCCCGCGCCAGAGAGTTGCGTGACCGGTATCTGCAGGCGTACGCCGCCGTCCGCGGCGGCCACTGGCCCGCGGCGCAACCCGAGTGCGTCGGCCGCACGATCGACGAGCAGGTCGCCAAGCGCATCTGTGCGCGGGTGAATTTCATGGAGGCCGAAAGCCGGCAGCAACACGATTTCGCCGAGGTCCGGCAGGTCGCGGAGCGCTACTTTCCGGCGAAGTACCAGGAGGACCTCGTCGCGCACTCGCCTGCAAAGCGCCTGGCCGAAGCCAAGGCCAGGGCCGTGCAGCAGCGCGAGGCAGAACAACGCGCGGCCGACGTGCGGCTTGCGGTGGCACGGAAGGAGGCCATGACGCGTCGCCTCGTCGCCGGCGGCATCCTGTTCCTGTTGCTGGTGCCGCTGACGATCCTCGCGCTGCTGATCGCAGGCGCCCGACGCCGCCGGCGACGCACTGCCACCACGTTGACCAGGATCGCCTCGATCGACGACCTGCATCTGTTCGCGACGAGCGGGCGGGTGATCGACGTCCAGCGCCACACCAGGACGCACGTCACCACGACCACCGACAACGGCTACGTCCATCCCGACAGCTACCAGTCGCGGGCGCCATCGACGACCACGACGGTCAGCACCACGGATCATCTGGCGCTGTTCGTCAGGACCGACGACGGCCGGGAACTGCAGGAGCGCTTCGTCGATCTTCCGCTCGCCGTCAGGTCCGGCAACCGCGTCGCCATCGTCTATGGCGGCGACACGCGGTCGCGCCTGGGCGTGGCGGTCGCGGTGGTGAACATGGACACGCACGACGTGGCCGTCGATACCCGGCAGGCACAGGGCATCGCCTCGCGGCTCTCGCTGCTCAAGGCAGCATGCTGGGGTCTTGCGGTGGCGGCCGCCGGCGCGGCGGTGGACCTGGCGGCCGGGATTTTCGTTTTCACGCTACCCGGGCTGGCCTTCGGCTTCATGGTCGCGATGCTGCTCGCCTTCGCCTGGCAACGGTCGTTGTGGGCCAACATCCGCGGGCAGGTACAGGCCTACGCCCAGCGCCTGGCCGCGACGCATTGAGGGCCGTCGCCGCGGGAGGGAGAAGCGAAGATGACGGCGCTGGCGTCAGCCCTTCGGCTTCGGCGCCGGCTTCTTCCGCGGGGTTTTCGCCGGCGTCGCCGCCGGCGGCGTGAGCCGTTTCGCCTTGCCCTGCTGGGCGAGGCTTTCTTCGCCGTGCAGGGTCAGCAGCGATTCCATCAGCTGTTCGTCCGAGCTCGAACAGACGCCGAGCAGCAGCACCTCGTCGCAGCCTTCGGCGGCGATGTAGGCGTGGCCCATGTTGGAGTCGATGTAGACCGACTGGCCGGTCTCCAGCACGATCGGGTCGTAGAACTCGGTATGCACTTCCATCCGGCCTTCGAGCACGTGGATGTATTCCTCGCCGGAGTGGTGGACCAGTGCGCCGAACTCCTCGATGGTCTTGGCGCGCACGCGGGTGAGCACCGGGATCATGCGCTTGCGCCGCAACTCGGGGCACAGGTAGTAGTAATCGTAGTTGGGCGTGGTGACGCGGATCGCGTCCTCGATGCGGCCGATGCTGCGGCGCGCGGTCACCGGCGGCTCCACCGTCTCCACGTCTTCGGCGAACAGCTCCGACATGCGCAGCTGCAGCCGCTGCGCCAGCTGCAGCAGCTTGTCGTAGGTCAGCGTCAGGCGATCGTGCTCGACCTTGGACAGGGTCGAAAGCGGAATGCCGGCATGCTCGCTCATCTGCTTGAGCGTCCATCCCTTGCGCGCGCGCAGCGAGCGCAGCAGTCCGCCGATGGTGGGGTGTTGTGACGTCATCCTTGCGGGATCTCCTGGGACCCGTGCACTTCTGCTGGCGTATCCAGCATGGCGGCATGATCGCCTTCCGCCATGGTCAGTGGAAAGGGCAGCCGGCTCAACGAGGGCCCGCCCCCGACTTTCGGCACGGGTTGACAATTCTCTGATTGGGATCATTATCGCCGAATCAGGATATATCCGCCAGCCATGCCGCAGGCGTGGCCGGCCATCCGTTCCATCGCCTCAGTCGGGAGATCACTCGATGCGTTCGATTCACCAGATCCTGTGCGGCGCCGTGTTGACCGCGCTGGTGGCCGTGCCGCTGCTGGCGCAGGACGCCGCGGTGTCGCCGGCCGCCGTGCCACCCGCGCCGATTCCCGCAACGCCTGCCGCCACCGCGCCGGCCGCGAGCGACGTGCCCGCCACGCCTGCCGGCACGCCGGCACTCACCCGCGAGGACGTGGGCGCCTGGCTCGATGGCTTCATGCCGTATGCGCTGGCCAACGGCGATATCGCCGGTGCGGTCGTGGTGGTGGTGAAGGATGGCCAGGTGCTGGTGCAGAAGGGCTACGGCTATGCCGACCTGGCCACACGCACGCCGGTCGATCCCGACGCCACCCTGTTCCGCCCCGGCTCGGTGTCCAAGCTGTTCACCTGGACGGCGGTGATGCAGCTGGTCGGGCAGGGCAAGCTGGACCTGGACGCCGACGTCAACCAGTACCTCGACTTCAAGCTGCCCGAACGCGACGGCAAGCCGGTGACGCTGCGCCAGGTGATGACGCACACCACCGGCATGGAAGAGCAGATCCGCGGGCTGATCACCGCGCAACAGGACGAGATCACGCCGCTCGGCGATGCGCTGAAGCACTGGACGCCGGAACGCATCCACGTGCCCGGCGCCACGCCCGCGTACTCGAACTACGCCACCGCGCTGGCCGGTTACATCGTCGAACGCGTCTCGGGCCAGTCCTTCGACGATTACCTCGACGCGCACATCTTCAAGCCGCTCGGCATGACCCGTTCCAGCTTCCGCCAGCCGCTGCCACCGGCGCTGCTCGCCGGCATGTCGAAGGGCTATGCGAAGGCGTCGGAAGGCGAGGCCAAGGAGTACGAATTCATCAGCCTGGCGCCGGCCGGCAGCCTAGCCGCCACCGGCACCGACATGGCGAAGTTCATGATCGCCCACCTGCAGGACGGTGCGTTCGGCGACGCGCGCATCCTCGATGCCGCCACCGCGCAGAAGATGCACGGCACCGGGCAGGCCTCGGTCGGCCCGTTGAACCGGATGATGCTCGGCTTCTACGAGACCTCGGTGAACGGGCATCGCGCCATTTCGCACGGCGGCGACACCCAGTGGTTCCACAGCGACCTGCAGCTGTTCCTCGATGACGGCGTCGGCGTGTTCGTGTCGATGAACAGTTCGGGCCGCGATGGCGCCACCGGGCACATCCGCTATGCGCTGTCGCGTGGCTTCGCCGACCGTTACCTGCCCGGCACGCCGGCGAAGGCGGCGGGCGTGTCGAAGGAGGACGCCGCGCTGCATGCGGAACAGCTCGCCGGCACGTACACCAGCAGCCGCCGTCCGGACAGCAATTTCGTCTCGCTGGCCAACCTGCTGGGGCCGGTCAAGATCGTCGCCAACGAGGACGGCACCATCAGCGTGACCGCCGCGATGGGGCCGAACGGCGTGCCGAAGAAGTGGCGCGAAGTCGCGCCCTACCTGTGGCAGGACACCACCAGCACCGATCGCCTGGCCGCCGATGTCGTCGACGGCAAGGTCACCCGTTTCAGCATGGAGCCGTACGCGCCGATCATGGTGTTCGAACGGCTGTCGGCCTGGCGCGCGCTGTCGATGCCGCTGGTGGTCGCCAGCCTGGCGATCCTGCTGCTGACGGTGATCGCATGGCCGGTGTCGGCGCTGGTGCGGCGCTACTACGGCGTGCGCTATGCGTTGAGCGGGATCGATGCGCGCGCGCACCGGCTGGTGCGGATCGGCGCGCTGCTGTCGCTGCTGGCGACGTCGGCGGCGCTGGGGCTGGTGGTCGGCATGCTGAGCAAGCTGGAGATGACCAGCCCGGACACCGACGGCCTGATCATCGCGATGCGCCTGTTCGCCACCGTGGCGCTGCCGCTGGGCGCCGCCATCGCGGTCTGGAACGCGTGGCATGTGCTGCGCGGGCGCCGCAAGTGGCTGGCCAAGCTGTGGGCGGTGCTGCTGGCGCTGGCCTGCCTGTTCCTGCTGTGGATCGGCATCGCCCACCACGTCATCGGCTTCGGCGCGAACTACTGATCCCCGGCGGCCGGCGGCCTCTGTCGCCGGCCGCTCCCGTGTCCTTCTGCCTGCACGAGGCTGGCGTGTCCCTTCGACTGGAACTGCACAACGAACCCCTGCCGATGTCGGCGCCGTTCCGCATCGCCGGGCACGTGTTCGAGGCGATGCCGGCCACGGTGGTCACGCTGCGCGAGGGCGATCGCGTCGGTCGCGGCGAAGCGGCCGGCGTTTACTACAACGACGATCATCCGGACACGATGATCGTCACGCTGGAAGCCCTGCGTCCGCGCATCGAAGCCGGCCTCGACCGCGCTTCGCTGCGCGATCTGCTGCCGCCCGGCGGCGCCCGCAATGCGCTCGATGCCGCGCTGTGGGAACTGGAGGCGCAGCGGACCGGCACGCCGGTGTGGCAACTGGCCGGGCTCGACGGCGTGCGCCCGCTGCTGACCACGTTCACCGTGGGCGCCGACGATCCCGGCGTGATGGCCGATCGCGCCGCCGCCTACGTGCAGGGCCCGAAGCAGGCGCGGGCCTTGAAGCTGAAACTCACCGGCGATGCGGCGCTCGACGCCGCGCGCGTGCAGGCGGTGCGGGCGCGCTGCGTGGAGGCCTGGATCGGCGTCGACGCCAACCAGGGCTACGGCGGCGCGACGTTGCCGGACCTGCTGCCCGCGCTGGTGCAGGCGCGCGTGTCGCTGCTGGAACAACCCTGCGTGCGCGGTCGCGAAGACGAGCTGGACGGTATCGAGCGCGCGCTGCCGTTCGCCGCCGACGAAAGCATCCTCGATCTCGCCGAACTGGAGGCGCGCCACCACCGCTTCGATGTCATCAACATCAAGCTCGACAAGTGCGGTGGCCTGACCGAAGGGCTGATGATGGCGCGCCGCGCACGCGAACTCGGCAAGCAGGTGATGGTGGGCAACATGTGCGGCACCAGCCTGGCGGCCGCGCCGGCCTTCGTTCTGGGGCAGTTCTGCGACGTGGTCGATCTCGATGGTCCGATCTTCCTGAAACAGGACCGGACGCCAGGCGTGGTCTACGCCGACGGCCACATCGACTGTCCCGATGCGGTCTGGGGCGCATCGGCGTCGGCATGATCCCGGCGCCCGCCACCTCGCTGATCCCCGCCGACAACGCGTTCGCGCTGCTCGCGGTGTTCTTCGCGATCGCGGTGATCGGCGCATCGCTGGAGAAGACGAAGATCGGGCGGCGCGTCTCCGGGGTGATGTTCGTCATCGCCCTCGCGATCGTGTTGTCGCACTTCGACATCATCCCGGCTTCGGCGCCCACCTACGACCTGATCTGGACCTATCTCGTCCCGCTGGCGATCGCGCTGTTCCTGCTGCGCGCCGATCTCTTCAGCATCGTGGTGGAAGGCGGACGCACGCTGGTGGCGTTCCTGTTCGGCGCGGTCGGCGTGGTGGTCGGGGCGTGGCTGGGCGCGCAACTGCTGGACCTGGGCCCGTTTGGCGCGCAGTACGCGGCCGTGTTCAGCGCGACCTATGTCGGGGGTTCGATCAACTTCGCCGCCGTCGCCGAAGCCATCGGCTTCCGCGACCCCACCGCGCTGGCGGCGGGCGTGGCGATCGACAACGTGATCGGCCTGTCCTATCTGGTGATGGCGGGTGCGGCGGCATCGTGGACGATCTTCACCCGCCGCTTCGCATGGCGCGCCGACACGCTGGTCGATACCGTGGTCGGGACCGACGAGACCCAGCGCATCCCGACGGTCATCGATCTTGCCCTGGCACTGGGTCTGGCATCGCTGGCCTGCGCGGCCGGCAATGCGATCGCCGCCGCGCTGGGGCAGGCGAGCTACGCGATCCTTTACATCACGCTGCTGATGGTCGGGATCGCGACGCTGGGGCGGCGCTGGCTGAAGTCGATCGCAGGACCCGAGCTGGCCGCCACGCTGTTCATGTACCTGTTCTTCGCCCTGCTCGGTGCGGGTGCGGACATCAGCGCGATGCTCGGCGCGGCGCCGTCGCTGTTCGGCTACGTGTTGATCATCTTCGCCACGCATGTGGTCTTCATCCTGGTCGCCGCGCGGCTGTTCAAGCTCAACTATGGCGAGATCATCATCGCGTCCACGGCCTGTATCGGGGGGCCGCCGATCTCGATCGCCTATGCCGTGCTGTTCGGCTGGCGCAAGTTGGCGGTACCCGCGGTGGCGACCGGGGTGCTGGGTTATGCATTGGGGAACTTCGTGGGGATCGGCCTGTTCGAGGTGCTGGGACCTTGAGAGGGGTCGCATCCGGCATTGACCGTGACGGCGGGCGCCATGGTCGCTCGCTCGCGCTACCTGGAATCGACTGGAGGACAACGATGCATCGACTGCCTGTTTCCGTGATGGTTGCCGTTCTCGCGGGGGCGCTCGCCGCCTGCGGCAGTGCGCCGGCCCTCGCCGCCGACGCGCCGCGCTACGACCTGCTGATCCGCAACGGCGTGGTCTACGACGGCAGCGGCAGCGCGCCGAAGCGCGTCGACGTGGCCGTGCGCGGCGACCGCATCGTGGCACTGCTGCCCGCCGGGCAGCAGGCCGAGGCGGCGCAGGTGCTCGATGCGAAGGGCAGGGCGGTGTCGCCGGGCTTCATCAACGTGCTGAGCTGGGCCACCGAATCGCTGATCGCCGACGGCCGCGGCGTCAGCGATACCAAGCAGGGCGTGACGCTGGAGATCTTCGGCGAAGGCTGGTCGATGGGGCCGGTCAATCCGCGCATGAAGGCCGATGCACTGAAGCAGCAGGGCGACATCCGCTACGACATTCCCTGGACCACGCTGGGCGGCTATCTGGAACACCTGCAGCAGCGCGGGGTCACGCCGAACGTGGCGTCCTTCATCGGCGCGACCACGGTCCGCATCCACGAACTGGGCGAGGACGACGTGGACCCCACGCCGGCACAGCTGGCGCGCATGCAGGACGTGGTGCGGCAGGCGATGCGCGAAGGTGCGCTGGGCGTGGGCAGCTCGCTGATCTATCCACCTGCGGCGTTCGCCGAGACGCCGGAACTGATCGCGCTGGCGCAGGCGGCGGGCGAATCCGGCGGCGGCTACGTCTCGCACATGCGCAGCGAGGCCGACCGCTTCCTCGAGGCCATCGATGAAACCATCTCGATCGCACGTGCCACCGGCCAGCGCGCCGAGGCTTACCACCTGAAGGCGGCCGGGGAGAAGAACTGGCCGAAGATGCAGCAGGCGATCGACCGGATCGCTGCGGCGCGCGCCGAAGGCCTGCAGGTCAGCGCCGACATGTACGTCTACACCGCCGGTGCCACCGGCCTGACCGCCAGCCTGCCGCCGTGGGTGCAGGCCGGCGGCCATGACGCGATGATCCAGCGCCTCAAGGACCCCGCCACGCGTGCGCGTGTCATCGCCGAGATGCGCGACCCGCATGCGCCGTGGGAGAACCTGCGCCTGCTCGCCGGCTCGGACGAGCGGCTGCTGCTGATCGAATTCAAGAGCGAGGCGCTGAAGCCGCTGGGCGGCAAGACGCTGGCGGCCATCGCGCGCGAACGCGGCACGTCGCCGGAAGACACCGCCATCGACCTGATCATCGAGGACAACCACCGCATCGGCACCGCCTACTTCCTGATGAGCGAAGAGAACATCGAGCTCGGCCTGAAGCAGCCGTGGGTCAGCCTGGGCTCGGACGCCGAGTCGTCGGCGCCGGAGGGCGTGTTCCTGAAATCCAGCACGCATCCGCGCGCCTACGGCAATGTCGCGCGCTTCCTCGGCAACTACGTGCGCGACCGCAAGCTGATGCCGCTGGAAGAGGGCATCCACCGCCTGACCGGATTGCCGGCGGCGAACTGGAAACTCACCGACCGCGGCTGCCTGCGGGTCGGCTGCCATGCCGACATCGTCGTCTTCGACCCGGCCACCATCACCGACCACGCCACCTACGACCGCCCGCAGCAGTACGCCAGCGGCGTCAGCGAGGTCTTCGTCAACGGCGTGCAGGTGCTGCGTGCGGGCGAACACACCGGCGCCACGCCGGGCCGCGTGGTGCGCGGCCCGGGCTGGGTGCCGGCGGCGGATTAGGCTGCGGCCGAAAATTTTCCAAATGTGTTGACAATTCTCTGATTGGGATCATTATCGCCAATCAGGATAGTCCTCGCGCGCCGGGTCGATGCCGGCGCCCCATCCCTCCTTTCCAACGTCGCCCGGGAGCGCAGGCATGAACCAGTCCCAGTCCGCACGGCCGTGGTACCGCAAGCAACTCTCCCTGGCGATCGCAGGCGCACTGGCCTGCTGCGCCGCACCCGCGCTGGCGCAGCAGGCCGAACCGGCCGACGAGGCGTCCGCCACCAACCTCGATACGGTGGTGGTGACCGCCAACAAGCGCGTGGAGAACATCCGCGATGTCGCCGCCTCGATCAGCGTGATCGGCGAGCGGCAGTTGGAGAACATCGGCGCAGTGTCGCTGTCCGACTACGCCGCCTACATCCCCGGCCTGCAGGTGCAGAACGACGGCAGCCCGGGCCTGACCCGCGTGTCGCTGCGCGGCATCGCGGCGCTGTCCTCGGGTGCGACGGTGTCCACCTACATCGACGACGTGCCGGTCGGCTCCAGCGGCATCTACCAGGGCGCGAGCACGCTGATGCTCGACCTGCTGCCGTACGACATCAGCCGCGTCGAAGTGCTGCGCGGCCCGCAGGGCACGCTGTACGGCGCCGGCGCGGTCGGCGGCCTGCTGAAGTACGTCACCCGTGCGCCGGACATGTTCGGCGAAGAGGCGCGCGTCGGCTTCGGCCTGCGTTCCGTGCAGGACGGAGGCCATGCGTGGAATGCCCGCTTCGGCGCCAGCCTGCCGCTGAAGGAGGATCGCCTGGGCCTGCGCATGAGCTTTGCGCGCAACGGCATCGCCGGCTTCACCGACAACGCAGTGGACGGCCGCGAGGACATCAACAAGGGCGAGCAGATCGGTGCGCGCACGGCGCTGTCGTGGGATGGCGAGGCGTTCGACCTGGGCCTGTCGGTGCTGCACCAGCGCATCCGCAGCGACGACCGCGCCGGCGAGGCGCTCGACGGAGACACGCTGGACCCGCTGTTCGGCGAGGACGACGACCTGGCCTGGCAGCCGCGTCCGTTCTCCAAGGACCTGACGCTGGCATCGCTGAGCCTGGACTGGGACCTGGGCTGGGGCAACTTCATTTCGGCGACCGGCTGGTCGCAGACCGACACCGTCGACCAGATCGATTCGACCGTGCAGTTCGGCGAAGTGGCCAACCTGCTGCTGGGATTGCCGGAGCCAGGCAGCTCGTTCGTGCGCTACAGCTTCGACCTGGACAAGGTCACGCAGGAGTTCCGCCTGCAATCCAAGGGCGGCGGCACCTTCGAGTGGATGGTCGGCGCGTTCTACACCAAGGAAGACGCGCTGCAGAGCCAGTTCGCCTGGCTGGGCCTGCGCGACGGTTCGCCCTTGCCGGCGCCGTTGGATAGCGCGTATGGCACGCTGGCGATCATCAACCTGCCCAGCACGTACAAGGAGTACGCGCTGTTCGCCAACGGCTCGTGGCGGTTCGGCGAGCGCTTCAAGATCGACGCCGGCCTGCGCCAGGCGCGCAACGACCAGTGGTTCAGCCAGAACGTGCCGACCGGCATCCTGGCGCCCATCGGCGAATCGCCGGGCGACTCCAGCGAGGACGTGTTCACCTGGAGCCTGAGCCCGCAGTTCAAGCTGTCCGAGAACGTCATGCTGTACGCGCGCGTCGCCACCGGCTACCAGCCGGGCGGTCCGAACGTCGCGCTGGCCGGGGTGCCGCCGCAGGTGGATTCCTCGATGCTCGACAGCTACGAGATCGGCATGAAGTCGCAGTTCGCCGATCGTCGCGTGACCCTCGACGTGTCCGCGTTCCGGATCGACTGGGAGGACATCCAGGTGGCGTCGTCGTTCAACGGCGTCGGCGGCCTGGTCAACGGCGGCAAGGCGACCAGCGAGGGCTTGGAGCTGTCGTCGCTGTTCCGCGCCACCGATAACCTGACGCTGGGCTTCAACGCCGCGTACACCGACGCGAGCATCAAGAACGATTTCGAGCCGACGGTGATCCCGCAGTACGACGTGGACGGCAACCCCTTGTTCGACGTGATCCTGTGGACCGGCCTTGCCGGCGACCGCATGCCGTACACGCCGAAGCTGTCGTGGACCGGGACGGCCGAGTACGCCTTCTCCGTGGGCGGCCTCAACGGACAGGTGGGGGGTGCGCTGCGCTGGGCCGACGACCGCCTCAACGACACCACCGAGCGCCAGCGTGTCACCGCGCCAGGCGATCCGGACACGCTGCTGGCGCCGGACGACATCGCGGTGCCGCTGGAACTGGACAGCTACCACGCGCTGGACCTGTACGCCGGCATCGGCAAGGACAACTGGGAGCTGCGCCTGTACGCCAACAACGTCACCGGCGAGCAGGCGTGGTCGACGCTGGCACCGATGGACGGCGCGTTGTCGGGCACGAGGTCGCATGTGACCGGCGTGCCGATCCAGCCGCGGACCTTCGGGCTGGAACTCGACGTCCGCTTCTGACCGCGCGCCATCCGCTTCCCGCGGATGGCGTCCGCTCTTTCCGCGCTCCGGACCCCGCACATGCAGACCGCTCTTCCGGCGTCGTCCGACGTCGACGCGCTTCCGCAACCGTACCTGCTGTTCCTCGGCGACACCGTCGAGCCGGGCTATGCCAAGACCGCGTTCGGCCTGCGCGACTGGGCGCGCGAGCGCTGCGTCGGCGAATTCGCCTGCGACACGGCACGGGTCAGCGCCGGCCTGCCGTTTCTCTCGCCGGCGCAGGCGCGCCAGGCGGGTGCGCGGGCCATGGTGATCGGCGTGGCCAATCCTGGCGGACGCATTCCGCCGGCATGGATTCCGCTGCTGGTGCAGGCGCTGGAAGCCGGGCTGGACCTGATCGGCGGCATGCACATGCGGCTGTCGGGCATCGAGCCGCTGCGCAACGCGGCGCGCGCGCTGGGCCGTCGCCTGATCGACGTGCGCGAGCCGCCGGCGGAGATCCCGGTGGCCACCGGCGCCAAGCGCAGCGGACATCGCCTGCTGACGGTCGGCACCGATTGCGCGCTCGGCAAGAAGTACACGGCGCTGGCCCTGGCCCGCGCATTCCGCGCGCGCGGGATCGATGCCGATTTCCGCGCCACCGGCCAGACCGGCATCCTGATCGCCGGCGCGGGCATTCCGATGGATGCCGTGGTCGCCGACTTCGCTGCAGGCGCGGCCGAAATGCTGTCGCCGGACGCGGACCCGTCGCACTGGGACGTGATCGAAGGCCAGGGATCGCTGTCGCATCCGGCCTACGCGGGCGTGTCGCTGGCGCTGCTGCATGGCAGCCAGCCGGACGTGATCGTCGTCTGCCACGCCCATGGCCGCGAGCGCGTGCTCGGCTATCCGCAGTACCTGCTGCCGTCCATCGAGGAAACCATCGAGCTGGCACTGCGTCTCGGCGCACGCACCAATCCGGCGATCCGCTGCGGCGGCGTCAGCCTCAACACCGGCATGCTGGACGCGGAGGCCGCACGCGAGGCGATCGACGCGCTGGCCGACCGGCTGGGCATGCCGGTCGCCGATCCTGTGCGGGGAGGCGACACGTTCACCGCGCTGGTCGCCGCCTGCCTCGCCCGGCAGGCCGGCTGAGGCGATGCCGGCAACGCGCTTCCAGCGCTGGATCCTGCCGGGACTGGCGTTCAAGGCGGCGGTGATCGGCGGCGGGTACGCCACCGGCCGTGAACTCGCCGAGTACTTCATCCCCAGCGGTCCGCAGGGCGGCCTGCTGGCGATCATGGTGGCGATGCTGTGCTGGAGCGCGATCTGCGCGCTGACCTTCGCCGTCGCCCATGCGACCCGCAGCTTCGACTACCGCCGCTTCTTCGTCATGCTGCTGGGCCGCTTCGCCTTCCTGTTCGAGCTGGCCTACCTGGTCTTCATGGTGCTGATCCTGGCCGTGTTTGGCGCGGCCGCGGGCGAGATCTTCGCGGCGATGCTGGGCTGGCCCACGCTGGTCGGCACGTTGCTGCTGATGGTGACGATCGGCGGCTTCGTCGCCTTCGGCAATGAAACGGTCGAGGCCTTGTTCAAGTGGGTGTCGATCCTGCTGTACGGCACCTACGCACTGTTCGTGGTGCTGGTGCTGGCCAGGTTCGGCGAGCCGGCGCTGGCCACGCTGGCCACCCCGCATCCGACCACCGGCTGGCTGCAGGGCGGGTTGACGTATGCGGGCTACAACATCGTCGGCGCGGTGGTGGTGCTGCCGCTGGTTCGGCACTTCCTGAGCCGCCGCGATGCCGTGGTGGCCGGCGTGCTGTCGGGGCCGCTGGCGATGCTGCCGGGCCTGCTGTTCTTCCTCTGCATGCTGGCCTGGTATCCGCGGATCGGCGACGAAGCGCTGCCCTCGGACTTCATCCTGCGCCAGTTGCAGCTGCCGGTATTCCACCTGCTGTTCCAGCTGATGATCTTCAGCGCGTTGCTGGAAAGCGGCACGGCGGTGATCCACGCCTGCAACGAGCGCATCGCGCACGCCTGGCGCGCGCGCGGTGGCTTCGGCATGGGCCGTGCTGCGCGCCTGACGGTGGCCGCCGTGCTGCTGGTCGGCTCGATCTTCATTGCCGACCGTGTCGGCCTGGTGGACCTGATCGCGCAGGGATACCGCGGCTTGGCATACCTGTTCCTCGTGGTCTACATCGTGCCGCTGCTGACGGTCGGCGTCTGGCGACTGCGGCATCGCCCCGCATCCGGCGCTTCGCCTGCGCCCGTCCTGTCCGGAGATCGCCGATGAACGTGTTCCTCAAGCTGCTGGTGGTGGCCGCGGTCGCCGTGCTGCCGGGCCTGGCAACGCAAGCGCAAGCGCAGGTGCCGGCCGGCTTCGATGCGCGCGTCGAGCAGGCCATGCGGTCGCGCGATGTACCCGGCATGGCCATTTCCATCGTCAAGGATGGGCAGATCGTGCATGCCAAGGGCTATGGCGTGCGCCGGCTGGGCGGCACGGAGCCGGTCGACGCGGACACGATCTTCCCTACCGGCTCGACCGGCAAGGCAGTCACCGCGGCGGCGCTGGCCATCCTGATCGACGACGGCAAGCTGGCGTGGGACGACAAGGTCATCGACCATCTGCCCGACTTCCGCATGTACGACGCCTGGGTCACGCGCGAGATGACCGTCGGCGACCTGCTGCTCCACCGCAGCGGACTGGGACTGGGCGCCGGCGACCTGTTGTTCATTCCGCGCACCTCGCGCAGCCGCGCCGACATCGTACGCGCGCTGCGGCACATCAAACCCGCGACCAGCTTCCGCAGCGGCTACGCCTACGACAACATCCTCTACATCGTCGCCGGTGAGCTGGTCACGCAGGTCAGCGGACAGCCGTGGGAAGACTTCGTGCGCACGCGCATCTTCCAGCCGCTCGGCATGACGACCGCAGTCAGCGACGAGAAGGACCGCTTCGCCAACCCCAATCGGGCGCAGCCGCATGCGCGCCTGGATCCGCGCTTGCGCGGACTCGGTGCGCAACAGGTGCTGCCCGAACGCGAAGGCCTGGGCCAAGTCGGCGCACCGGCCGGTGGCCTGTCCTGGAGCGCGAACGATTTCGCCCGCTGGCTGCAGGTGCAACTGGCGCTGGGTGCACTGCCCGACGGCAAAGGGAGGCTCTACAGCGAGGCGTCGGCCCGCGCGATGTGGACGCCGCAGGTGACCATTCCGATCCGTGCGTATCCGGCGCCGATCACCGACATCACGCCGCAGTTCTCCGGCTATGGCTATGGCTGGAACGTGCAGGACTACCGTGGCGTCAAGGTCGTGCAGCACGGCGGCGCGGTGTTCGGCGTGCTCGCCTTCGTGGTGCTGGTGCCCGAGCGCAATCTGGGAATTGCGCTGCAGATCAACGCCGAAGACGTGGAGGTGATGCGCGGGCTCGGCTACGAACTGCTGGACCACTATCTCGGCCTGGCGTCGCGCGACTGGGTCGGCGCGTTCTCGACGTGGAACCAGGCGCGGCTGGCGGGCGGGCTGGAAGCGCTGAAGGGCGCGTCGACCGGCGCACGCGCGGCATCACGGCCCTCGCTGGCCGTCACCGGCTACGCAGGCGCCTACCGCGACGCGTGGTACGGTCCGATCAGCGTCGCCGAACAGGGCGGCACGCTGCGCGTCGATTTCAGCCAGACGCCGAACATGGCCGGGACGCTGCGTCACTGGCAGTACGACACGTTCCGCGTGGACTGGGACGACGCCTCCATCGAGCCCGCCTACATGACCTTCGCGCTGGATGGCGACGGCCGCGTGGACCGCATCACGATGAAGGCGGTCTCGCCGCTGGCGGACTTCAGCTACGACTATCCGGACCTGCTCTTCGAGCCGGCGAAGTAGCGATCATGCGGTGTCGCGGTTGACGCGGTCGCACGGACGGCGGGGCGTCGTTCTGCGTGACGGCGACGGTGCCGCGGGAAGCACCGCACCCTGTACCATCGGCCGCTCCGCCGATTCGATACCCGCTTGTGAAGTCCTCGTTCTGCTGGATGCTGGGTGGTTCGCTGCTCGCATCGCCCTTCGTCACGCCTGCCCGCGCGCAGTCGGCCGCGTCCGCGGAAACGCTGGACCGCGTCGTCGTCACTGCCACCCGCCTGGAAGTGGTCAGCGCCTTCGATACGCCCGCGTCCACCCACGTGGTCTCGCTGGGCGATGGCGGCGCCCGGCCGCAAGCCGCGTTGTCGGAAGTGCTGGACGGCATCCCGGGTCTGCTCGCGCGCGAACGGCAGAACCTCGCGCAGGACACGCAGTTGTCGATCCGTGGCTTCGGTGCGCGCTCGACCTTCGGGGTGCGCGGACTGCGGCTGTACGCCGATGGCGTGCCGGCCACCATGCCGGACGGGCAGGGCCAGGTATCGCACTTCAACATGCTGGGCGCCGATCGCGTGGAGGTGCTGCGCGGTCCTTTCTCGGCCCTGCACGGCAATTCGTCCGGTGGCGTGATCCAACTGTGGAGCGAGGTCCCCGAGGAAGGGCACGAAGCCCGCGTGCAGGCCAGCGTGGCCAGCCACGACAGCCGGCTGCTGGGCGCGCGCCTGCGGGGTGTCGGTGATGCGGTCAGCTACAACGTGGCGGCGTCGGTGCTGGACACGCACGGTTACCGAGACCACAGTGCGGCGCGGCGCGAATCGCTCAACGCGAAGCTGCGGCTGCAGCCCGGTGCCGGCACGCTGGACCTGCTGCTCAACCATTTCGACGCGCCCGACGCCCAGGATCCGCTGGGCCTGACGCGCGCGCAGGCCTGGCAGGACCCGCGCCAGGCGTCGCCGGTCGCCACCCAATACAACACGCGAAAATCCGTGCGCCAGGACCAGCTTGGCGCGATCTACGCATGGCCGTTTGCCGACGGACACCGGTTGCGCGCGATGGCCTACGGCGGTCGCCGCGAGGTCGAGCAGTACCTGTCGCTGCCGATCGCGGCGCAGGCCAATCCGCTCAATTCGGGCGGCGTGATCGATCTGGACAACGACTATGGCGGTGCCGACCTGCGCTGGTCATGGACCGGCGATCTCGCCGGGCGCCCATTCGAGCTGAGCGCAGGCGTCAATGCCGACCGCCAGCGCCAGCATCGTCGCGGCTACGAGAACTTCGTCGGCACCGCCCTGGGCGTACGCGGCGACCTGCGGCGGGACGAGCGCAACCAGGTGGCGAACGCGGACCAGTATGCGCAGGCGTGGTGGCGATTCGCGCCACAGTGGTCGCTGCTGGTCGGCGCCCGCCACAGCCGCGTGCGCTTCCGCTCCGACGATGCCTACGTCACCGCCACCAATCCCGACGACAGCGGCCGGGTGGTGTACGCGCGCACCACGCCGGTGGCCGGCCTGGTGTTCTCTCCCTCCGACGCGCTGCGCCTGTACGCCTCGATCGGAGGCGGCTTCGAGACGCCGACGTTCAACGAGGTCGGTTATCGCGCCGACGGCGGCGCCGGACTGGCATTCGACCTGAAGCCTGCGACCACGCGCAATGCCGAGCTGGGCATGAAGTGGCGCGGCGAGCAGGGGCTGCGCGTCGAAACCGCGGTGTTCCGCGCCGACACGGACGACGAACTCGCGGTCGCGCGCAACGTCGGCGGCCGCAGCAGCTTCCGCAATGTCGGCGCCGCACG
The DNA here is from genome assembly GCF_022539275.1 of Pseudoxanthomonas sp. LH2527. NCBI lineage: Bacteria > Pseudomonadati > Pseudomonadota > Gammaproteobacteria > Lysobacterales > Lysobacteraceae > Pseudoxanthomonas > Pseudoxanthomonas sp. LH2527. The sequence goes on along the minus strand of NZ_JAKZBW010000004.1, from coordinate 23,509 downwards.
CCGGCAGGGCGTGGAGATCCAGGCCGAGCTGCCGCTGCAGGCGGCATGGCAGCTGCAGTTGGCCTACACCTGGCTGGATGCGACGTTCCGCGACGACTTCCCGATCTGCACCGCGAGCGGCTGCACCTCGCCCGTCGTGCAGGTCGCCGCCGGCACCCGCATCCCGGGTGTCGCACGGCAGCAGGCCTCGGCACGGCTGCGATGGCAGGGCGAACAGTGGCATGCCGCGGCGCAGCTGCTGGCCGTGGGCGATGTCAGCGTCAACGACACCGGCAGCGAGCGTGCGCCCGGCTACGGCCTGCTCAATCTGGAAGTGGCGCGCGCCTGGGCGACAGGCCATGGCCGGTTGCAGGGATTCGCCCGCATCGACAATGCGCTCGACCGCTTCCACATCGGCTCGGTCATCGTCAACGAAGGCAATGGCCGCTACTACGAACCGGGTGCGGATCGTACCTTCACCGTCGGCGTGCGCTGGCACTGGGCCGGCGGCGGATGACGCGCCGCGCCCGTCATGGGCGCGAGGCTGGCGTTGCGCTTTGGTGGGATCTGACGTGCCGCATGATGTCGACGAAGGGCGCCACCCAGTAGACGTCGGGGTGTGCGGCGAGATGGCGCAATAGCTGCTCGTGCGCCCCGTTCGAGACGGCCAGGTAATCGCCACCGATCCCATGGAAGGTGAAGCTGACCATCGTGCCGCGGCGCGCCGCTTCCTCCACGCGTGCGATCAGCTGTTCGCCCGTGGCATCGACGGGAACATCGACGGGTACCGCAGCGGGATGGACCCCGGCCATGTCCTCGATCACGCCGCCTTGCCCGAGCTTGATCGCGACGAAGTCCGCGGCGACGGCATCGATGTAGTTGCCGTCGCGTGCCTGCGTATCGCCGCAGGGCACGGTCATCGTGCGCTCGCTCCTGCCGTCGAGCGCGGCCAGCATGGTGTTCGCCAGCCGTACCTGATCGACCATCTGCGCCACCGTGGTGGTGTCGAGGTCGCGGTGCGGCTCGACCCAGGCGCGGTCGGGCTGCGACGCCGAGCACTGGTGGAACAGCGTGTGGTTGCCGAGCTCGTGGCCGTTGCGCGCGGCGGCGATCCATTCCCGCTGGCGCGTGCGCAGCGTGTCGGAGGCCAGTGTCAGGTAGAAGCTGCCCTTCAGTCCGTGGCGATCGAGGGCGGGGATGGCGTGGTCGAGCTGCGAGGGGATGGCATCGTCGTACGCGAGGCTGACTGCCGCCCTGCGTCCGCCGGGCCACGGAAAGGGTTCGCTCGCCTGTGCCGCGCCGGTCGCCATGACCAGCAGCGACAGGAGGAAACGCTGTACGCCGCGCATGCCTACTGCACCAGCGTCTGGATGGCGCGTGCGGGAATCGTCACCACCGCCGAGGCCTGCCCGACATAGAAGTTGTAGTCGATCGCGTCGTCGGTGGGATTCATCACCACCGTGGCCAGCCGTCCGTCGGGATTGACGAAGGCGGTCGCCAGCAGCGTGCTGCGGCTGGTGGCGGTGCTGACGCGGCGCGCCTCCGGCCGGATGAACTTCGAGAAGTGGCCGATGTAGTAATAACTGGGGGTGTAGATCAGCTCGCCGGTGCGGGTGTCGGCGTGCAACGGCGCAAAGCAGTAATTGCCCACGTGGTTGGGGCCGCCGGTCTGGTCGAGCAGCATGTTCCAGTCGGTCCAGCCGACCGCGCCGTTGTTGAAGTCGTGGATCATCGAGGTGCCGTAGCGCTCCGCGTTCGGCCAGTGCTGGTAGCGGGCGGGGTCGAACTTCTCCACCGCCGCTTCGGTCAGCAGCACGGGCTTGTCGGGGAAGGCCTCGGTGACCGCGGCCACGTTGCGGAACATCGGGTCGAAACCGGCCCAGGTTTCGTACCAGTGGAAGCCCAGGCCCCACGCATACTTCGCCGCTTCCGGGTCACCCAGGATCACCTGCGCGCGGTACAGCATCATGTCGCGGTTGTGGTCCCACACGATGATCTTCTTGTCGGCGTAACCGGCGGCATGCAGGTTCGGGCCGAGATGCAGCTTGAGGAAGTCGCGCTCCTCTTCGGCCGTGTACAGCATCGATTCCCAGGTCTGCTTCGCCATCGGCTCGTTCTGCACGGTAATGCCCCAGATCGGGATGCCTTCCTGCTCGTAGGCCTGGATGAACTTCACGAAGTAGTTGGCCCACGCGTCGCGATACTCCGGCAGCAGGGCGCCGCCGCGCAGCATGTGCTTGTTGGTCTTCATGAAGGCGGGCGCGCTCCACGGGCTGGCGTACAGCGGCAGCGCACCACCGGCGGCGGCGATGGCCTGCTTGATCATCGGGATGCGCGCACGGCGGTCGTGGTCGATGGAGAACGTCGCCAGCGCCTTGTCGCCTTCTTCGATATAGGTGTAGCTGGCGGGGCTGAAGTCGGAGCTGTGGATGGTGGTGCGCGCGAGCGAGTAACCGATGCCGTCCCGGGTGTCGTAGTACGCGCGCATGAACTCGGCCCGCTTTTCCGGCGAGAGGCTGGCGTAGACCTCGGCGGTCGAGTCGGTTATCGCGCCGCCGATACCGAGCAGCGCCTGGAATTTCCTTGTCGGATCGACGAAGACCGAGTTCTCCACCTCGGTCAGTGCATGCCCCGCCTGCAGCCTGGCGGTTCCGGTCCGCGCCAGCCGCTGCGTGCTGTCCTGCGCCGTGGTGTAGATGGTGACGGTGGCGGACGCGTCGGCCGATTGCGCGGACGGTGCGCCGCTCATCATCGACAACCCCAGCAGGGCGGCGGCGAACAGGGGCGTGTGGCGCATCGGCGTGATCCTCGTGGGCGCGGCATGGCATCCCGCGTGTTGCGCGGGCGCTCTCGGAGCGGGATGGTTGACAGCGCTGTCATACAGTTGCTACACCATGCTGTCAACCGGAGGCGAGGAACGCCACGGTGAGACGCGGCGCGGTGCGGATGTCGGCCCTGCGCGCTGCGCGGTCTGTTGCCATGCAGCATGAAGGATGCGTCGGTCGCGCCGCCTCACGTGGGGACGACGCAGTATCCAGCGATGCGCGGCGCTGTCAGAATCCGGCCTCGTTGCCGGAAGGGATGGACGAAGTGGAGCGGGAACCGTCTTATGCGTAGTCGGATCGAGGATGTGGCCGCCGCCGCCGGCGTTTCGATGAAGACCGTGTCGCGCGTGCTCAACAACGAGCCCAACGTGCGCGACGCGATGCGCCAGCGCGTCATGGCGGCCGTCGAGCAGCTGCAGTACCGCCCGAACCTGTCCGCGCGCAGCCTGGCCGGTCAGCGCTCCTACGTCATCGCGCTGGTCTACAACAACCCGTCGCGCAACTATCTGATGGAAATCCAGAGCGGCATGCTGGATGCCTGCCGCGACCATCACTACAACCTGGTGCTGGCGCCGGTGGGCTCGGCCAGGCAGCGCAAGGCCGAAGACCTGAAGGTGGTGTTCGAGCACTTCGCCCCGGACGGCGTGGTGTTGATCCCGCCGCTGACCGACGATCCGGCGGTGCTGGAGTTCCTGGAGCAGCACGAAGTGCCGTTCGCCTGCATCGCGCCCAAGCGCACCGACGGGCGGATCGGCGTGATAATGGACGAGACCTCGGCCGTGCTGGAGCTGATGGCCGGGCTGGTGGCGCAGGGCCACCGCCGCATCGCGCACATCAAGGGCCCGCCCGCCCACGGCGCCTGCCAGTGGCGTTACAAGGGTTATCGCGATGCGCTGAAGAAGGCGGGACTGGAATACGACCCCGCGCTGGTGGTGCAGGGCGCGTTCTCGTTCGAATCCGGCATCGAGGCCGGCGATGCGCTGCTCGGCCTCGCGCAGCCGCCCACCGCGATCTTCGCGGCGAACGACGACATGGCGGCCGGCGTGATCCGTGCCGCCTGCGAGCGCGGGCTGGCAGTGCCGCGCGATATCTCGGTCTGCGGCTTCGATGACACGCCGATCGCGCGCCATATCTATCCCGCGCTCACCACCGTGCGCCAGCCCACCTCCGAGATGGGCAAGCTGGCCACGCTGCAGTTGCTGTCGCGCATCCGCGCGGCCGAAGCGGGCGGCATGGTGCAGGTGGAGCACGAAGTGCTGTTCCGCGAGTCGACGCAGCCTCCCGCAACGCGCTGAAGGTATCGCTGCCGGATTCCGTTGGCGCGCGATGCGCCGGTTCGCGCGTGCCTGTCGCGCCCGGCATCTTCCATACCAATAGAAAACCTCAGGTCTGGTCCGGGCGGAAATTTCGTCCGGCGTCGTGTCACGGATGCAATGCAGAAAACGGTTTCAGCTGCGATGCAACATGCACGATATGGCTTAAAACAAGGGGTTTCGCGATCACTCGGCCGAAAATCAGGAAAAGTTGACAACGCTGTCAATCGCGCGTCCAATGCGGCCCCATGCACGCGGCGAAAGGGCCGCGAGCACGTACACCACCACCATTCGTGAATTTCCGGAGAGGGGAAAGTCCATGAAGCAGTTGCAGTCCGTTCCAAGGAAGCGGGTGCTGACATCCGCGTTGTTGCTGGCGCTCGCCGGCCCCGCGTGGGCGCAGCAGGCCGAGCCGCAGGGCGACACCAGTGCCGCGCCCGCCACCACCAACCAGGTGGATCCCACGGAGCTCGACACGGTCGTGGTCAAGGGCATCCGTGCCAGCCTCGAGTCGTCGATGAACCTCAAGCGCGACGCGCAGGGTGTGGTCGACGGCATCGTCGCCGAGGACATCGGCAAGTTCCCCGACACCAACCTGGCCGAATCGCTGCAGCGCATCAGCGGCGTGTCGATCGATCGCACGTCCAGCGGCGAAGGTTCCAAGGTCACCGTGCGCGGCATGGGTCCGGACTACAACCTGGTACTGCTCAACGGCCGCCAGATGCCGGCGTCCAATCTCGGCAGCGGCGGCGCAGGCAACTCCACCTCGCGCTCGTTCGACTTCGCCAACCTGGCCAGCGAATCGGTTTCTGAAGTGCGCGTGTTCAAGACCGGCCGCGCCGACAATCCCACCGGCGGCATCGGTGCGACCATCGACGTGCGCACGGCGCGCCCGCTGGAGGCCGATCCGGTGGCGACATTCGGCCTGAAGGCCGTCAACGACAGCTCCAACCGCAACCTGCCCGATACCCTGCAGGGCAGCGATTTCACCGGCGAGATGTCCGGCATCTTCAGCCAGACCTATGCCGATGGCCGCTTCGGCGTCACCCTCAGCGGCAGCTACCAGGAGCGCGATTCCGGCTTCAACCAGGCGTCCGTCGCCGATGGCTGGCTGACGTTCTATGGCGACAACTCGAACAGCTGGCAGCGCCTGCCGCTGCCGGGCGAGACCTACTACGACCGCATCCAGAACCGTCCCGGCCCGGACGATGTGTACGCGCGCCCGCAGAACACGGGCTACAGCGTCAACGGCGTGCAGCGCCAGCGCACCAACGGCCAGGTGACCCTGCAGTGGGCGCCCACCGACCGCGTGACCACGACGCTGGACTACAACTACATCGAGAACAAGGTGCAGCAGCAGCGCAGCGAGTTGTCGGTGTGGTTCAACTACGGCCCGGGCGACAGCTCGTGGACCGACGGTCCGGTCGCGGCGCCGATCATCTACTCCGAAGACATGACCGGCGCCGACCTGTCGATGGGCGGCATGCAGCTGGCCACCAAGACCCAGGGCGATTCGCTGGGCTTCAACGTGGAGTGGGAAGTCAGCGACAACCTGAACCTCGAGTTCGATTACCACAACTCCCAGTCCGAATCGAAGCCGGACAGCCCGCTCGGCTCGGCCGGCGTGCTGGGCGTGGCCGCCTACGTGCGCGGGACCACCACGGTCGACTACTCGGGCGAGATCCCGATCGTCAACGTCGTGCTGCCGCCGGGCCAGACCGAAGTGCTGGCCTCGCAGGCGCTGGTCACCGGCTCGGTGTTCCAGAACAGCTACAACAAGTCCGAAGTCGAGCAGATGCAGGCCAAGGGCCGCTTCGAGTTCGGCGAGTACTCGGGCCTGGACTTCGGCGTGTCCGCCATGGACGTGCAGAACCGCTCGGCCTCGGCGGTGATGCAGCGCGATACGTGGGGCGGCGTGGGTACGCCGGCCGACTACGACGACAGCATCTGGTACACCGACCACATGTCGCGGTACTTCGACGCCTTCGGCAACCACAACAATCCGAACTGGACCGACGCCTTCCTGGTGTTCGATTTCGAGCGCCTGCGCCAGGCCGCGATCAGCGAATCCGGTTGCGCCACCTGCTACCAGATGCCGACCCAGTTCACCGACGACATCCGCACGACCGAGAAGTCGAAGAGCGCGTACGTGCAGTGGACCACGATGTTCGACTGGTCCATGCCGCTGCACCTGGCGCTGGGCGTCCGCTACGAGGAAACCGAAGTGGTCTCCACCGCGCTGGAGCGCGTCGGCGAGACCATCAGCTGGGTGGCCGCGAACGAGCTGTACGTGAACTACGCGGACGGCCAGTCGTTCGGCCGTCGCGAGGGCAAGTACGACTACCTGCTGCCGAACCTGGACCTGAAGCTGGATCTCAGCGAGAGCATGGTGCTGCGCGGCAGCTACAGCCAGACCATCGGCCGTCCCGGCTGGGGCGCCATCCGTGGCGGCCAGCAGCTGGCCAACGTGGTGCGCATCAGCGGTGGCGACGGCAGCCGCGGCGATCCGGCGCTGGAGCCGCTGCTGTCGGACAACTTCGACCTGTCGTTCGAGTGGTACTACGGTTCGGGCAGCTACTTCTCGGTCGGCTGGTTCCGCAAGGACATCGAGAACTTCATCAGCGACACCGTGGTGCGCGAGGAGCCGTTCTCCCTGCATACGCCGGTGGGTGGCACCTACTGGAACAACGCGCTGGCGGCGGGCTGCCTGCCGACCGACGGCGATTGCATCCGGACCTACATCTTCGCCAACCATGCCAACGATCCGGGCGTCGATGTCGCGGCGGGCACGATCACCGGCCAGCCGGGCGATCCCATCGCCGGCTTCAACATCACCGTGCCGGCCAACCAGCGTTCGGACACGCTCGATGGCTTCGAGATCAACGTGCAGCACCTGTTCGGCGAGAGCGGCTTCGGCCTGGCGGCGAACTACACCAAGGTGGACTCGGGCCTGACGTTCGACGACACCGACCTGGGCGACCAGTACCCGCTGGCGGGCCTGAGCGATTCGGCCAACCTGGTGGCGTTCTACGACAAGGGGCCGTGGCAGGTCCGTGCGGCGTACAACTGGCGCGACGAGTTCTTCAGCGGCGTCGGCGGGCAGGGCAACAACCCGAACTACACCGAAGCCTACGGCCAGTTCGACATGAACGTCAGCTACCAGGTGACCCCGCAGCTGACGCTCAGCCTGGAAGGCATCAACCTCACCGACGAGACGATGCGTACCCACGCCCGTCACGAGAACATGGTGCGGTTCGCCACCCAGACCGGCCCGCGCTACATGTTCGGTCTGCGGTACAAGTTCTGATCCTTGCTGCGTGATCCAGGGCGGAGTCGTCGGCGTGTCCGGCGGCTCCGTCTTTCTTTGCGCCATCCGATCGGGCACGATGCCCGGGTACTGCGCTTCTCATTACAGATAGCCTGCGAGAGCCGATGAGCCAGCATGTGCTGTTGAACAACGTCGAACACCGCACGCTGCGCGTGCACGCCGGACACGGCGCGGCACTCGGCGATGCGGTCATGCGCGCGCTGACGTTTCCCGCCGAGTTCCGTGACGTGCAGGCGCACTATCCGATCGTGTTCGGGCGCGATGGCGAGGGCCGCTTCGTACCGCTTGCGCTGTTCGGACTGCAGGAAGGCGACAACCTCTTCCTCGACGGTACGCGCTGGGATGCGACCTACGTGCCGCTGGCCATCAGGCGGCAGCCTTTTCTCGTCGGCGTCTCGGGCGAAGAGCGCCTGCTGCACGTCGACCTGGAGCATCCGCGCGTCACCACCGACGGCGGTGAGACGCTCTTCCACGACGACCATGGCGTCGCCACCGAATACCTGGAGCGCGTCAAGTCCGTGCTGCTGGCCCTGCATGACGGTGTCATGGCCACACCCGCCTTCATCGACGCGTTGCTGCAGCACGGACTGCTGGAGTCGTTCGTACTGGACGTGAAGCTGGACGACGGCTCGCATAATCGCCTGGCCGGCTTCCACACGATCGACGAAGCGCGCCTGCAGGCATTACCGGGCGCGGCGCTTGAACGGCTGGCGCACGAGGGCCACCTGTTGCCCATCTACATGGTGCTGGCCTCGATGTCGCGCTTCCGCGACCTGATCGAACGGACCAATCGACGTCGTGCTGCCGCAAACTGATGCCATCGAAGAGGTGAGCGGGTACGACCCCGCCGCCGTACCGGAATCGTTGCTGTCGGCAAGCAGTCCCGTGGTGTTGCGCGGCCTGGCATCGGCATGGCCTGCCGTTCAGGCGGCGCACGCATCCGCGCACGATGCGATCGCGTATCTCAAGCGGTTCGACCACGGCAGCATGCCGGTCGTCGCCACGGTGGCACCACCGGAGGCCGGCGGGCGTGTCTTCTACAACGACGACCTGAGCGGCTTCAACTTCCGGCGCGAAGAGGTGCCGCTGATGGTCGCGCTGGATACCCTGCGCAAGTATCTCGATGCCGCCGCGCCGCCCTCGATCTACGTCGCGTCCACCACGCTGGATACGTTCCTGCCGGGGTTCCGCGCGGAAAATCCCATGATGCTGGGCGCCCGCGATCCGCTGGCCAGCATCTGGATTGGCAACCGCAGCCGCATCGCGGCTCACCAGGACGTGCCGGACAACCTGGCCTGCGTGGTCGCGGGTCGGCGACGGGTGACGCTGTTCCCGCCGGACCAGCTGCAGAACCTCTACATCGGACCGCTCGATCACACGCCGGCAGGGCAGGCGGTGAGCCTGGTCGATTTCGCTGCGCCGGACCTGCAGCGCTTTCCCCGCTTTGCCCAAGCGATGCGCCATGCACGCACTGCGGTGCTCGCGCCCGGCGATGCCGTGTTCATTCCTTCCATGTGGTGGCATCACATGGAGGGCCTGGAACCCTTCAACGTGCTGGTGAACTACTGGTGGCGCCGCACGCCTGCGTGGATGGACACGCCGATGAACGCGCTGATGCTGGCGATCACCAGCCTGCGCGACCTGCCGCCGCACGAGCGCGCCATCTGGAAGGACGTGTTCGACCATTACGTGTTCGGCTACGACGAGGCCGTCGACGCCGGCCATATTCCCGAATCCGCGCGGCGCGTGCTGGCGTCGCTCGACGAAGACCGTGTCCGCCACCTGCGTGCGCTGCTCGTGCAGCGCCTGAACCGATAGAGCCCACCGCATGCATACGCCAGAACCCGTCGCCACCCCCCGTCCCGTCAAGCGCGTCGTCATCGCCGGTGGCGGCACCGCGGGCTGGATGGCCGCCGCCGCACTGTCGAAGACCCTGGGCAAGGTGCTCGACATCACCCTGGTGGAGTCCGAAGAGATCGGCACCGTCGGCGTGGGCGAAGCGACGATTCCGACCCTGGTGGTCTTCCATCGCCTGCTCGACATCAAGGAACAGGACTTCATGGCGGCCGTGCAGGGCACGGTGAAGCTGGGCATCTCCTTCGAAAACTGGAAGGACGTGGACCATCGCTATATCCACTCGTTCGGCATCAGCGGCAAGGACCACTGGTCGGCGGGCTTCCAGCATTTCTGGCTGCGTGGACGCGCCGAAGGCCTGGCCAGCGAGTACAGCGACTACTGCATCGAGTTGCAGGCGGCGCTGCAGGACCGCTTCTCGCACCTGCCGCGCTACCACGTCAATTACGCCTACCACATGGATGCCGCGCTCTACGCGCGGTTCCTGCGCGACTTCAGCGCGCGCCATGGCTGCAAGCGCGTTGAGGGGAAGATCGTCGACGTGGCCACCGACGCCGAGGGATGCATCTCCTCGATCAAGCTCGAGCGCGGCGAGGTGATCGAAGGCGACCTGTTCATCGACTGCACCGGCTTCCGTGCCCTGCTGATCGGCAAGACGCTGGGCGTGGGCTACACCGATTGGTCGCAGTGGCTGTTCAACGACAGCGCGCTGGCCACGCAGACCACCGCCGTGCGCGATGCCGTGCCGTATACGCGCGCCATCGCGGGCACGGCGGGCTGGCAGTGGCGCATCCCGCTGCAGCACCGGGTCGGCAACGGCATCGTGTATTCCAGCCGGCACATCAGCGACGACGAGGCGCGCGAGCAGTTCCTGTCGAGCGTCGAGGGCGAGGTGATCAAGCAGCCGTGGCCGATCCGCTTCCAGCCCGGCCAGCGCCAGCAGTGCTGGGCGAAGAACTGCGTGGCGCTGGGCCTGGCCGGCAGCTTCATCGAGCCGCTGGAATCGACCACCATCCACCTGATCCAGCGCGGCATCGTGCGCCTGCTGCAGACGTTCCCGCACACCATCACCCAGCCGGCGATCGATGAATACAACGCGCGCCTGGACGAGGAGCTGCAACACGTCCGCGACTTCGTGATCATGCACTACAAGGTCAGCGACCGGCGCGACACGCCGTACTGGCGCGAGATCGCGGAGATGGAAATCCCGTCCACGCTGCGGCATCGCATCGACCTGTTCCGCGAGACCGGCACCGTGTTCCATGTTCCCGGCGAACTGTTCGGCGAGAATTCCTGGATCCAGGTGATGATGGGCCAGGGCATCGTGCCGAAGCGCTACCACCCGACCGCGGACGTGATGTCGCCGGCGGACCTGCAACGTTTCCTCGACGACATCCGCCGCAATGTCCTGGACACGGCCAGGCAGATGCCGGCCCACATGGACTACCTGCGCAGCTACTGTCCCGCGCCGAAGCCCTGAGCCACGCCGGCGCGGCATGGCCTATGCTGCCGGCATGATCGACACGCGACTGGAAGACTTCGTTTCGGCGCACCGGCGCCTGTTCGTGCTGACCGGCGCCGGCTGCAGTACCGCGTCCGGCATCCCCGACTACCGGGACGAGCAGGGCGCCTGGAAGCGCACGCCGCCGGTGACCTACCAGGCCTTCGTCGGCGATCGCGCCACACGCCAGCGCTACTGGGCGCGCAGCCTGCTCGGATGGCCGCGCGTCGCCGCGGCGCGGCCGAATGCCGCGCATGTCGCCCTGGCGGCGCTGGAAGCCAAGGGCGGTTGCGAAGTGCTGCTGACCCAGAACGTGGACGGCCTGCACCAGGCCGCCGGCAGCGTGTCGGTGATCGACCTGCACGGGCGGCTCGGCGGGGTCGTCTGCCTGGGCTGCGCTGCGGTATCAGGCCGTGCGCAGCTGCAACAGCGGCTGGCGCAGGCCAATCCGGCGTGGCTGTCGCTGGACGCGGGTACGGCGCCGGACGGCGACGCCGATCTGGAGGGCCGGGACTTCGGCACGTTCGAGGTGCCCGCCTGCGAGGCCTGCGGCGGACTGCTCAAGCCGGACGTGGTGTTCTTCGGCGAGAACGTGCCGCGGCTGCGTGTCGAGACCGCGATGACGCACCTCGGGCACGCCGACGCCATGCTGGTCGTCGGTTCGTCGCTGATGGTCTATTCGGGGCTGCGCTTTGTGCACGCGGCTGTCCGCCTGGGGCTGCCGGTGGCGGCGGTAGGCCTGGGTCGCACGCGCGCCGATGATCTGCTGCAGTTCCGGCTGGCGGCCCCGTGCGGCGAAGCGCTCGACTTCCTGCTGGACGATGCAGGAAGCCCGGCCCTCACTCGGCCGGCGGTTGCAGGCTGACCCAGCGCTCCAGCGAGTGCGGCGAGAGCGGACGGGAGACGTAGTAGCCCTGCAGCAGGTCGCAGTTGAGCGAAGCCAGCACGGCGCGCTGGGCGGCGTTCTCCACGCCCTCCGCCACCACTTTCAGGGACAGGCTCTCGCCGATGCGCAGGATCGAGGTGGTCAGTGCGCGCGCGGACTCGCTGTGCTCCAGGTCGCGGACGAAGCTCATGTCCAGCTTCAGTTCGCTGATCGGCAGGCGGTGCAGATGGCTCAGGCTGGAGTAGCCGGTGCCGAAATCGTCGATCGACAGGCTGACGCCCATCCGGTGGATCGCATCGATATTCGCCAGCACTTCCGGCTTCTGCGCCAGCATCACGCTTTCGGTCACCTCGACCATCAGGTGGTCGGGCGACAGGCCGCACTTGCCCAGCACGTTGCCGATGAAGGTGGGCAGATCCTGCTGTTCGAAGTTGATCGCCGAGAGGTTGACCGAGACGCGCGGCACCGGCACGCCGCGACGGCGCCAGTCGGCCATCTGCGTGCAGGCTTCCTCCAGCGTCCAGCGGCCCAGTTCGTCGATCAGGCCGCATTCCTCGGCCATCGGCACGAAGGTGGAGGGGGAAATCTCGCCGATCTCCGGGTGCCGCCAGCGCAGCAGCGCCTCGACGCCATGCAGCGTGGCGTCGTCGTCCAGCGCGACCTGCGGCTGGTAGTGCAGGCGCAGCTGGCCGCTGCGGATGGCTTCGCGCAGGGCGTTCTCCAGCGCCAGGCGCTCCTGCATCGCCTGGTTCATTTCCAGGCTGTAGAACACGATGCGCCCGCCGCCCTCGGACTTGGCGCGGTACATGGCGATGTCGGCATGCCGCACCAGCGAGTCGACGTCCCAGCCGTCGGACGGGAACATCGCCACGCCCACGCTGGCCTGCGGGGTGAGCATCATGCGGCCGGCGCTGACCGGCTCGGACAGGCGCGCCATCAGGCGGTCGGCGAGGTTGGCGGCTTCCTCCGCGGTGCGGTCGGGCACCGCCAGCACGAACTCGTCGCCCGCCAGCCGCGCCACCACGTCGCCCTCGCGCAGTTCGCTGCCGAGCCGCTTGGCGAGTTCGCGCAGCAGCATGTCGCCGGCGGTGTGACCCTGGGTGTCGTTGACGATCTTGAAGCGGTCGATGTCGACGAACAGCAGCGCCACGTGGGCGTCGCGCCGGGCGGCACCCAGCAGCATCTGTTCCACCTTGCTGTTGAACAGCGCGCGGTTCGGCAGGCCGGTCAGCGTGTCGTAGAACGACAGTTGGTGCATGCGGGCATGGGCGCGCTCGCGCTCCATCGCCAGCGCACACAGGTGCAGGCAGACATCGACCACGCGCTGGTGGAAGTCGTCCGGCGCGCGGTTTTCCCAGTAATACAGCGCGAACGTGCCCAGCACGCGGCCGTCGTTGTCCTTGATCGGGCTGGACCAGCACGCGCGGATGCCCAGCGCCAGGAACGGCGCGTTGTAGGCCTGCCAGCGCGGGTCGCGCTCGATGTCGCGGCATTCCACCGGTTGCCCGCTCCATGCGGCCGAGCCGCAGGCGCCGACCATCGGACCGGCGAGTTCGCCGTCGATCACCGAGGCGATGGCGTCCGGCAGGCTGGGCGCGGCCAGCGGGCGCAGGCGGCCATATTCGTCGACGCCGATCACCGACGCGACGGCTTCGGGCATGACCTTCTCCACCTCGCGGCAGATCAGCGTCAGCACGTCCCGCAGCGGCTGTTCGCGGACGATGGCGCCCAGCACCTTGCGGTGCATTTCTTCGTGCAGCTTGCTGTGGGTGATGTCGGTGTAGACGCCGAGCAGGTAGCGGATATTGCGCTCGGGATCGAAGACCGGGTTCACCACGGCGGAGATCCACAGCGGCACGCCGTTCTTGGCGTAGACCAGCAGTTCGGTGCGGTAACCCTGCTGCGTGTGCAGCTGTCCGCGCACCCATTCGACCGTTTCCGGATCGGTATGCGGGCCGGCCAGGAAATCGCTGGGCCGGCGTCCCACCGCGTCTTCCCGCGTGTAGCCCAGCATCCGCGTGAAGCCCTGGTTGGTCCAGGTGATGCGCGCGGAATCGTCGCAGACGACGATGGCGTTGTCGCTGTGGTCGATGACCCAGGACACGTCCGGTTCGCCATCGACGATGTGCGAGGGCATGGTGATGGCGGTGGGCCTCACGGTCGGTTCTTCCCCAAAAGAACGGTTGCCGCATGATGGACAGGGTCCGCTACGGCATTCCCTGCTGAGCCGCCCCGAAGGGGACGGTACGCAGTGGTATCGGCCCCGAATCATCTCACTGTACCCGAGTTTTCGAGGCGCGCGGGCCGCCGGCGCGCCTGCAAACGCTTCCAATGGCACCGGTGGACCACATGCTCCACGGTGGTGCAGCCGGGAGGGGGGGCGTGGCCGACTCCCCGGCTCCCGCAGGCACCCCCGGTGGCGTCCATGCCACTGACGCATCCCCGTCATCTACGCCGCCTAGATTTGCCGACCGCAGGACAGGGGTGGCCATGAAAACGATGTGGATGTGGGTGGGCGTGGGAATCGCTCTGGGGATGACGGCGTGCGGCGATGCGGCTGCACCCGCGGCGAGCCGGGAAGAAGCGGTGGCGATCGACGTCGCAACCGGGGACGAACCCGCGACGCCGTACGAGCGGGCGACGCGTGCACTGTCCGCCGGCCGGATGCTGTCGCCGGTGGGCGACAATGCGGTGGAACATTATCTCGCCGCGCGCACACAGGCCCCGGAGCAGGCGCGCGCGCAGGCCGCACTGGCCGAACTGCAGCCGTACGTGCTGATTGCCGCCGAGCAGGCGATCGCGCGCGGTGACGCGCCGGAGGCGCTGCGGCTGCAGGGCCTGATCGAGCGCATCGATCCCCGTGCGCCGGCCCTGCCGCGATTGCGGACCGCGGTGGCCGCGCTCGTGCGCGAACAGGCGGCACGGGAGGTGGCGGTCGCTCAGGAGGCCGTGCAACCGCTGGCATCCGCACCCGTGGCTTCGGCACCCGCGGCTTCGGCAGCCGCGTTGCCACCACCCGCCGTCGTGCCCATGACCGCGATGGCCGCGCCGCAAGCCGATCCCGTGTCCACGCCGGTCGTGCCTGCAGCGGCCCAGGAACCGCCCCGGCCGGTCAGCACGCCCCAGCCGGCAGCGCGCATCGCGCAGGGCACGGCGACGCCGCGGCTGCTGCAGGATGCGCAGCCACGCTATCCCTTGCCGGCGCTGCGTGCGCGCATCGAGGGGCAGGCGGAAGTGGCCTTCACCATCCAGCCCGATGGCAGCGTGCGCGATGTCCGCCTGCTGTCGTCGACGGCGGACGGCATGTTCGATGCGTCGGCACTCGCGGTGGCGCAACGCTGGCGCTTCGAGGCGACCGGCCAGGCACACGCCTCCAGCCGCACCGTGCGGTTCCGCCTGCCGGCCGGCGAGGCCCGCGGCGGCTGAGTGGTGTCGGCGCGCGTCTGCGGCCAGAATGGCGGCATGACGACTTCCAACGCTTCCGCCGTACTCGATACCGTCGAACAGGAAACCGGCCCGGCGCCGCAGTGGTCCGTGCTGTGGCTGCACGGGCTGGGCGCCGACGGCCATGATTTCGCGCCGCTGGTGCCCGAACTGGTGCGGCCGGGCTGGCCTGCATTGCGCTTCGTGTTCCCGCATGCGCCGGTGCGCGCGGTGACCATCAACAACGGCGTGCGCATGCGCGCCTGGTACGACATCGTCGGCATGGATTTCCCCACCCGCGCGGACAGCGCCGGCATCGAGGAATCCATCGCCCAGGTGGAAGCGCTGATCGAACGCGAGCAGGCGCGCGGCATCGCGCCGGAGCGCCTGCTGCTGGCGGGCTTCTCGCAGGGCGGCGCCATTACCCTGGCCGCCGGCCTGCGCCGGCAGGTGCCGCTGGCGGGGCTGATCGCCTTGTCGACCTACCTGCCCGGTGCCGCACAGGCCGCCGGCCACCTGCATCCGGCAGCGACCGCGCAACCGGTCTTCATGGCGCACGGCAGCGGCGATCCGGTCATTCCCCTGGTCCATGCCGAACACAGCGCGCGCGTGCTGGGCGAGCTCGGTTTCGACGTGCAGTGGCAACGCTATCCGATGGCGCACCAGGTCTGCGCAGAGGAAATCCGTGACCTCGGTGACTGGATGGCGCAACGATTTGCGTTGTAATCCCCACGTGCCCCCGGTGGATGACGCACGGCGTCGCCATGGGTAACCTAGGCCACGGGGGATCACGCCACCGTTCACCGAGGACGCCTTTGCCGTGAAAGTGGTCATCGCCGACGACGAATCCCTTGCGCGCGAGCGCCTGCGCGCCCTGCTTGCCGAACATCCCGGTATCGAGGTGGTCGCCGAAGCCGAGAACGGCCTCGACGCCCTGCAGGCCTGCTCGGAGCATCGCCCCGACATGGTCCTGCTGGACATCGCCATGCCCGGCGTCGACGGGCTGGAAGCCGCGCGTCACCTGGCCGCCTTCGATCCGCGTCCGGCCGTGGTGTTCTGCACCGCCTATGACGAACACGCGCTGTCCGCGTTCGAAGCCGCCGCCATCGACTACCTGATGAAGCCGATCCGCCCCGAGCGGCTGGCCGCGGCGCTGGAGCGCGCCCGCACCTTCATCGCCGGGCGCGAGAACCAGCCGCCTGCCGCCTCCAGCAGCCAGCCACGCACCCACCTGTGCGCGCGCCTGCGCGGCAGCCTGCGGCTGATCCCGGTGGATGAAGTCCACTACCTGCAGGCCGAAGAGAAATACGTGGTGGTGCACCACGCGCGCGGCGAGGACCTGATCGAAGAGTCGCTGAAGTCGCTGGAAGAGGAGTTCGGCGGCCGCTTCGTGCGCATCCACCGCAACTGCCTGGTCGCGCGGCACGAACTGGTCGAGATCAAGCGTGTCGGCGATGGCCACGTGCAGGCGATCCTGCGCCACGGCAAGGCACCGCTGGAAGTCAGCCGGCGCTGCGTGGCCGGCCTGCGCGAGACGGTCAAGGCGCTCTGATTCCCCGCCATCGCCGCGCCATGCGGGATAATGCCCGCATGACCACGCTGCGCATCGCCACCCGCAAGAGCCCGCTCGCCCTCTGGCAGAGCGAACACGTTGCCGACCGCCTGCGCGCCGCGCATCCCGGCCTGGCCGTCGAGCTGGTGCCGATGAGCACGCGCGGTGACGAAGTGCTCGATCGCTCGCTGGCCGCGATCGGCGGCAAGGGTCTGTTCCTGAAGGAACTGGAGCTGGCGATGCTGCGCGGCGACGCGGATTGCGCCGTGCACTCGCTGAAGGACGTGCCGATGGAACTGGAGGGACCGTTCGTCCTGCCGGCTATCCTGCCGCGTGCCGACCATGCGGACGCCTTCGTCTCGAACCACCACGAAGGCCTGGTGGCGTTGCCGCAGGGTGCGCGCGTGGGGACGTCATCATTGCGTCGGCAGGCGCAGTTGCGCGCGGTGCGTCCCGATCTGGACCTGCGCGACCTGCGCGGCAACGTCAACACGCGCCTGGCCAAGCTGGACGCCGGCGAGTACGACGCCATCGTGCTGGCCTGTGCCGGCCTGGAGCGGCTCGGCTTCGCCTCGCGCATCCGCGCGCGGCTGGACGCGCCGGACTGGTTGCCCGCGCCCGCGCAGGGGGCGGTGGCGGTGGAGTGCCGCGCCGAAGATCCGGACACGCAGGCGCTGTTCGCCGCCCTCGACGACGCGCCTACGCGCCTGTGCGTGGAAGCGGAGCGGGCGATGAACCGGGCGCTGCATGGCAGCTGCCATGTGCCGGTGGCGGCCTTCGCGCGGCGCGATGGCGACGACCTCGTGCTGTCCGGCCTGGTGGGCTCGGCGGCGGACGGCCAGGTGCTGCGCGCGGAAGGGCGTGGACCGGCCGCCGATCCCGACGCGCTCGGTCGCCGGGTGGCGGCGCAGCTGCTGGAGCAGGGGGCGGGCGCCTTCCTGGCCTGAGCCGCGCGCGCCGCGATTACTTGAAGCGGTAGACCACGTTCATCGTGGTCAGCGTGTCGGTGCGCTTCCTGTCCGGCGGTACGTCGCTGTTGTGGCGTGCCTGCCAGCCGGCCTTCAATGCCAGGTGCGAGTTCATCGTCACCGACACGCCCAGGTCGTTCTGCGCGAACGTGTTGTACTCACCCGATTCGACCAGCAGCTTGTTGACGATCTCGGTGTTCTCGCTCAGTGCGTAACGCACATCGACCAGGCCTCGGCCGATGAAGCTGGCTTCGTTGCGTTCGTCGATGGTGTCGTAGGCGCGGCGGAAGCCGGGGCCCACCTGCAGGTCGAGGTGCGCGCGTTCGTTCTCGATCACGCGGTTGCCGTAGCTCAAGCTCACCGACTGCTGGCGGCTGTAGGTGCCGAAGTCGTCTTCCTCATGGCGTACGGAGGTATTGAGCGTGCCGCGGTCGTCCATCAGGTAGGCGCTGTTGGCGGTCACCGTATGCCGGTTGGCGGTGGTGCGCCGGTCGCGCACGACGCTGCCGTCGTCCAGGGTGCGGTTGTACTCGGAGCGCGAGTGCAGCCCGAACAGGCTGGCGCTGTGCCGCCACGCGCCGCCGTCGGTATAGGTCAGGTCCAGTCGCCCGTTGAAGCTCTCGTTGTTGCTGTTGCCGCTCGCAGCGGCGAACCCCAGTTCACCGCCGCCGGTCAGGGTCGGCGCGGGCGGCGGTGGGGGCGGGGGTGTTTCCGGAATCGGACGCACCGCCATGGCGACCACGGGAAGCGCCATCCCCTCCTGCTTGGTGAACCCCTTGCCAGCCGGGGGCGCGTCGACCTTGTCGTTGCGCGGCAGCAGTACCTCGGTGGCATGCGCCGGGAGTGCGCCGCCGGCCAGCAGGGCGAGGGCGAGCAGGGAGAGGGGCATCCGGGCGGACATGGCGGATCTCGGGGGAGGTGAATGACTGAAACCGGTTACATGGTAGGCAGACGCCTGCGCCGCCACAACCCAAGTGCTTGTTCGGATTCAGGTTTGCGACATGCATTCTGGCAGGCGCATGTGTCCGATTCGCGATGGCCGTCACGATCGACGGCGTTCCCCTTGCGGGTCGCTGGCGTCGGGCCGGACGCATCCGCTGCACGCAGAGCGGGGACCGTGGCTTCGAGGGTCAAGAAGGCGTGCGCCGCATGCGCCCATGGCAGGCGTACGTCGGTGAGCCCGTGCGGGCAGAGCGGTGCACGCTCCCTCCGAAGCGGCGCGGCGCAACAGCGACTTGGGTCCGCGCGTTGAGGGCGCCACGGCGGTGAGGACACGCCGTGGCACCAGGCACCGCACGGGCCCAAGCCGCCGTCGGCGCAGGTCCCCCGTGCCTGTTCCAACGGCGGCAGGGCGACGAAAACGGCCACCCGTCGGTGATAATCCGTGCACGCCCCCCGTCGTGCCGCCCATGGACAAGATCGAACGCATCACCGCCCTGCACCGACTCCTCAAGGCGGCCCGCTATCCGGTCACGGTGAAGCGGCTGCAGGAGGAACTCGGCTGCTCGCGCGCGACGGTCTACCGTGACCTGGCCTACCTGCGCGATGCGCTGATGGCCCCGATCGAGGGCGATGGCGAGGCGGGTTTCCGTTACCACGCCGCCGAGAGCGACCGTTTCGAACTGCCCGGCCTGTGGCTGAGTTCGGAGGAACTGTACGCGCTGCTCGCCGCCCAGCAGTTGCTGGTGCGCACCGGCGGCGGCGTGCTGTCCGGCGCGCTGGCGCCGCTGCAGAAGCGCATCGAAGGCCTGCTGGCCGACCACGCGGGCGTCGACCAGTGGCCGGTCGACCGCGTGCGCGTCATCCCGCATCGCGGCCGCACGCTCGACGAAGCCAGCTTCCGTACCGTCGCCTCCGCGGTGCTGGAGCGCAAACAGCTGCAGTTCGAATACCGCGCGCGTTCCACCGACGAGCGCACCAGGCGCACGGTGTCGCCGCAGCGCATCACCCACTACCGCGACAACTGGTACCTGGATGCCTGGGATCACGAGCGCAACGCGCTGCGCAGTTTCGCCGTCGACCGCATCGGGCAGGCGAGGATGGGCGACGAACCCGCGCGCGACCTCCCCAACGAGGAACTGAACCAGCATCTGGCCTCGAGCTACGGCATCTTCTCGGGCGAACCGAAGGGCTGGGCGACCATCCTGTTCAGCGCCAAGGCGGCGCGCTGGGTGGCGGACGAGCAGTGGCATTCCAAGCAGCAGGGCCGCCATCTGTCCGATGGCCGCTACGAACTGAAGATTCCCTACAGCGTCTCGCGCGAGCTGCTGATGGACATCCTGCACTACGGCGCCGATGCCGAGATCATCGAGCCTGCCGTGCTGCGCGAACAGGCGAAAGCACTGCTGGAGCTGGCGCTGTCGAACTACGAGAAGAAATGAGTTCCTGTAGGAGCGACGTCAGTCGCGACCGCTGATCTTGAGTGTCTTGAAGCTGTAGCTACGCGTCATGGCGCAGGTAGCAAGCGCCACATTTCTTGCCTGGCGAAGCGCCAAGGACAACGTCCGCATCCGGTCGCGACTGACGTCGCTCCTACAGGATGCCGGATCACGGCGCCTTCGGCTCCCCGAACCCCGGCGTACCGACCTGCGCCGGCACCTGCGGCACACGCACCAGCTGGCGGGCGTTGATGCCATGGTCGCGGGCCCGCTTCACCAGGTCCTGGTACTGCGCATCGGCCATCACCGGGTCGCGGGCGATGATCCAGCCCATGTCGCGGCCGGGGTAGTCGACCAGCGCCCACGAATAATCCGGCGCCACCTCGCGGATGCGCCACTTCGCCGGCACCACGCCGACGAACCACAGGGTCCATTCGCGGTTGCCAGACTCGCTCTTCACCGAAGCGCGGGCTTCGCGCGTCTGTTCGGGCTGGTCGAAGCCCTCGCGGTAGTGGTAGGTCACGCCGACCTTGTCGGTGTCGCGCAGCGCGTATTCGTAGCGCGCCGCCACATGGCCACGCTCGGCGAAGTAGGGAACATGCGCCACCACGTGCCACGTGCCCATGAAGCGGGGCAGGTCGAGCGCGGCGGGGCCTTCCCGGACGGCGCCGCGATGGCCGCAGCCGGCGAGCAGCGCCAGCAGGCAGGCCAGCAGGGCGAGGCGGGCCACGCGGGGAAACAACGGCATGGGCATGTGGAACTCCTTTCTCCCCGTCATACGGACACGCTAGTCATCAGGATGCGAGGGAGATGTTAACCGGTGATGTCGCAACCCGTGAGATGCGGCTGCGCGACGGTGACCCATCGCCGACATCGCCTCACAGGAGTGCACCGCCATGTTCTTCCTTCCGCATGCTTCTTCCGCCTCTTCTTCCTCCGACCGCCCCGACGCGGCACTGGACCGCCTGCTGCGCCGGCTCGTGCTGACGGGCCTGGCGCTGGTGCTGCTGGTGCCGCTGGCGCGCGCCAATACCGATGCACTCGGCTGGTTGCCGCTCTGGCTGGTCGGCATGCCGGCGGTGGCGTGGTGGGCGCTGCACCGGTTCAGGATGCCCGGCCGGGTCGTCCTGGCGCGCAAGGCCGTGCGTCGCCGCGGACCGCAGGCGCGGCGCTTGCGTCTGGCCCCGGTTGGCCCGTCCCGGGCGGCCTGACCTTCGGCAGGGGGTGGCCTCCGGGCCTTGTGCTAGCGTGACGTGTTCATGAACTGCACCTCCGGAGCCACCCTCGATGCCCAGACTCACCCATGCCTGCCTGGCCGCCGGCCTTGCCATGGCGGGCGCGCTGTCCGCCCCCGTCAACGCCGCGGAGGCTGACGTGTCCAGCGACCCGTATGCCTGGCTGGAAGACGTCGAAGGGCAGAAGCCGCTCGATTGGGTGAAGAGTGTGAACGCGAAGGCGGAGGCCGAGATCGCCTCGACCCCGGCCTTCAAGCAACTGGAAGCGGACATCCGCGCCATCCTCGATTCCGACGCCAAGATCCCCGGCGTGCAGAAGATCGGCGACCACTACTACAACTTCTGGAAGGACAAGCAGCACGAACGCGGCCTGTGGCGCCGCACCACGCTGGCCGAGTACCGCAAGCCGCAGCCGCAGTGGGAAACCGTGCTCGACCTGGACGCGCTGAACAAGGCCGAGGGCAAGAACTGGGTCTGGCACGGCGCCGACTGCCGCAAGCCCGACTACACCCGTTGCCTGGTCGCGCTGTCGCGCGGCGGCGCCGATGCCGACGAGACCCGCGAGTTCGACCTGGTCAACAAGCAGTTCCTCGCCGACGGCTTCTACCGTCCCGAGGCCAAGGGCGGCCTGGGCTGGAAGGACGCCGACACCGTCTACGTCTACACCGACTTCGGCGCCGGCAGCATGACCAGCTCCGGCTATCCGCGCATCGTCAAGGAATGGAAGCGCGGCACGCCGCTGGACAGCGCGAAGGTGGTCTACGAAGGCAAGCCGGACGACATGTACATCGCCGCGTACCACGACGACACGCCGGGCTTCCAGCGTGATTTCGTCAGCCGCACGCTGGCCTTCTACAACGACGAGCTGTACCTGCGCCGCGCCGACGGCACGCTGGCCAAGATCGACGCGCCGAACTCGGCCAACAAGGGCGTGTTCCGCGAATGGCTGACGCTGGAACTGCGCGAGCCATGGACCGTCGGCGGCAAGACCTACGCTGCCGGTTCGCTGCTGGCGGCGAAGTTCGACGACTTCATCGCCGATAAGCGCACGTTCGACGTGTTGTTCGAGCCGACCGTCAGCACCTCGCTCGCCGGCATGTCCGTCACCAAGAACCACGTGGTGCTGAACGTGCTGGACGACGTCAAGAACCGGCTGAGCGTGCTGACGCCGTCGGCGACCGGCTGGAAGCGCGGCGAGTTCGTCGGCGCACCGGGCTTCGGCACCGTCAGCGTCAGCGCGGTCGATGCCGACAGCAGCGACGCGGTGTGGATGACCGTCACCGACTACCTGACCCCGACCACGCTGTCGCTGGTGGAACTGGGCCAGGCACCGGAACAGTTGAAGTCGATGCCGGCGTTCTTCGACGGCTCGGGCAAGAAGATCGAACAGCACTTCGCCACCTCGAAGGACGGCACCAAGATCCCGTACTTCCTGGTGCGTCCGGAAGGCCTGAAGTACGACGGCAGCACGCCGACCCTGCTGTACGGCTACGGCGGCTTCGAGATCTCGATGACGCCGGGCTATTCCGGTGGTGTCGGCAAGGGCTGGCTGGAGAAGGGTGGCGTGTACGCCGTGGCCAACATCCGCGGTGGCGGCGAGTACGGTCCGCGCTGGCACCAGGCAGCGCTGAAGGCCAATCGCCACAAGGCGTATGAGGATTTCGCGGCGGTCGCTCAGGACCTGATCGCGCGCAAGATCACCTCGCCGAAGCACCTGGGCATCCAGGGTGGCAGCAATGGCGGTCTGCTGACCGGCAACATGCTGACGCAGTATCCGGAGCTGTTCGGCGCGGTCGTCGTGCAGGTGCCGCTGCTGGACATGAAGCGCTACAGCCATCTGCTGGCCGGTGCGTCGTGGATGGCCGAATACGGCAATCCCGATACGGCCGACTGGGAGTTCATCAAGACCTTCTCGCCGTACCACCTGTTCGATGCGAAGAAGGACTATCCGCCCACCCTGTTCATGACCTCGACGCGCGATGACCGCGTGCATCCCGGCCATGCCCGCAAGATGGCGGCGATGATGCTGGACGCCGGCAAGGACGTGCGCTACTACGAGAACATCGAAGGCGGCCACGGCGGCGCGGCGAACAACGCCCAGGCCGCGCACATGAGCGCGCTGGCCTACACCTTCCTCTGGCAGCAGTTGTCGAAGTAACCGAAGGTTCCTTCCCCTGCATGCGGGGGAAGGTGCCCGAAGGGCGGATGGGGGCAGCGCCGACGTCAGACGGCGTCGCTCGCCCCCACCCCGACCCCCCCCCGCAAGC